>JBGSLW010000141.1:0-19269 GCA_041740495.1 Pirellulaceae bacterium
GCCCGCAGGCGATCGCACTCCGTCCTCAACTCGGCCAGCTCGACACCCAACGCTTCCGCCTCCGTCGAGTATCGCTTCCGCACTTCGTCCACTTTCGCAATCCATGTGCGTTGTAGCTGGTCGCGCTCGTTTTCCCGCAAGGCCACTTCGCCTCGCAATGCCTCCAGTTCCGCCGTGTGCTGCGCACGTTCCGATTCCACCTGGCGGGTCACCGATTGCCGGAGTTGCTCACTCTCGGCGACTCGCAGCGCCAATTCATCACGGAGCGACTTCAGTTCCGCGGCGTGCTGCGCCCTCTCCGTCTCCGCATTGTGGGCCAACGCTTGTTCGAGTTGCTTCGCATCGGACTCCCGCTGGGCCAATTCGTCATGAATTGATTCTAGCTCCGCAGCATGCTTCGCTCGTTCCGCCTCGATCTGGCGGGGCACCGATTGCCGGAGTTGCTCACTTTCGGCGACTCGCAGCGCCAACTCGTCGCGTAATGACTTCAGTTCCGCAGCGTGCCGCGCCCGTTCCGCCTCCACCTCGGCAGTCACCGAATGCCGGAGTTGCTCACTTTCGGCCACTCGCAGCGCCAACTCGTCACGTAATGACTTCAGTTCCGCAGCGTGCCGCGCCCGTTCCGCCTCCACCTCGGCAGTCACCGATTGCCGGAGTTGCTCACTTTCGGCCACCCGCAGCGCCAGCTCGTCGCGAACCGAATCCAACTCGGCCACCAGCCGCCGCCGATTCTCCTCGGCCTTCGAGGTCAAGTTCTGCCGCAGATGATCGCGTTCGACCTCCCGACGCGACAGCTCGTCCCGCAGCGAATCGACTTCCGCCACGTGCCGCCGGTTTTCCAACTCGGTACGTCCAAGTGTTTCCAGCGTTGCCTGGTGCTCGGTACGGACCTTGGCAAGCTCCGCACGAGCGCCCCCCAGCTCCGTGTGCAGCGAGTCCAACTCCGTGCGGGCTGCCGCTAAGGCTGCCGCCGCGGCACGTGTTCCAGCCGCGTCGTCGGAGGGCAGCAACCCCTGAGGCCGCTCCAGCCGCGCGGAACCTGAAGTCACAGGGTCGCTCGCACCCTCAACCGGCTCGCGGGAAATCACCTTCGACTGTTGAATTGCTTGGTCGCGGGTCGATTCCCACAACGTCTTGTACTGAAGGATCACCGCCTGCCAATCATCGGTCCAGGAATGCGAGACGGAAACTCTCCCCAAACGCAGTTTTGTCTGGCGATGGAAATCGGAAACGTCGATCTCTGCGTTGAACAACTGGGTCTTGCCGGCGGAGAATAGGTCAATCACCCACAGCTGATCCTGCTCCCAATAGACAATTGCATGGAAGTCGGACACCGAACGCGCCTTGCAGCGGACGTTATTCAGCTTGTGCCGGCCGATCGAAACGAGCCGCCGCCGAATCGGGTAACGCCCCATCAACTTCCCTTGATGAACAAAGGTCAGGACCGGCGTTTGCTTCCATACATCGGGGATGCGAGTATTCCAAGCGCGATCGCGTTTCGCGGCCGCCGATGGGTGCGGAAGCGTTTGCACCCGCAACCGATACGGACCGACCTGGACGCCGTGGGTCTGGCTCACCCAGTAGTCGACACGGTGCCCATACGACTTGCGGTACTCGAAATCGATGCAGTACACACCGGCCGGCGTGGCATGAAAATAGAGATGCCGGCGGGCGACTTTGGGATCGTCCAGGACCACCTCGGAGCGGGGATGCGAGCCGACTCGGGCAAACGGCTGATCCAGTCGCACCGTGCGTTCCCCTTCGGGACCGCTGATCTGGACCTCGATCCCCAAATCCGACCAGAAGCCGCTCTTAAACCGCCCTTCGCGCCGGCTCGATTCATCGCCAGGACCTGATCGCGATTCCGACATCGTGGTGAGAATTTCCAAGTCCAAACCGCCTTCTTAAGCCCCGCCTGCCAATTCCTCATTGTGGTCGAGTCACGACGTTTCGGCAAATTCCGCGCCGAATAACCGAGTCCGAACGGCCTCCATTCGTTCCCGAATCCCCACGAATCGTGCGGTTGAAACGATCCCACCAATATTAACGGGCAGCCACCCCAACCGCGCCGCGGATTGCGAATACCTTGCGCGCCACACCCTCTTGGAACCGACCGGCCACCCCCAACGGTTGGAAGGCGGCACTAGCGCAACCGCCGCAAGAGTGCCGCCAGCTCTTTGGGGAGCGGCATTTCAAAATGCAGCGACTCGCCGCTGATCGGGTGCACAAACCCCAGCTCCGTGGCGTGCAGCGCCAACCGCGGTGCGCCGCTGTTGTCCGGCACATTCTCCCGAAACGATTTCCCGGCCCGGTAGACTTTTTCCCCGCAGACCGGGTGCCCTTGCTCGGCCAGATGGATCCGAATCTGATGCGTCCTGCCGGTTTCCAGACGGCATTCCACCAAGGTGTGGTTCGCCAGCCGCTCCAGCGGATGGACATGTGTCACCGCCCGCTTCCCCGACTCGTCTTCGCCGCTCCCCCGTCGACCGTCGCCGCGATCGCGCACCAACGTCGACTCGATCCGCTGCGCTCCGATATGCCCTGCCACAATCGCCAAGTAGCGGCGGGTGATCGTGTGCTTGCTGAACTGCTGTACCAACCCTCGCTCGGCCGGAACGGTCCGCGCGAACACCATCAGGCCGCTGGTATCGCGGTCCAGACGATGCACTGGGCGGACGCGCGGTGCGCCCCTCGCGCCGGTTCGCTCGCGTTTGGCGATGATCCGATTGAGTGATTCCTCCAAGGTCGGCTGCAATTGCCGCCGCCGCGCCGGCCAATTTTTCTCCTCGGGATGCCGGACCGTGGTCATCCCCGCCGGCTTCTCCACCACCACCAGGTGCGGATCGATGTGGCGGATCCGGACATCGGAGGTCGTCGGGGGAGCCGCCAATGAATGCGGCAGAACGTGAATCACGTCGGCGGTCGCCAGGCGCCGAGCCGGATCGATCGCCAGGTTTCCGTGGACTTGGATCCGCCGCGACTGCACCAGGCTGCGGGCATCCCCCCAGGAGATCTCCAACAATTGCCGGACGCAGCCTGCCAGCGTTTCACCGTTCAGGTTCTCGGGAACATGGTAGACCCCGGCAGAATGCGAAACACGGTTCGAGCCGCGGGGATCCGAACCGTGTCGAGGGTTTTTTCCAGAAGACTTGCGAGGAGGCTTAGCCAACCTTATTGGTCTCTCGTACGATCACCAGGCCGCCGTTCGGTCCGGGGATCGCTCCCCGCACCAACAGCAAATTGTTTTCCGCATCGACTCGCACCAACTTTAAATTCCGCATCGTCACACGGGTGGCGCCGTATTGCCCCGGCATCTTCTTCCCCTTCTTGGAACGACCGCCGCCCCGCCAAGCCGCCAGCGAAGCCGATGACCCCAAGTGCCGGTGCACTTTCTTGACACCGTGGGTAGCCCGCTGGCCTTTGAAGTTATGCCGCTTCATCACACCGGAGTACCCACGCCCCTTGGTGGTCCCCGCCACGTCCACAGCCTTCACTTCCGCCAGTTGTTCCACCGTGACGACCTGGCCGACGGCGTATCCCGCGGGATCGCCGCGGAACTCGCGAACAAATCGCTTCGGTTCGCAATCGGCCTTGGAAGTCGCCTCGACTCCGGCAGCCGCCTTGGCTTTCGATCGTTTGCTCCCCAAGCTCGTGACGTGGCCACGCTCGCTGCGAGACGCACTTCGCCGCGGCTTATCGACAAATCCCAATTGGATTCCGCCGTAGCCGTCATTTTCCTGATTGCGAACCTGCAGAACATGACACGGACCGGCCTCAATTACCGTCACGGGGATGGCCGTACCAGACTCGTCGTAGACTTGCGTCATGCCGACTTTACGACCCAAGATGCCTTTGATCATGGCTCAATTCCTGATTTCAAATTGGTGTGCACTCAACTGTCTTGGCCAGCGGTAGGACCCAGGAGACCTACTTGGCGCTTGGAAATAGTGTATTCGCAGATGGGTTCAGCCGTCAACGGCGTGCGTCGCACGAATCCTGCTCGTTTTCGCACAAAATCCCATTGGACGCCGGACCCCGGACAACGAAGCCCTACAAGGAAGCCCGGACAAGGAAGCCCTACTCGTACTCGTACTCGTATTCGGATTGAGGAAAGAACCGAGTACGAGTAGGAGTAGGAGTAGGAGTAGGAGTAGGAGTACGAGTACGAGTACGAGTACGAGTACGAGTAGGAGTAGGAGTAGGAGTTAGGAATAAGAGTAAGAGTAAGAGTGGGGTGCGGCGAGTCGGGGAACCCTACTCCGTGCCATCAACTTGGACTCCGGCGGCCGCGCCGCATCACGAGCAACCCCGCCACAATCGCGATGCCGCCGAAAATCTGCCCCCACCGGATCGACTCGCCCAGCCACAACCAACCTCCAACCACCGCGATCAACGTCACCAGGTTTTGATACACCGCGGCTTGTGAGCCCCCCAGTTGCCGCACACCATAGTTCCAAGTCACGTAGGCCAGTCCCGTGGAAAAGACTCCTGAGTACACCACCGACAGCAGCACCGGCCAACTCCCCATCGCCTGCACACCCCCGGCGAGTTGCGGACCGGCAATCGCCAGGTGCACCGGCGCGGTCAGAACGCCCGCGAGAAACGTCAAACGGATCGGGCCCAAAGAATGCAGGACCCCGCGGCTGATCACCGTTCCCCAAGCCCAGGCGATCGCCGCCGCGATCATCAAGAGATTCCCCATCAGGTATTGCGAGCGCAAATCGAGCGAACCTCCCGCCAGAATCACGATGGCGGTGCCGAAAAAAGTAATCGCCAATCCGATCCAGGCCAAGGGACGCATCCGTTCGCCCGCCAGGAAAAAGCTCAGAATCGCCGTCCACATCGGCATCGATGAGAGGAGCAGTGCCGCGTTACCAGCGGTGGTCCGTTCGACGGAGGTGATGAACAGCAGTTGGTACACCAGGCCGGTCAGCAGCGCAAACAGCAGCACCCGCCGCCAGGGAACCTGATTCCAGGAAACCGCCGACCCGTTGGGGGAATCCGATTTCCGCCATTGCCCCTGCAACCAAACAAACGCGCCCAGTGTCATCGCCGCCATCGCCAGGCGAATTCCATTGAATGCCAGGGGATGCATCCCGCCAATCGCCCACTTCGTCAAGGGGATGTTGATCCCCCACATCGTCGAGGTCGCGATCGCCGCCATATCGCCCCAATGGCGATTGAGATTCGCTGCGGGTGGACTCGGTAAGTTCATACAAGATCGCGATCCACAGCGTAAAGCAACGATCACAACACAATTCGCTTCATCCTCCATCAGAGAGGGTCGAGCGGAACAAGGGGAGGGGGGAGGGGAGAGGGAGGAAGGGGGGAGTCACGACGCGGAGCGTCGTGCGACTCTAACGATCCAGGACAATTTCGATGGGAATTTGCAGGAGGTCGGCTAGCTCGACCAGCGCATCTTCGATTTCGCGGGGCAGGGCAGGGTCTGCCAAATCGCGCGGTGACAGGCGGTCGCGATAATGTCGCTCAACCCAGGCCGCCAACCGCGTATGCAATTCCGGACTGTACATGATGCCCGGATGTAAGGCGGCTTGCTGTGCGGCGGTCAAAACGGCCCGCAGCCGCAAGCACGCGGGCCCGCCGCCGTTCTGCATGCTTTGCCTCAAATCGACGGGGATCACGTGAGAGATCGGATTCGACTCGGCCAATATTCGCTTGAGGCAGCGTTCGGCCGCGGGCAACTGGCGGCATTCTTGCGGGCAGACCAAAGCCATTTCTCCGTTGGGCAGTGTCAGCAGTTGACTATTGAACAGGTAGCTTCGAACCGCTTCCGTCAAACCGAGTTCCGACTCGTTGATCTGGATCACCTGCAACGGCTTTCCACAGGTCGCCGCGAATTTCTTCCGCAGACTCTCCAAGGCCGCCGGCTGATCGAGGTAGGCTCGCTGGTGCAGCAACAGAAGGTCGCGATTTCCCACGGCGATCACGTCGTTGTGAAAAACTCCCGCGTCGATAGCGGCCGGGTCTTGCTGCAGGTAAATCGTGTTCTCCGGGCGGAGCCCGTGGCGGCGGGCAATCGCCTGGCAGGCTTCCAACGTCTGCCGCGCGGGGAATTTTTGCGGGGCCGGCCCCTCGCTGCGGAGCGCCGCTCGACCAAAAGTGAATAATTCAATTCCGGGCTCGCCGGCGGCTGCACAGAGTCGAGTGTGATTGGCGGCGCCTTCATCGGACAACGCCAGTCCCGGGCCCAACGGCGGATGGACCTCAAAATGCTCCCCCGAGGCCAACAGAAATTTGAGCATTCGATACGTCGAATCGGCCTCGACCGCACGATGCAAGGTGCTCACCAAGTTTGCCACGGTCAAATGCAACCGGCCGTCCACGCAGTCCGCCGACGGAGAGACCGTCGCCGCGTTGGCGGTCCACATGTTCGAGGCGCTGTAGCTGGCGGCGAGTAGCTCCGGCGCCGATTCCGCCGCCCCCGCAATCAACTGGCCGGGCTCTCCGCAAAAACCGCAGGCGCGTAACAACTCCAGCCGCGGTCGCCGCAGCGGAGGCAGCACCGCCTGGGGAACACCCAAAGCGGCCACCCGTCGCATCTTCTCCAGTCCCTCTAAGGCAGCGGCTCGCGGATTCGAAACCGTGTTCTTGTAAGTCGCCGAAGCGACGTTGCCGTACGCCAGCCCCGCGTAGTTGTGCGACGGACCCACGATCCCATCGAAATTGAGTTCGGCCGCCACTTCATTCATACAGCGTAACTAAATATGCCTCTTCCCCCTCACCCTGCCCTCTCCCCCGCAACGGGAGAGAGGGTAAGAAGGGGAAAAGTCCATCGTAACGGGAAAAGTCCATCGGAAGGGGAATGGTCCATCGTAACGGGAATGGTCCATCGTAAGGGGAATGGTCCATCGTAACGGGAAAAGTTCATCGGAAGGGAAATGGCCCATCGTAAGGGGAATGGCCCATCGTTTGTTAAGGGAAAGGCCCAAGCTCTGTCTCGCTATTGCACGACAAATTCGGCCAACAACGGGTAATGATCGCTGACGTCCCGCTCCGCCTGCGGAATTTGGTAGTACACATCGCGATGGTCCAGATCTTTTTCGCCTCGGATCACCGCTTCGCGATAATTGCGGATCGTGGTGAACACCAAATCGCGCCGTTCGGGTTCGTCTTCCTTCAAGTTGGGACTGACCAGGATTCGGTCAAACGCCCGGTCGATCATGTGGGTGAACTGCCGCTCAGGGGAAAGAAACTGGGTCAAATCGTGGAGGGGAGTACTCTCCGGCGTCGGCTGCCGCAGAATCAGCATCTCGCATCCTGCCTGCTCGCGACCATAAAACTCCTCGGAATTGAAATCGCCCAGCGCGACGACGTGCACACCAGCGGCGAGGTCCGCTTCCAACCAATGCCGGATCAATCGCGCCTGCCGCTGCCGAATGTCGGCGGATTCGGGCGTCGCCTTGAAATGCACGTTGACCAGCTTCAACCGCTGCAGATCAGCGCCGCTTCCCCACTCGAAGTCGGCAAACAAGTGCTTCTGCACATTGCGATACTCGTCGCTGGCGAACATCTCGGAGGACTGCTCGCGGCGGGTATACGCCACCAAACCCGACTGATAGATCAGGCAAACCTGCTGTTCGGTAAAAAAGTCATATCCGGGAATGAAGGCGATGCGATATTTCAGTTGGTAGCGTTCCTCCAAGTGCCGGCAGAGACGATAGACGACGTCCCGATTCTCGACCTCTTGCAACGCCAGTATCGTGGGGTTCATCTCGGCAACGACCTGACCGATCGTCTCCAGCCGCCATTGCCACTCCTCAGGCGACGGAGCGGACATCTGTTTGGCCAGGTCGCTCTGATTGTCGCCGCGATAGTGATCGTAGAACCATTCCAGATTCCACGTCCCGATCGTGATTCGTGGAGGAAGCTCGTCCGCTGCGGCGCCCCGCCCCCCGCACCACCACGCCAGCATGAGCATCGCCAACCCAGAGCAGCTCGACGCTCGGCGTCGTTCAGAGTGACTCGACGCTCCGCGTCGGGGCTTCGAACAGGTGCCCAGTCCGATCGCGACGATTTGGGATGGGGTTGTGCGTCCCGACGCGGAGCGTCGGGCCACTCTGTCGCTGTTTGTCATCGGCCCTGCTCCTGCGTGTCAAATATCTAGCGTTGCAACATGTCTTCTTCATTCGGCCGTAACGCGTCCGCCGCGGCCTGAGGGATGAAGTAAAGCCACGCCGCCGCACGCTCGTTGAATTGTGAAGCCGCGCGGGTGGCGGCGCCGAGACTGTCCTCCCGGCGCTTGACGCTTCGGTCGTATTCCCGCCGAGCCTCGTCGCCCGCCGCGGCCTCGGGCTCGAGAGGCTGGGGAAAGGTCTCGGGATTGACGCGAGCCGTCAACAACGCCGCCACGGTCGGCTGGACGCTTCCCGCCAGCGGCTCCATCTGCCGTCCCAAATGCAGAGTCAACTCCAGTCCGTCCGGTGTGGAAACGCTCACCCCACCTTGCGACGATTCGATTTCGCCCCCTCCCGAAGTCGCATTCCAACGAAATCCATAATTGGACAGCGTCGAGAGATCGCCGCCTTGATCGGACGCAGTCAACGCCTGCCGGGCGGCGTCCGGAACTTGAATCACATTGTCAAAAGGAATCTGGAGGAGCGTGCCGACCACCCGAGCCAACCCGGCCTGTGCGAGATTCCCCGTGATCTCCTGAGGCGCCAGTTCGCCGCTGGCGTTCGGCTTCAACCATTGCCCAACCTGCCAGGCCGACTCCGATCGCTCCAGTCGCAGTCGAAAACCATAATTCCGCCGGCCGGTCCCGCTGGCAAACTCGTCGTCCGGTATCGCGTAGTGGTCGATCGTGATCGCCGCCACGTCGAATCCAGGACCGATTGCGGAGGTCTTCAGCGCCAGCAAATTATGGTCCGCCCAATCCGCCAGCCGTGTCGCCAGCAAATTCGGATTGAACTCGGCGACGTACACAGCGGGCTGACCGGCGATTCGGACGAACCGTTGCGTCGCTTCCTGACCGACTCGTTCACCGACGATCAGACTGGCCAACGGCTCGTTCTCTCCGTTGGCCAAAGTGAACTTGGCGCCGGCCCCGGCAGCGCCCGCTTCCCCCGCCGAATCCGGGTCGATCACACCATAAAACTGGTGCCGACCTTCTTCATCGGTCACGACTTCCAGGACGATCGCTTGGCTGAGGGCGTTGTTGATCTCGCCGATCAACGCCGAATTCCCCGCCGGATAATTGTTCGCCGAGGGAATCACCCATTGATCGCGAACTCGCCGCAACTGCACGACAGTCGGCTGCGACTCTCCCGAGCGAACCGACGTCACGGAAATATTGCGGACATCGCCGGTCTTCAATTCAGCGAAGAGCGGCTCGTTCACCCGTTGACCGATCGCCGCGGCTTGGGGCCAGGGATAATAAATCGCGGCCACCAGCCCCAAGGTCCCCGCGACCAGGCCCATGATCAAGGTTGTCAAGAACTGTTGTCTCACGTAGTTTTCCCCTGCAACCCAAGGAACTATTTCAAGCGGCGAGCCTTGGCAATCCCCTCGCGCTCTCGCAGCCGGCGCCGGGCGAAGACCATCAGCCCCAGCAACAACGGCGGGATCACCGGCAGAACCACCGCGGCCAACTTGAAACCCCGTTGGATCTTCTGAATCTCCAACTCCGCGTCCAATCGAATCGCCCGCTTCTTCTCGTTCAACTCGTTGCTGAATTCTTCTTGCTGCCGCTGCTGCTTCGCCATCTGTTCTTGTTCCGTCTGCTGCAACAACTTGACTTTGGCATCCAACGACGCCTGGTCAATCGCCTCCCCCGCTGCCTGCCGCTGTTGCAACTCCGCGATCGACTGGCGCAGCGGCTCGACCGCCTGTTGCACTTCCTGATTCAGCTCCAGCACCGCATTGTTGAATTGCTTTTCGAATTCCTGTTCGTTTCGAAAGACTTCGTCCAAAGCCTCTTCGGTGGTCGCCTCCACATACCGCAAGGTGGAATGCCGGATCCGCCGGCTGCGGGTCAACAGAAAATCGGATTCCCCGGCCAGCGAGTCGACGATGTTGTTGAAGAACGCTACGTTGTCGAAGCGGTATTCAATATTCCCACCCAGCGACGGATTGTTCCACAACAGATAAACGCTGTCTCCTAAGAAGTCGATGTCCGCCACATAGACGACGTTGATCGGCGACTCCTCCCCGGGACGCAACTCGCCGCCGACGCCGCCGCCGGTGACCCGAGCCGCAAACACGTACTCGCTGTCTGCCAGACCTTCGGCAGCTTCCAACTGGTTCTGGTCGCGGGCCGTCATCAGATCCAGGATGCTGATTTTTCCGGCGGGTCCCGAGCTCACGAGCGGGATAAATTGAGTGCCGCCCCCGGCTTTCTGGGCCACCTGCCCGGGGTAGGGGAAATACAACTCCTCGATCCCGCGCGTCGCAGGATCGTCGCCGTCGATCCAATCGACTTGAGCGCTGTCGTCGCGGACGATAAACAATTCGCGCACATCCAGCGCCCGACTTTTTTGGTAGGGGTTCGCCGTCTTCCAAATCACCCAAGGGAACTTCTGGGACTCCCCCTGCACACGACGTTTCTCGACTGTCACGTCGATCCCCAGCACTTCCCACAACTTTTCGATGTAGGCGCCCTCCGCCGCGACTCGATTGATCTGGCGGGGAAACATCGTCCCCAACGGAGTCGGTTGTCCCTGAAATACCGCCGTCGGGTCCTGCGACCGGACGTTGTACACCAGCGGGTCTTCGAAAATCGCGGTCGGCTGGCCGCTCTGAATCGCCTCGATCAAATTGTCCAGCTCCAGCGGCGCCATCTTGGAGGGCTGGATCGCCAGCAACACGTCGTACTTCCGGGCGATCGGCTTCCCGGCGTCGTCCTCAACCCACAAAGGAATTTTCGTCGACGCTTGCACCAACTCCAGGTTGTATTGTTTGGCCAACTCCCCCAACACCGCCAACTGCGGGATCTGCATGATCTGCCCCTCCTGGCGGATCATCTGCCCCAGCGGAAAAAGGTCGGTCTGCACGACGCCGAGAGTCTTCTTCTTGGTCCGCGCCACCGAATCGACCGCGCGGATCAACTCGTATTCCACCGGCGTCCCTTCGGCAAAAAAGCGGATCACGTCGCGCTGCCGTCCGCTGGAAAACGCCGCTCCCAGAATGACTTGTTCCTCCCGCCGGGCCCCCCGCGATTCGCTCACCACCGGCACCGCTCGAATCCCAAAGCGTTTCTCGGCGCCGATCGCCTCTTGCGAAAACGGCTCCAGCCCCGTGTTCAGATGGACTTGGATACGGTTTCCCCCCAAGACGTCGAACTCCCGCAACAAATTGACCAGATCGTACCGCGTCCGCACGAACTCGGTCGGTATCGCCGCGCCGACGTAGGCGTCGATCACGATCGGCTCCGCATCCGACTCCCCCCGCAGCCGCTCCAAGATCGTCCGAGTCGACGGAGACAGTGTGCTGACTTTCTCTCGCGAGACGTCGATCCTGAGACGATTGAGCGGGCTGTACTGGACGATCACGACCACCGCCAGCAGAGCGACCACCAAGAAGAAGGCTCGCACGACGTAGTGCCCCAGCATCGACGTTCCGTCGCGTCCTCCTAACCAGTGCCGCCGCCCGATCAGGATCAGACTCAAGTAGACCCCCAGGACCATGATTCCCAGGAAGTAAATGATCGAGGGCGACGCGATCAGTCCGCGGCCAAACGGCTCAAACCGTTGCAACAGCGAAAACTCTTCCAACCCGTGCACGAAACTGCGGTTGGAGACGATGACATCCGCGTTGGAAAAGAAGACCAAAGGGGCGTTGAACGCCGCCCCAAAAATGAAGCCGACGGTCAAGTTGTTCGTCAGAAAGCTGGCCACCATGCCGATCGCCAGCATCGCCAATCCAATGAACCAGTACCCGAGATACGTCGAGAACAACAGACCGGTATCCAGTTCTCCACCGGTGAGCGCCAACAACACCGCGTAATTCGACAACTGCGAAAAGATCAGGCTGACCGTGAAGATCAACACCGCAGCGAAATACTTGCCAATCACGATATCGAAGTCGTGCGCGGGCAAGGTCAACAACAATTCGTCGGTCCCTTGCCGCCGTTCCTCCGCCCAAATGCTCATCGTGATCGCCGGGATGAAGACCAGCATGATGTAGGGGAGAAACCGGTTGAGCTGGCCAAAATTCGCCAGGTTCGTCGTGAAGAACTCGTGCGGCCAAAACGCCGCAAACGAGGTGAGCGCCACAAACAAGCAGAGAAAGACGTACCCGGTCGGGTTGCTGAAATAGCCGGAAAAATTCCGCTTCATCACGGCAAACGCCGCCTGGCGATACATCCCCAATGGCAGCATCACCAGGAACAACACCGCCAGGAACAGCAGGTCGATTCCGACCATGTACAAGAATTCAACGAGCGCCAGCATCGCGTCTAACCTGCCTCTCCATTTTCCGCGGCATGCCCAGTCAATTCGGCGAAGACGTTGTCCAGACCGATCCCGCGTGGATCCAAGTCGGCCAACAACCCGTCGTAGACTTTGCGCCCCTCGTTGATCAGAATCACGCGGTCCGCCATGGCCTGCACCTCCTGCAGGATGTGCGTCGATAACAAAATGGTCTTGTCCTTCCCTAAACGCCGCATCGTCTCGCGGACCCCGCGGATCTGGTTCGGATCGAGCCCCGACGTCGGCTCGTCCATGATCAACACGTCCGGTTCGTGCAGCAGCGACTGGGCCATCCCCACGCGTTGTCGGAAACCCTTGGAGAGCTTGTTGATCGGCTTGTGAATCACGCTGCTCAACGCGCAGAGGTCGACCACGGCTTCGATCCGCTCCCGCTTTTGGCGTTTCCCCATCCCGCGGGCCTCGGCAAAAAACGTCAACAGCGTAAAGGGCGTCATGTCGGGATACAGCGGACCGGTCTCGGGCAGGTATCCCAGATGCTGAGATCCGCGTTGCCGATCGATCGACATGTCGTAGCCGGCGATCCGCGCCACGCCTTCCGAAGCGGAGAGGTAGCCGGTCAAGATTTTCATCGTGGTGCTCTTGCCAGCGCCGTTCGGACCCAGGAACGCGACGACCTCGCCGCGATACACCTTGAACGAGACTTCGCGCGTCGCAGCGAAAATCCCATAGAACTTCGACAGCCGATCCGCCTCGATCATCGGCTGCTCCGTCGCGGGGCGTTTCGCCGAGCTGGCGTCGGAATTCTGCGGACGATCTGCCGCCATGGTGGATGCTGACATGGATCTCAAGTCGGTAGATGAAAAAACGCACTGCTTGCCGACGATGCGTGGACGCTCATTTTACGCATCCGCGCCGGTTTCGGCAGGCATGCCGCGCCGAGAAAGTCGGAATTCCTCTTTGCGCCAGAATCGCAACCTTTTTCACTGGGGCAATTTGACTCGCGCGGCGATAATCGACTGCCGGCGGAGCGTGGCCGTGTCATTCCTCTATCCTGCTCGTACTCGTACTCGTACTCGTACTCGTACTCGAAAATCCCGATGAACATTGCGAGCACCGTTTCATTGAGCACGAGCGCGACGATTTGAGATTGCGGAAGTCTCTTGAATTAATGCCATATTCAATTCCGCCATTTCGGGCGGAGACCCGGAATCCAACAGGGCAGGATGCCAACGCCGGTGGATTCCTGCCTCCGCAGGAATGACGGTGGGGAGCGTCGAGTCCAAACTGTCCACTCAAGTGGATTACGCCCTTGGCGTGATCGACCGCAATAGCACTTTCACGTCGCTGCGGATCATCGCCGCCAGCCGATCGGTGGGCAGATCGTTCGGATCGGCGCCGAACGGATCTTCGATCTCTTCGGCAATGATTTCCATACTGACCAACACGTAGAACAAGAACCCGATCAGCGGAATCGCCCAGTAGTGAAAGAGCGCGGCAAACCCGATCGGCAGGGTGACGATATAGAAGAACAGATACTTCTTGAGAAAGATGTTGTAACTGTATGGAATCGGCGTATTGCGAATTCGCTCGCAGGCGCCCAGGATATCGACGAACGCCGCCATTTCGCGATCGATCACAAAGAGCTTCTCGCCGGGGAGTGCCCCCGTTGCATTCAATGCTGCCAGGCGAGCGTACATCGCGGCCGCGATCGTGCTGGGAACGTGAGGCGGATCGCTCGTCGCGCCGGATAACTCGCGGAATTGCTCGAGCGACTCCGGCTTCACGACGCCGCGCAGATGATCCTTGAGGGCCACAGCGAAATCGCCGATGGCGCCGGCAAAAAATGCTCGTTCGGCCAGGTACGAGGGCGGCAAAAACGCCTGTAGCTTGATCGCCAGGTTGCGGGAAACGTTGACCAAGGCCCCCCAATGCTTGCGCGCCTCCCACCACCGGTCGTACGCAGAATTCGTGCGGAACACCAGCAGGATCGAAATGATGAACCCCAACAGCGTGTGCATCGTGGTGATGCTGCTGAGCGATCGGAGCAAGTCCGCGTCGGTCCAGACGCGGGAGACACTCCGCTCCAGCAGCACGACCACTGCGGTGTAGCCGGCCACCAGCAACGTCTCGGGGAAGAGCGCGCGGAACGTGTCGACCTTGTGAAAGTCGAAGACATGCCGCAGCCAGACTTTGCTGTTGTATTCGATCATTTGCCCCGTTCGGCCAGTCGATTGAGAATCGCGATTCCTTGTTCCAACCGCGAGTCCGCGACGGCGAACGAGATGCGAAAATGGGTATCGCGGCGGCTGAAGACCTTGCCGGGGATCACCAGCACGTTGTGTTCGATCGCGGCGGAGACGAACGCCTCGCCGCTTCCCCAAGGGGCCTGGGCGAACGCGAAGAACGCGCCGCCCGGTGGAACCAGGCGAAACCGCGGACTGAGCTGACCGACGAGCAAATCTCGCTTGCGGCGGTACTCGTCCCGCAGATGTCCCACGGGCGTCTCCAACGCCGCGAGCCCCGCATACTGAACCGGATGCGGTGCACAAACAAACGTGAATTGTTGCAACTGAACCATCGCCTCGATGAGCTCCGCGGGACCATGCGCGAAGCCCAAACGCAATCCGGTCATCGCGTGGCTCTTGCTGAAGCCGTCGATCACCAAAGTCTGCGAATTGAATTCGGCCGGACGCACATGCGGACCGTCGTAATTGAACTCGCGATAGATCTCATCGGAGACCAGGCAAATCCCATGCGCCTGCGCCAGTCGAGCCACCCCCGCCAGCGTCTCCTCCGACCAACAGACTCCGGTCGGATTGCACGGACTGTTGACGATGATCATTTTGGTCTTCGGGTTGATCGCCTCCGCCACGTCGGCCAAATCGGGTTGAAACGTGGGGTAGGTCGACACCGTTCGCACGACGCCGCCGACCAGATTGACCAGCGCGTCGTACATCACAAAGTAGGGATCGAAGACAATCACCTCGTCGCCGGCGTTGATCGTCGCCAACAGCGCCAGCAACAGCCCGCCGCTGGTTCCCGATGTCACCAGCAGCTGGCGGTCGGGTTGTCCGAGTTCGCCGGCGACGCGACGTTGCAGCTGTTCCCGGAGCGCAGGAATCCCTTGAGGGGGGGCGTACGTCGTCCGATCGGTGCGGATCGCATCGACCAAAGCTTCCTTCACTGGCCCGG
This sequence comes from Pirellulaceae bacterium, assembly GCA_041740495.1. Taxonomy (GTDB): domain Bacteria; phylum Planctomycetota; class Planctomycetia; order Pirellulales; family Pirellulaceae; genus JANMEB01. The sequence goes on from JBGSLW010000141.1 coordinate 15,579, forward strand.
GAACGGGAAAATCGGGCTCGCCGATCGACAAGTTGATCGGGTCCTTGAGTCGAGCCGCCATCTCGAACATCTTGCGGATCCCGCTGCTATCGAAGCTGCGCAAGCGATCCGCCAGCCAGGTTTCCGTGGTGACCATATCGTGATTTTTGACCCGCCGTCTGAGGAGTGGATTCTGCGAATTGTGACGCTCCGCCTGAAAAAACTCAACCGGCGAGCCGCACGGCGCGGCGGTTTTCGCCGTGGTCTATTCACGGGATCCGGTTCGCTCCGTACAATGGATTGGACAAGTTCTCTACGGGCTCCAAACTCTTCCGGTATTCAGCTACCGCCGAACGGCGAAACGCCAGCGGACGTCGTTGCATGAGCGAACTGAACCACGAATGTGGGATCGCGGCGGTCTATTACTTGCCGACGGAGACCACGTCGAAAGCGGCAACTGGGCGCCTGGTTTTGGGTGAACCCACCGAAACCGCTCGATTGATTCCGCGCATGCTGCAGGACATCCAAAATCGCGGGCAACTGTCCGCGGGAATGTCCAGCTACCAGGCCGGGCGCGAACAACTGCTGCATACCCATCGCGAAATCGGCGTGGTGGCCGAAGTCTTCCGCTTGTCGCACCCGGGCAAACACGACAGCTTGATGCGGCAACTCTCCGGCTCGGCGGCGATCGGACATGTGCGGTACGCGACGTGCGGACGCGACGACCAGAATTACGCCCAGCCCTTCGAACGCAGCCATTTGCAGAAGCACAAATGGTTTTCGTTCGGGTTCAACGGCCAGTTGGCCAACTACCCGCAACTGAAACGCGAGATCCTGGCCGACGAACAGTTCCACCTGACGCGGGACTGCGACACCGAAATCGTGATGCACCTGATGAGTCGTCACCTGGCGTCGACGCCCCCCCGCAATCTGCTGGAGATGTGGCGGCAAACCAGCGCCCAACTCGACGGCTCATACTGTCTGGCCTACCTCGATGCGAACGGCGATATGCTGATCGCCCGCGATCCGTTGGGGATCCGTCCCCTGTGTTATGCAGTCCGCGATTCGCTGTTCGCCGCGGCCAGTGAAAGCGTCGCGCTGCTCAATCTGGGGTTTGACCGGGACGAGATCAAATCGCTGGAACCTGGATACGCGATCACGATCGTCGAGGGGAACCTGCGGATCGAGCCTTTTGTCGATCGCAGCGGCCGAGCGCACTGCTTTTTCGAATGGATTTACTTCGCCAATGTGGCCAGCACCCTGGACGAAATCAGCGTGTACCAGGCTCGAACGCGACTGGGCGCCGAGTTGGCTCGATTGGAAGTCGCCGAGCGGCTGTTCGATGTCCACGACGGCCGGACGATCGTGGTTCCGGTCCCGGACACCAGCAAAGCAGCCGCGGACTCGATGGCGTATGAACTGGGAATTCCGTCGCGGGAGGGACTGATCCGCAACCGCTACAGCGGGCGGACCTTCATCGAACAGAATGCGGAGCAACGCCGCCAACGAGCACTTTCCAAGTACACACCGCTCCGCGAAGTTCTGGCGGGGAAACGCGTCCTGCTGGTCGAAGACTCGATCGTTCGCTCAACCACGATGAAGACGTTGCTCCACCGGATCTACAACGAAGGGCACGCCGCCGAAGTCCACGTCCGCGTCGCCTGCCCACCGATCGTCGCCCCCTGCTTCTATGGGATCGATATGTCGACGGTCAATGAGCTATTCGCGCCGAAATACCTGGCCCCCCAACAGACGTTGACCCCGGAAATCCAACAGCAGATGGCCACCGATCTGGGATGTGATTCACTCCGTTATCTGCCGATCGCCTCGGTCGCCAAGGCGATCGGGCTGCCCTCCGATCACCTCTGCCAGGCCTGCATCACCGGCCGCTATCCTACGGCCACCGGCCAGCAGCTCTACCAGTTGGCGCAGCAAGCCGCCGGCTCGACCAGTCGCTCCGCCGGCCGAACCTTCGAGCACGTTCCGCTGGTGCAAGAATGAGCTTGGCGATTCAAGCCATGTAGAACAATTGTCCTCAATTGTTCAGCAGCTCACGAGAGTCTCCATCGAAACGACGGGGACAACGAACCATGGAACAGTTGGGGACAACTGTTCTACACCTTGGAACCCACGTGCCACGCAAGAATCAAGATTCCCAGCAGGCGACTTCGGCGCCCGATTCTGCCACGCCATCCCACCGGATTTACGACCGGGCCTTTCTGTTGGCCTACATCTCCAACCTGTTCATGATGACGGCCGTCAGCTTGCTGTTCCGCTATGACGACTTCGTTCGCTTGCACGGCGGGACCGAATTGCAGTTGGGGCTGATCGTCGGCGTCGGCACGTTGGGCGCGATCGCCTGCCGGATATTTCTGGGGGGATTGATCGATCGGTTCGGGCCAGGCCGGCTGTGGCAATTCTCCATATTGGCGATGGTGGCTGCGTTGGCGTGGCACCTGACCCTGACCCGAGTCGAAGGAGCACCGGTCTACCTCGCCCGGACTCTCTACGCCAGCGGGATGGCCGGCGTCTTTGGCTCGTGGATGACCTTCGTCACGCTGCGGGTGCCGGCGCACCGCGTGGCCGAAGCGATCGGCGTCGTCGGTTCCTCAGGATTTGCCGGGATGGCACTCGGCCCGATCCTGGGCGACTGGGTATTCCACGCCGGCCACACGCCAACCGTGCAGGTCGAGTGGATGTTCTGGTTGGCCGCCGGACTCCACATGGCCAGTGGAATTTTCGCACACCTGGCCTGCCGGGCCGACGGTCTCGCCCCGCCCGTACGACACCCCGAGCCGGAAGAGACCCGGTCGTTCTTGGCGCTCGTCCGACTGCGACACCCCCTGGCGTTGACGTTGGTCGCAATCGCCCTGGGAATCAACAACAGCTTGCCCGGGACATTCATTCGCCCGATGACGCATCGTCTGGGGATCGACAGCCTGACCTGGTACTTTCTGACGTACAACGTCGTGGCCTTCAGCTTTCGCCTGGTGTTGCGGCGGGCGTACGAAGAGTTCGGCCTGCGGCAGATGATCGTGATCGGCATGCTGGTCGTGGTCGGCAGCATGTTTTCGTACTTGATGGTCACCACACCCATCAGCTTGATCGTACCCGCCATCGCGGCAGGCTTGGCCCACGCGATTCTATACCCCGCGGTGGTGGCCAGTGGAACCGCCCTCTATCCGCGACGGATGCGAGGCGCCGCCACCAACCTGATGCTGGCGACCTACGACGTCGGGGTACTGATCGGGGCGCCTGCGGTCGGATGGCTGATTTCGCGCGCTCGCCGGTTGCAGCTCCCCGATTACCCCACGATGTTCTGCGTCGTCGGTGGGGTCAACCTTCTGGTGGTCATCATCTACTGGTGGCGCACCAGGGAATGACGACACATTCGTCATTCCTGCCCACCTCCATCATGCCTGCCCACCTCCGTCATGCCTGCGCACCTCCGTCATTCCTGCGCACCTCCGTCATTCCTGCGCACCTCCGTCATTCCTGCGCACCTCCGTCATCCCTGCCCACCTCCGTCATCCCTGCGCACCTCCGTCATTCCTGCGCACCTCCGTCATTCCTGCGCACCTCCGTCATTCCTGCGCACCTCCGTCATTCCTGCGCACCTCCGTCATTCCTGCGCAGGCAGGAATCCACGCGCATTGCCACCGTTACGGCCTCCTGCCCATTGTGGATTCCGGGGCTCAGCCCGGAATGACGA
>JBGSLW010000142.1:0-3581 GCA_041740495.1 Pirellulaceae bacterium
TTCCCGTCCCGAGGTCGTGCAGTTTGTTGGCACCATCCATTGCGAATCCTTTGTTTAACGCCAAGCCGGAGGCGCCGGCTTTGCCCTGAATGGCGATCCAATCGTGCCGGCGCCTCCGGCTTGGCGTTAAACGAAGAACTCAGAGTCTTCGAGTGAAACCACAGTGACCTTCACCCTCCTTGGGGAGGGTGATGTGGATTCGACATGGGCGTTTCGTCAATGCGGAATCGACTTCAAAAGTTCGCGAGTTATCGATGCGCCAGCTTCCTGGCGGTTGCCGCAATCCGTTCGGAAGCTTCCGCGGCGTCGTCCGAAGTGATATGCAGGTGCGTGACCGCTCGAACCCGCTGTTGGCCGAAGGGAAACATCCAGACTTCGGCCTGTCGAGCCGCCTCGCAGAACGCCGCAGCGGTCCCCAGTTGTGGCTCGACGTCGAAGATCACGATATTTGTGTCGCAACGAGCCGGGGCGCGGAGTCCAGGGACTTGGGCAATGTGGGAGGCGATCTGCTGGGCCCGCCGATGGTCGTCGGCCAGTCGTTGCATGTGATTCCGCAGGGCGTACAGCGCGCCGGCGGCGATGATTCCTGCCTGCCGCATTCCGCCGCCGAACAACTTGCGATGCCGCCGCATGGCCGGCAGCATCTCGCGATTACCGACGAGTGCGGACCCGACGGGAGCTCCCAGTCCCTTGCTGAAACAAACGCTAACGGTATCAAACGACTCGGCCCACTGATCTGCCGGAACTCCGGTGGCAACGATCGCGTTCCACAGCCGAGCGCCGTCGAGATGGGTCTTCAGCCCGTGGCTCCGCGCCCATGCGCACAGTTCGCGCAAGTTCGCCAGCGGCGCAATTGTGCCCCCCGCGCGGTTGTGCGTGTTTTCCAAAGCCAACATGCGGGTCTGCGTGGCGTGTTCATTGTTCGGGCGAATCACATCTTGCAGTTGTTCGAGCGAAAGCGTGCCGTCGCATCCGACGATCGGCCGAGCCACGACCTGGCTCAACTGGGCGAATCCGCCTTGCTCGTAGTTGAGAATGTGACACCCTTCTTCACAGAGGAATTCGTCACCCGGACGGCAATGCAGTCGGACGGCGACCTGGTTCGTCATGGTCCCCGACGGCATAAACATTGCCGCCTCCTTCCCCAGGAGCCGGGCCACTTCGTTTTGCAATTCCTCCACCGTCGGGTCGACATCGATGACATCATCGCCCACTGGCGCGTTCGCCATCGCGATTCGCATGTCCGCGGTTGGCTGGGTGAGGGTATCGCTTCGCAGATCGATCATCCCTTGTCGCCTCCCAGGGTTTGTGCCAGCACGATCCGGTCGTGTCCCGCCAGGTCGCGCCGCACCGCCACGTCGGTCCAAGCCACCCCGCTTCGAAGAATCCGCTGGACTTCTTGCGAAATGAGTGGGCTGATTTCCAACGCCAGCAAGCCGCCCGCCACCAACCGCTCGGGCGCGGCGGCCGCCAACTGCTCGATGATCTCGAATCCTCGTGGGCCGGTAGAAAACAGTGCTAGGTGCGGCTCGTAATCGACCACCGACTTGTCGATTTGCGGTTGTTCCGCAAGGCCGATGTAGGGAAGATTGCTGACGATCACATGGAATTGAGCGGAATCCGACCACGGCTCCAGCAAATTCCCAGAGCGAAACTCGATCCGCTCCGCGACTCCCAAGCTGCGAGCATTCTCGCGGGCGACTTCCAGTGCGGCGGGACTGACGTCGCTGGCGAACAGCTGGGCTTGCGGTAAGTGCTTCGCCAGCGTCGCCGCGATGATCCCGCTGCCGGTTCCAATGTCGACGATTCGCGGCTGACGCCACTGCGCGTGGGCTCGCACCCCATCCAGAACCTCGACCACCAACTGCTCCGTCTCGGGGCGGGGGATCAGCACATCGGGCGTGACGCGGAAAGGGAGCGAGTAGAATTCTTTGCGGGACACAAGGTACGCGACTGGTTCGCCCGCCACTCGGCGTTTCACCAGCCCGCGAAAGGCGGCCAGCTGCTGAGGATCCGGGACCCGATCGAACTGGGTGTACAGTTCAATCCGTTTGCACCCAAGCGTTTCCCCCAACAAGATTTCGGCATCCAACCGCGGCGAGTCGGATCCGTTGCGCTGAAAAAAATCTGCGGTCCAGCTGAGCAGCCGCTGGATCGTCCAAACTTCCTGATCATTCATGGAGCTCAATCCATGTCGCCCATGTCGCCCCGCAACTGTTCGCGGTCGTGTTCCAACAGGGCCCGCGTGATCGGGGTCAAATCGCCGGCCAGGACCGTATCCAAGTTCACTCGCAGACCGATCCGGTGGTCGGTGATGCGGTTCTCCGGAAAGTTGTAAGTGCGAATCCGCTGGCTGCGATCCCCCGAGCCGACTTGGGTTTTGCGTTGATCCGCCCGCTTCTGATGCTCTTCCTGTTGCTTCCGCTCATACAGTCGCGTCTTCAAGACGCGGAGGGCCTTGGCCAAATTCTTGTGCTGGCTTTTTTCGTCCTGCATTGAGACGGCAATGCCTGTCTCCAAGTGCGTCAACCGCACGGCCGAAGCGGTTTTGTTGACGTGCTGCCCCCCCGGGCCGCTGGCGCAAAAGACATCCTTGCGATAATCTTCGGGCGAGATATCGATTTCGACATCTTCTGGCTCCGGGAGGACGGCGACGGTAGCCGCGGAGGTGTGGATCCGTCCCTTGGTCTCGGTTTCGGGGACGCGTTGGACGCGATGCCCGCCGCTTTCATATTGCAGTTCTCGAAAGGCCCCATCCCCTTCGATCCCCAAGATGATCTCCTTGAAGCCGCCCAGTTCGGACGGGCTTGCGTCGAAGACTTCCATCTTCCAACCGACCGCCTCGGCGTGCCGCTTGTACATCCGGTACAAGTCCCCGGCGAACAAAGCAGCCTCTTCGCCACCTGTTCCAGCGCGGATTTCCATCACGCAGCGGGCCCGCGTCGCATCTTCACCCCCGATCGTCGACTCCAGCAATTCCGACCACAACGACTCGCGCTCGCCGGTCAACGACTCGATTTCGGACTCGGCCAAGTCCCGCTCGTCCGGGTCATTGCTCTCCGCCAGCCGGCGGGCCTCCGCAATTTGGCCGATCACCGACCGAAAGCGGCGATATTTGGTCGCCAATCGAACCAGCGAGCCGTGTTCGCGCGCAGCGGCGGCCATCTTTCCCGAATCCATTTGCGTGGCCGGATCCGCCATCAGCCGCTCCAATTCCTCGAAGCGCGCCAGTTTCTCATCCAACATTTTTCTCATAAATTTCCCATGGCTCGCAATAATATCACCGACCCCGCAGAGGGACAATAGTCGCGCTCGCTCCCCCCTCCGCGGAATGCCTCCGGCGAAAACGATCTGCCAGCAGCGTATCGACGAATAACTGCAAGACGTGGTACATCACCAGCGGAATGATGGAAAAACCGAGTTCGATGGCGACGGTGAGCCCAACCATCAATGTCTTTTGACTTCCAGCGAACCCTACCGCCAACTGTTCGCCTCGCGGCAGCCTCAGCCAGCCCGCCGCTCGCAGACCGCAGAAGAACAACCAGCAGTGCAGCCCCATGGCCAGCACGCCGCACCCCAGC
>JBGSLW010000143.1:0-4919 GCA_041740495.1 Pirellulaceae bacterium
TCGGCCAGCGGAACGCGAACCCGCGACGCCTGGCAGCCATGGAGTCCGCGTCCGGCCTGCCGCCAACCGAACAGTTGCCCGCGTTCGCAGCGGCTGGTCAAGCCGCGTTGGCAATAGAAACAGAATCCGCAACTTGTGGAAAACGCCGCGGTTACTCGGTCCCCGGGGCGAAAACGGCGAACGCCGCTGCCGACTTCCAAGACGTGCCCCACGAACTCGTGCCCCATCACGGTGCCGGGCTGCAGCCCCGCTTCCCGACCGAAGAACGGATGCAAATCGGAGCCGCACAGGCCCGCCAGTTCGACCGCGACGATCGCATCGTCCGGCGACTCCAGCTGGGGATCGGGAACGTCGCAACAGGCGACCGTTTCGACTTGTTGGAAACAGACTGCGCGCACGATGAGTTTGCCGTCGAGACCAAGATCGTTCAGAATAGCGACTATGCAAGAGACTTTGGCGATTATTCTGGCGGGCGGCAAGGGGGCACGACTCGAACCGCTCACGCGCGACCGGGCCAAACCCGCGGTCCCGTTCGGCGGAAATTATCGCATCATCGACTTCTCGCTTTCCAATTGCCTCAACAGCCAGATCTCCCAGATCCTGGTGCTGACCCAATACAAGGCGATGAGCCTGTGGCGGCACATCGATCGAAGTTGGCAACAATTTTTTCGCCCGGATCTGGGCGAGTTCATCGATGTCGTTCCACCCCAGCAGCGCATCGACGAGCAATGGTACAAGGGGACCGCCGACGCCGTCTACCAGAATATTTACGCGGTCGAACGCGTCCAACCGCGTCACGTTCTGATCCTGGCGGGCGACCATATCTACAAGATGAACTACCAGGCCTTGGTCGAGGAACATTGCCGTCGGCAAGCCGATTTGACCATCGCAGCGTTGACGGTCAGTCGGGCGGAAGCGCGCAGCTTCGGCGTGATGCAAATCGCTGCGGACCAGCGGATCATCGGATTTCAGGAAAAGCCGGAAGACCCCCTGCCCATCCCCGACGCCCCCGATCAATACCTGGCCAGCATGGGCGTCTATGTGTTCGACACGCGATTCCTGTTCGAGTGCCTCTGTCGGGATGCCAACGACCCGCACAGCGTCAACGACTTTGGCCGCGATGTGATCCCCGCGGTGATCCAACAGAACCGCGTGTTTGCCTCGCGATTCCAAGGCTGGGACGCCTCCACGGAACGACCGTATTGGCGCGACGTCGGCACGCTGGACGCCTACTATCGCGCCAATATGGATCTGGTGAGCGTCGAACCGCAGCTGAATCTGTACGACATGGGCTGGCCGATCCGAGCGTACCAGGCGAACCGCCCCCCCTCCAAATTCGTCTTCGGCAGCGGCGGGGACTCGCACCGCACCGGCCGAGCACTCGATAGCATGGTCTGCAACGGCTGCATCGTCTCCGGCGGACTCGTCGAACGATCGATCCTCTCCCCCAACGTGCGGATCAACAGCTACTCGCACGTCGCCGATTCGATCTTGTTGGATGGCGTCCAGGTGGGACGCCGCACCCGCATCCGCCGAGCCATCATCGACAAGGGAGTCGTCGTTCCCGCCGGCATGGAAATCGGATTCGACCTGGAACTCGACCGAGCCCGCGGATTCACCGTGAGCGAGGACGGCGTCGTCGTCGTCGCCAAAGGCGAACGGCTGGAGATTCTCGCCCCCGCTCCGTCATTGTAAAACCGTTGTCCCCCGACTGTTCATCCCCGGTTCATCCCACCTTTCAGAACGAGCAGTTGAGGACAATTGCTCTGCACTAGTTTATAGAACAGTTGTCCCCAACGGTTCATCTGCTCATCGCTCAACTCGAAATCCCTTCCCCCTCCAATTTCCGTCTTTTTCCTGGAAAGAGATGTTTTTCCTGTCGGGTCGCAATTCCTTTCGTTGAATATAATTCGGGGGAGATTCCGGACGCTCGCTAGTGCATTCGCAAAGTCCACATCTGACGGAAACGATGACCGATCACACGGATCCTCGATCGCCGCTGGTTAAATTGTCGACCGTTCAATTTTACGAGTCGGTCGAGACGACCGACCCGACCGGATTTGTACTCGCGGAAGACAAGACGCCCGCGTGGCTTGATGCCCAAACGCGGTATTGGATTCGCGAGGAATTGGGGCGAGGTGGGGGAGGCATCGTCTACCGAGCGTACGACGAGGGCTTGGGGCGCGACGTGGCGATCAAGATCCTCCGCTGTGAGTACTTGAGCCGCCCCAAAATAGTGGCCCGGTTCGTCCGCGAAGCGCAGCTGATTGTCTCGTTGCGACACCCAGGGATTCCGCAAGTCTACGATTTCGGCACGTGCCCCGATGGCAGGCCGTTCTATTCCACGCGAATTGTCGAGGGGCAAGACCTGGGAAAACGGCTGGATGCTGCGCGCGCCGATGAACGCGCGGAATTGTTGGGTGTGTTCTCCCAAGTCTGCCAAATCATGGCGTATACCCACGCACAGGAACTCGTCCACCTGGATCTGAAGCCAGACAATGTCATGGTCGGCAAGTTTGGGGAGGTCCTCTTGATGGACTGGGGGCACGCCCAACGCCTGAGCGCTCACACCCCCGACTATGCACGCAACATACCGCACGCCGGGGGCACCCTGGCATACATGGCTCCGGAACACGCCGCGGGGACCATCCCGACCAAACAGTTCGACGTGTTTTCGCTCGGCGCTACCCTCTGTCATATACTGACCGGGGATCCCCCGTACCTGGGTGACTCGCGCGAAGAGGCCTACAAGTTGGCGCTGGCGGCGGACTTGGACCCGGCGCTGGCTCGCCTGCACGAATCTGGCTTTGATTCGCAATTGATTCGGATGGCTCAGGACTGCCTCAGCGTTTCCCCGCACGACCGCCCGCGCGACGCCGGCGAAGTCGCCCAGGCGATGGCGGACTATTTCAAGTCGGCTTTGGAACGTTACAAGAGCGACATCCAACGCTTCTTTGACATCTCCTGTGACTTGTTCTGCATCGCTGGATTCGACGGTTGTTTTCACCGAGTCAACGTCAACTTCCCGACCATGTTAGGTTACAGCGAGCGCGAATTGCTCTCCCAGCCGTTCCTGGAGTGGGTCCACCCGGAAGATCGCGAACAGACGCAGGCGCAGATGGCCATTCTATTCGAAGGGAAACCTGTGGTTCGATTTCGCAACCGCTATCGAACTGCGAACGGAGAATTCCTGCTCTTGGAATGGACCGCTAAGTCCATCCCCGCGGAGAAGATCATTTACGCTGTCGCTCGGGTAGTCTAAGGCGGCCACGGGCTGGGGCGGTTCGAGTACCAGGAGCGCTGGCAACAAGTTCTGGTGGTGGTGGGGATTTGGAGAGCGCTCCTGACGATTGCACGGTGGTGGTTGAATCGATATCGATTCGGACGTTCGAATGGCTCTGGCGGTCGTTGGCGTGCTGGCGGCGAATGGAAGCCGCGTGAGAGTCGGGATAGGGAATTCAAGATTCAAGATTCGAGATTCAAGATTCAAGATTTGAGATTTGAAATTCAGCTTTCACGCAAGACCTGAAATTCGATATCGGCGGTTGGAGTTTTTCCGTTTCGTCCTCGGTCGCTCACTCCCGGCTCGCTTACTGGCTCCTTTCCTCTGATTCCCCGGTTTCGGTACCTTTCATTCCGGCTATTCTCGCATCTTGAATGTGGCCGTCGACCTATCGGGCCCAACGTCCGCCGACCCGCCCGGTTCTCACATTCTCCCATCCCTCTCTATCCAAACAACGCCTCCACCACCTTCCCTTTCCCATCTTCCGTGACGTAGAACGGTCGCCGCTCGATTTCGAACGCGGTGTCCGGCGCGATACCCATCGCGTGCAGAATCGTCGCGTGCAGGTCCGTGACGCTGACCGGATTCTCGACCGCCACCAAAGGTCGCTCGTCGGCTGTTCTCCCATACACCATCCCGCGGCGAATCCCTCCTCCAAATAGCAAGACCGAGCTCCCGCCGGTGAAATGCCGGTGGAGTCCGTACTGTTTCATCTCCTGCAGATGATCGGCGGGGGCTCGCGATTGGTCCTTGGCGGTGCTCCCCGGAACTCCCTCGATCATCATGTCCCGGCTGAATTCGCTGGCCAGCACGACCAACGTCCGTTCGAGCAACCCGCGTTCATCCAAGTCGCGGATCAATTGCGCTACCGGCGCATCGATCTGCCGCTTCATTGCGGCGGCGGTCGTATGCCCGTTCTCGTGCGTATCCCAACTTTCGAACGGAACGTATTCGGTCGTGACTTCGATAAACCGAGCCCCCGCTTCCACCAATCGCCGAGCCAACAGGCAACCCAAGCCGAACCGCCCCGTGTCGTAGATTTGGTACGAATCGGCGGGCTCCTGACTCAAATCGAACGCGTGCTTGGCCGGAGACTGCAACAGCCGGAACGCTCCCTCCAGCGACTCGATCACCGACTGCTGGTGATAGTCGGAAGTCTCCCGGAGGGCGGGGTCCCGCGGCAGCAGATCCTGGAGCAGGCGGCGGCGGTTGCGGAATCGGATGTCCGACATCCCGGTGGGGGGCTGGAGCGATTTCATCGCCTCATGGGGATACGGAATCAAAAATGGTCCGAATTGTCCCCCCAAGAATCCCGCGGTGTGGAACGCCTTCAGTTCTTCCTTTTCGCCGATCCCCTCCAAGCGCTGGCCGATATCGATAAACGCCGGGACCGCCTCATCACGCGGCCCCAGGAGCCGGGCGATCCACGCACCCAGATGCGGCGCCGCCACGGTTTGCGGCGGAACATACCCGGTATGCCAATGGTATTGATGCCTCGAATGCAAGATGTTGCCGAGGTCCGGCTGCACATGCGAGCGGATCAACGCGCCGCGATCCAGGACGCTGGCGATCTGCTCCAATCCCTGCGAAAACCGCACGCCATCCAACGCCGTCTCGATCGAATCAAACGTGCTGT
>JBGSLW010000144.1:0-12490 GCA_041740495.1 Pirellulaceae bacterium
CCAACGTGCCGTCGCCGCGGCGCCCAGCACGCACGTCCCGGCCCCCAGCTGCGCTTGCCGAAGGCGGACCAGCAGCAGCGAGTCCCCCAACGTCGCGTAAATTAAACCCACCGTGTACGGATACAACGGCGCTTGGTAGAAGACTTCGTTCCCCAACCAATGCCCTTGTGCGATCTCGCGGGCCCAGGCGTCGTAACGAGCGGCGTCCCCCACCAGATAATCGCCGAACGGGGCCGCCTGCAGGAACATCACGTGCGCGAACCGAATCGTCAACGCCAGCCAGAAAATCCAGCGAAGCGACTGCGACTTTCGCGTGTCGCCGCGGGGCAACTCCCAACTGTTAAGGTCGCGCGTCTCCATCGATTCCCAGCAACCAACCCTCAAAATTCGGCCGAGTTTTGAATGCCAAACTGTAGGCTGCGGCAGGCGGATTTCCCCCCGGGTTCGCCCTCGCCTCGCATCCGCCTCCGACAATCCTGAGAGTCTTGAACGGTTATGCCGAATCTGCCGGACCGCGGACTCGCGAAAGTGTCCAAGTCGCTTTGGGCGGCGTTTCCCGTTTGGATTGACCAGCATTTTGCCGCTTTTACAATAGGGCTCCCCGCAGCGCGCGGTCGAGTTTCAGGCGGATCACTTGGTGGCGAGAGGGGTGCAATACGGTGCCTAGTCTTTGCGGCGAATTCGGCAGCTGTCATTTCTTGACGGTGCTACCGGTCTTCAACGAAGTCGGCTCCGTCCAAGCCGTGCTCGATCAAGTCCTCAAGTACAGTCCCCACGTCCTGGTCGTCGACGACGGTTCGACCGATGGCACGTCGCAACTCCTGGATGCCCGCCCGGACATCGCCGTCATTCGCCATCCGGTCAACCGCGGCTACGGCGCGGCGTTGCAAACCGCGTTCGACTACGCCATCAGCCACGAATACGACGTGCTGGTGACGATCGATTGCGACGGGCAGCACGAGCCCCAACGGATCCAACAATTCGTCGACCGGTGCATCGCTCGTCGCGCCGACATCGTTTCCGGCAGCCGCTACTTGCAATCGTTCGACGACGAGTCGGTCGCGCCCGCGGACCGCCGCCAGATCAACCGCCAAGTGACTCGCGAAATCAACGCAGCCCTCGGTTTGAACCTCACCGATGCTTTTTGTGGGTTCAAAGCGTACCGCGTCTGCGCACTTCGCAAGTTGCGCATCCACGAGACCGGTTATGCAATGCCGCTGGAGGTTTGGGCCCAAGCCGCGCATGGGGGTCTGCGGGTCGAAGAACTGGCGGTCCCGCTGATCTACCTGGACGCCAAACGGTCGTTTGGCGAAACGCTGGACGACCCGACCGCACGTTTGGCGTACTACCGCCGCATCTTGGGCGAGGCCATCGAACGATTTCCTCCGGCCTGCCGACAACCGAACGCCTCCAAGTGCGGCTGAAAGTCGGTTAACGAAAAGCGATGAACACGCGAACCCTGGCCGACCCCCATCTTGCCCGGCGACGGTACCGCGCTCCGGCCGCAGACGGCGCAGCCCTCGCCCAGCCCCCCGCGGACACATGGGAGACCGTGTGGCAGTCGAATCTGGCATTGGCGGAGCAGTATCGCCTGCCGATCGATCGAGCCTCCGCCCGTCGCGAGCTGGTGCATGCCGCGCAAGAATACACCCGGCAGTACCGCGACATCCCGCCGTCTCACGGGGCAACAGAGATTGTGATGGCGGGCCATCAGCCGGCACTGATCCATCCCGGGGTCTGGTTCAAGAATTTCGTTTTGGCCGAATTGGCGGAACGGTTCGCCGCCACGCCGATCCATTTGATTATCGATAACGATGTCTTGAGCAGCACTTCCCTACGCGTGCCGGGCGGGACCGCCACCGATCCCCGCTGGGAACCGCTCCCCTTCGATCGGCTCGAGCGGATCGTGCCGTACGAAGCGGCGCTCATCGCCGACCCGGCGTGCTTCGCTGGATTCGGACTCCGAGTCGAACGGGCGCTGGCGGCGTGGATCCCGCGGCCGCTCATTCGCACGGTGTGGCCCGATGTCTTGAGCGAGTACGAACGAACCAGGAACATCGGCCGCGCCTTTGCGGCGGCTCGCCATCGGCTGGAACCCCATCGACCCGGCGCCACACTGGAACTGCCGCTGAGCACCGTGTGCCAGACCTCTTCGTTCCAGACATTCGCAGCCGAAATTTTGTCGCGCATCGAGGAATTCGTACCGCTGCACAATCGAATCTTGACCACCTACCGGCAAGTCAATCGAGTCCGCAGTCAGACCCACCCCGTCCCCGATCTTCGCCGCGCGCAGGACGAATTCGAATCGCCGTTCTGGGTGTGGACCGCCGACAATCCGACACGCCGGCGCCTCTTTGTCCGGCCGTCCGCCAACGCAGTGGAGTTCAGCGACCACCACGGCTGGTCCGCCCGACTCGCCCGCGCCCGACTGGCCGCTGGTCTGGGGGACCTCGCCCACACCGGAATCGCGATTCGCCCGCGGGCACTGGTGACCACCGCCTACGCTCGGCTCGTGTTGAGTGACCTGTTTCTGCACGGAATCGGTGGTGCCAAATACGATGAGATCACCGACCGACTGATCCAGGACTTCTTTCACCACACGCCGCACGAGTTCCTGACTCTGACGGCGACGTTTCGGCTGCCGCTGCCGCGAGCCGACGTCGACGAACAGGACGTCCGTGAACTCCGAGATCGCCTCCGCTCGATCCGATATCATCCCGAAACGATTTATGCCGCCGCCGAAATCACGCCGTCGATTGCCGAACGAATCGAACGGAAAAAATTCTGGATCCATTCGGTCGAACCCGAGCGGCGAGGCGAGCGACATCGCGCTCTCGCGTCGATCAACCAACAGCTCGCCGCCGGCCTGACGCCGCAGGCGAACCACACGCGGCGTCGAATCGCCGAACTCGAACGGGGTCTGCAAGCCCAAGCCAACTGGGGATCGCGCGAATTTGCCTTCCCGCTCTTTCCCGAGGCAATCGTCCAACAACTGGCTGCTTTGGCGCGTCCGCGGATCACTGCTGCAATTCGGCGTCCCAGTAGGCCTGGCTGATGAACCGCGTCCAGCTTTCCACCCGGATGGCGTGTTGCGAATAGACCGGGTTCCAATCGGGTCGGACCGGCGCTTTCCGCAATTTGAGTTTGGCCTGCGGCGGCGTGCGATCCGCTTTGGCATGGTTGCAACGGACACAAGCCAACACACAATTCTCCCACGTCGACAGCCCCCCTTGGCTGCGGGGGACGACATGGTCGATCGTCAGTTCATCCGGCGCCGGCTGCCGCCCGCAGTACTGGCAGGTGTAGCGGTCCCGTTTGAAAATATTGCGGCGACTAAACGTGACCACCGACTGCGGCAAACGATCGAACGCAATCAACGCAATCACCTCGGGGACCCGCAACCGCTGCGAGACCGTTCGAATAAACGGTTCGTCGTCGCCCGGATCCAACCGAGCCCAATCCTCCCAGTCGTACAACTGATAGTCGGCCGGGTCGACGATCCGCGCAGTTTCGTTCCAGACCAGGGTCAGTGCCCGAGCGACGGACGCGATGTTGACCGGCTGCCAGTTGCGATTCAAAACCAGGGTGGGCCGGCACAGGACCTTCGACAACATGCAAACTCTCCGTGGGGTGGATGTCGGTGACGGTGCGTCCGGCGCCAAGGGATCCCACGGTCATCGACCGGCGATCGATCGATTGGCGATTCCGCAGGAAGTGGATCCCGGAACACATAGGCCACCTGCATTGGGTTAATATTATGCGGTCCAACCGGCGAGGGGAAAACTGCGGAAGCCTTGATTTGCCAGGAACCATCGCGGCCCCCCCCGCCCCGCACCTTGTTGCGAACCGTTTCGCACCGGGTAGGATGGACGACATCAGTCCCTGGAATTGCGGCGGGTGGCCCCATGGCAGCGTTCATGAGTCGTCTTATTCGGTTGCTCATGATCGTCGCGGCGTTGGTCCTGGCGGCCGGCGTCGTCCTTTTTGTCGTCGGGGGGAATAGCCATATGTACACAACCGCCGTGCAAGTCGACGCACCCCAATCGACGGTCTTTCGCGGGCTGCTCGATCCCACACTCCGCCAACAATGGATGCACCAGGTGGAACGAATTGACCCGCTGAGCGAAGGGGAGTTGCAAGCGGGCGCGAAACAGCGCATCACCCTCCGCGCGTCCGTCGGAACTCGGAGTCAGGACGAGGAAATCCTGGAATTCAAACCTCCCGATTCGATCTTGCTGGAAGTCCGCACCCCGCGCGAAGTCATTCGATCCGCCTTTCATCTGAGCCGCGGTAGCCAAGACAAAATCGTGGTCGACTACACGCGGATCGTCACCGCCCAAGGGCTGGCCCGCCTGACCGCAGCCTTTTCCGGAAGCGAAGTGCTCCCACAAATGCAACGCGATTTGGACAAGTTCAGGCAAGTCGTGGAATCCGTCGCGGAAGATCCATCCGGCGATATGGACCGCCAACCGTCCGCGAACAACGGTTCGTCCAATACCGCCGCCGACTCGTCAGAACAACAGACACCCATCGACCCCCCAAGGTTCGGGCGGCTAAGAACAATGTGCCCAACGCATTTCCCCCTCCCTCGGAAATCGTATAGTTTTTTTTCAGTGTAAAGCTCGTGTTCGTCGTTTAACGCCAAGCCGGAGGCGCCGGCACGATCGTATCAGCGGTTCCCGCCAAGCCGGCGCCTTCGACGAAGACAACGCCTCGCGCAAAGCCGGCAACTCGCGCGAAGCCGGCGCCTTCGGCTTGGCGTTAAACAAAATGCAAGGAGTTACCGTGGTTGCACGCATTTTGGACGGCAAGTCGTTGGCTCGCCGACTCCAATCCGATATCAAGCGGCGAGTGGCCGAGTTCTCCGCGCGCTCCGGAACGACGCCGTTGCTCGCGGCGGTCCTGGTCGGTGAAGATCCGGCCAGTGCCGTGTACGTTCGCAACAAGGAATTGGCTTGCGGCCGAGTCGGAATTTGCAGCCGGCTGATCCGACTTCCCGCAACCACGGGCACCGCGGAGCTGGCGCGGCAGATCGAATCCTTGAACGCCGATCGCGACGTGCACGGAATCTTGGTGCAACTGCCGTTGCCGCCGCAAGTCGAAGCACGGGCCATCCTGGATGCAATCGATCCCCTGAAGGACGTCGACGCGTTCCACCCGCACAACGTCGGGCTCTTGTCGCAAGGCCGACCCCGGTTCTTGCCATGCACTCCCCACGGCGTGCTGCAAGCGCTCGCGGATGCCGGAGTCTCCGTCGCCGGTCGCGAAGTGGCGATCGTCGGCCGCAGCGATATCGTGGGCAAACCCTTGGCGATGCTCCTGGCGTCGAAGGACTCGCCGGTCGCAGCCGACCTGGCGAACGCCACCGTCACCGTCTGCCACAGCCGGACTCGCGATTTGGCGCGGGTCACGCGCAACGCGGAAGTCTTGATCGCGGCGATCGGCCAACCGCGCGCGATCACCGCCGAGATGATTCGCCCCGGAGCGGTCGTGGTCGACGTCGGGATCAACCGCACCGCGTCCGGTTTGGTCGGAGATGTGGATTTCGCCGGCGCCCAAACGGTGGCTAGCGCCATCACCCCCGTCCCCGGCGGGATCGGCCCGCTGACCGTCACCATGTTGCTCGAAAATACGCTCGCGGCCGCCCAGTTGCAGAAGCGATGATCCACCCCGACGAACCAGAAACACTTGATCCACCCGCCAACGATCGGTCGCCGCGGCGCTCCGCTCGCCGGTTCGGTTGGTGGCTGGTCCGCGTCCTGCCCGTTCTGGTCGCCGTCTGGGTGGTAGGCGACTTCGTTTATTCTCGCGTGGTCGAGCGGCGAATCGCGGCTTGGGAAGCGACGATCGAACGTAGCCCGGAGGGGGTCCAGCGGGGCCACGAAGCCTACTCGGTCGGCGAAGGTTCCACCGCGCTGCTGATGGTCCATGGAATCAATTTCTCTCCCTACGTTTATCGCAACCTGGCGCCGAGTCTGGCCGAACGAGGTTTTCATTGCCAAGTGATGCGCCTGCCGGGCTTTGCCACACCGATTCATCGCTATGCCGAATCGCAATCGGCGGATTGGGTGGCGGCGGTGCTGGCGGAGTTGGAGATTCTTCGCGCCAAGTACGACCGCGTCGTCGTCGTCGGGCACTCGCTGGGGGGAGCCGTCACACTCAATACGCTGCTGCAACATCATCCCGCGATCGACGGCGTGGTGTTGATCGCTCCGGCGGTCGAAGTCTCCGCAGCCCGCAGTCCGCTGGGCGTCCCCACCCGCTTCTGGCACGAATTCGCCAATTGGACGTTGTGGTTCACGCAGATCGCCTGGTCTCCTTTCGAGTACGACCTCAACGATCCGCAAGCCCGAGCCGAGGCGCCTCAGCAGCCGTTCACGCCGCGGACCATCGTCGACGGGACGTTTCAATTGATCGATGCCAACCGGGGGAGGGCAGGGGAGTTGAACTACCCCCTGCTGATGGCGGTCTCCCCCACGGACAAGATCGTCGACACCGACGCGGCAACAGCCTACTTCGAAGCCTGGGGTTCCCCACACAAGTCGCTGCTGCGCGTCGAGCGAGCCGCCCATATGATCCCCTTGGATTACGATTGGGAATCCGTGGTCGAGGCGATCGCCAAGTTCGCTCAAGAATTGCCCGACCCGCCGACCGCGAGTTCACCACGTGATTCCGATTGAGTTGTTGCAAGCCCGGGCCAACCTACTGACCGAAACCCGCCGGTTTTTCGACGCGCGCGGTTTCTGCGAAGTCCAAACCCCGGTTCTCTCGCACGATACGATGGTCGACAGGTACATCGAACCCGTACCCGTCTCGTTGGAACTGGCCGGCGTGACCCACCGCACGTACCTTCAGACCTCCCCCGAGTTCTGCTTGAAGCGCCTGCTCTGCCGCGGCGCGCGGGCGATCTATCAGCTGGGACCTGCCTTTCGCGGCGGCGAATGCGGCCCGCAGCACAATCCCGAATTCACCATGTTGGAATGGTACCGAGTCGGCGACGACTACGCCGCCGGACGGCAACTTCTGGACGAGTTCAGTCAGGCGATCCTCAGGGCGCCGCCCGCACGACAAAGGACGTTCGCCGATGCGTTCGGTGCTCACGCTGGAGTCGATCCCTGGTCGGCCGACCTCGCAACTCTCCACGCCCAACTTCCCCCCAGCGCCGCAAACTCAACCGCAATCGACCGCGACAATCTGTGGAACCTCCTCTGGTCGACCCGCGTCGAGCCGCAATTGGGGATCGACCGCCCCGAAATCGTTTACGACTGGCCCGCCAGCCAAGCCGCGTTGGCACAGATCCGGCCCGGTTCGCCGCCCGTCGCCGAACGATTCGAACTGTACGCGCAGAGCATCGAACTGGCCAACGGCTACCACGAATTGACCAACCCGGACGAACAGCGCCAGCGCCTGGAGGCAACCAACCGGCGCCGGATCGCTGAAGGAAAATCTCCACTCCCCACGACCAGCCGCTTGCTCGCCGATATGCAGGAGTTCGGACTGCCCGCCTGCTGCGGCGTCGCTGTGGGCTTCGACCGCCTGCTGATGGTCCGGACCGGCGCCAAGTCGATCCGCGAAGTCTTGGCTTTCCCGTTCGAGCTGGCCTAGTACGAAAACGAAAGCACCAGTCGCTCCTTTTCACCGTCCCGTCCGGAGTTCGTGCAGTTTGGGTCAACCTATTTCCCACAAATTGTTTAACGCCCAGCCGGAGGCGCCGGCACGATTGGATTGCGATTCTGGGCAAAGCCGGCGCCTCCGGCTGGGCGTAAAACGAAGAACTCGAAAAACCTGGTGAAATAAAACTGAACGACCTCTCTTCGGGGGAGAGTGAAGAACAGTGGAGGTTCGCTTTGTGCAAAACCTGTTCGACCTCGCCGTGTGTCCGTTGATGTGTTCAAGAAATCCCCCTCCAGGTATCGCCACGTGATCGAGAACGCAGGAGGCGGCCCGTCTTTTTCACCCTCCCATCCTGGGGAGGGTCGAACGCAGGAGTGGCCTGTTTTTTTCACCCTCTCGTCCTCGGGAGGGTCGGACGCAGGAGGCGGCCGGGGAGGGTCTGTGTTTCATTGGTAGCCAACCCCTGACGTCCCCCTCACCCCCTCACCCCCCCGCGCCCATTGCTGCGCTCCATTCGTGAACCGATAATGTCAGTCCTTCCGCGAGTGCGGAAACAGAGACGTTGCGTAGACAATCCCCCCCGATTCTTGCTATTTGCTCAGGAGTTCTGCCATGGTGGTTCGATGCATGTGGTGCGCGTTGGCGATGATGATGCTGGCCGGAGGGTCGTGGGCGCAGGAGCCCGCGGCGCCGCAGGCGGCTCCCGAAATGGCGTTGTACAAACAGGATGTCGGCCAATGGGATTGCGACATCAAATTTTGGATGGACCCCAACGGCGAGCCGATGACCAGCAAAGGGACGGAGTCGAACCGGATGCTGGGCGATATGTGGATCCTCAGCGAATTCCAAGGCGACTTTGGGGGAATGACCTTTGAAGGCTGCGGCCAATTCGGCTACGACGCCGAAAAGAAAAAATACATCGGCACCTGGGTCGATTCGACAAGCCCCTTCGCCTCGCAGATGGAAGGGACGTACGACCCGGCCACCAAGACCATGACGCAGATCGGTACCGGTAAGAATCCGGACGGCAGCCCCATGAAGTCTAAATCGGTGGTGGTCTACAAGGATGGCGGCAAAGTCTTCACGATGTACAACCAGGCGCCGGGCAGTGCCGACGAATGGATCAAGGTGATGGAAATCGTCTATAAGAAGGCTGGCGGGACGCGCTGAGAGTACAGCTTTCAGAGTAGAGCAATTGAGAGTAGAGCAATTGTCCCCAATTGCTTCTCTTCGCCGTTTTGTTTGGCCCAGTCGCGCGCACTTCAGAACAGTTGAGGACAGCTGTATTACTCTGTGCGGACCCAAAGTAGAGCAATTGTCCCCAATTGCCCCCCCCCACCCTCCCATTCGACACGAGTGTTGCAATCGGCAACGATATTCGCCAGCCGCGGGCCATTGCGCCGCAGGCGTAACCTACGTTTGCGTGATCACTTCTGCGCCTTTTTCCCGGCAGCAGCCGGCTCCCCGTGCGGCTCCGCAGCCTGTGGCTCGCATCCCCCATGACTTCCTATCGCCATCGAATTCGGCCCCACGAAAAGTCGGTGCAACTCGTTTGCAAACTGATCGACATCGTCGCGATCGGCCTGGGGCTATGGATGCTGATCGTCTGGCGGCCGTCCTTCGATAGCTCGGCCAGCATCGTGACCTGCCTGCTGGCCTGCGGGTTGTTCTCGATCATCGCCGAGTTCGTAGGGGTGTACCGCAATTGGCAGGGGGTCGCCTTCGCCAGCGAAACGCGGACGACGCTGTTGGCGCTCGGCCTGACGATGTTGCTGCTGGCGATCGTCGGCCGTTTCAGTCGAGCGGTGACCGAACTGAGTGGCTGGAGCCTGGTCGGCTGGTTCGGACTCAGTCTCCTGGGAGCGCTCGGCGGGCGGATTGCCCTGCGGCTTTTTTTACTCTGGCGGATCTCCCGCGGCTACACGCGCAGCTACGCGATCGTCGGCGCCAACGAGCTGGGCCTGCACCTGGCGGAGAGCATTGCCCGGTCGCCCGAGCTGGCTTTGAAGTTCGTCGGCTTCTACGACGATCGCCCCCCCTCGCGGACGCTCAACCTCCCCCCGCAATACTCGGTGCGGCTTGGCGATACGCCCACGCTGGTCGACGACGCCCAACGACTCCGAATCGACACGGTCTTTTTGGCGTTGCCGATGCGAGCCGAGCTGCGGATCCGCGAGTTGGTTTCCGCCCTGACCAACTCGGCGATCTCCGTCTACGTCGTCCCCGACGTGTTCGCGTTCCAACTGCTGCATTCTCGCTGGACCGATGTCCAAGGGATCCCCATCGTCAGCGTCTTCGAGAATCCGATCTACGGGGTCGATGGCTTATTGAAGCGGATGTTTGACTTGGTCCTGGGTACCACCTGCCTCATCGCGTTCTTCCTGCCGATGTGTCTGATCGCCGCGGCGATCAAGTTCACGTCCCCCGGCCCGGTCTTCTTCCGCCAGCGACGGTACGGCCTGGACGGCCGCGAGTTCTTCGTCTGGAAGTTTCGCACGATGAAGGTCTGCGAAGATGGACCGGTGATCCCGCAGGCCCGCCCAGACGACGTGCGAATCACTTCGATCGGCCGATTCCTCCGCAAGACGTCGCTGGACGAGCTCCCGCAGTTGTTCAATGTCTTGCAAGGAACCATGTCGCTGGTCGGGCCTCGCCCCCACGCCACCGCCCACAACGAACTGTACCGCAAACAAATCCACGGCTACATGCTGCGGCATAAAATCAAGCCGGGCATCACCGGCCTAGCGCAAGTCCACGGCTATCGCGGCGAAACCGAAACGCTGGAGAAAATGGAACGCCGCGTCCACTACGACCACCAGTACATCCGCGAATGGTCGATCTGGCTCGATATCCGCATCCTGCTGCAAACCTTCGGCGTCGTCTTCTCCCGCCAGAATGCCTACTAATGTCGCACGACTCTCCGAGTCGTGACCTCTTCGAACCGCGCATCCCAATCGCTTCAGCGCAGAATCAACCAATATTCGTACTCGTACTCAGCGCAACGGTACTCGTACTCGCGATTCGAGTTGATCGGCTTCGAGTACGAGTACGAGTACGAGTACGAGTACGAGTAGGAGTAGGAGTAGGAGTAGGAGAAAAGACGGGGGACGGCAAGCTACTCGCCGGCACGTCGCGGCCAATTGGAACCGAGGAGCGAATAGATCGCCGAATCCAGGAACTTCCCGTTCCAGTAGTAGTTTTCGCGAAAATACGCTTCGCGCACAAAGCCACAGCTCTCCAACAGGCGGATACTGGCGATGTTGGCCGGATTCACGTTGGCCTCGATCGAGTGCAAGCGCATCGGACCAAATCCGAATTCGAGCACGGTTTGCATTGCCTCCCGCATGATCCCACGCCGGTGAAACTCCGCCGCCAACATGTAGCCAACCTCGGCGCGAAAGTGTTCCTTGGCGATTCGCCAATAGCCGATCGTTCCGATCAGTTCTGGATCGGGGCGCAGCGAGATTCCCCAAGCGATCCCCGCATTCTGCTGCCGCGATTCCTCCATCTGCGCGATCAGCCGCGCGGCATCGTCCTGCGACTGAGCCATCGGTCGATCGAGGTGCGCCATGACCTGAGGGCAGGAGCGAATTCGAAACATAGCCGCAGCATCTTCGGCGGTGATCCGGCGCAACTCCAGCCGGGAGGTAGAAAGCGCCGGGTACGGTTCGAAGTTTAATTCCAGCATGGGTTACTCAATGGGCTGCGGCGTGGCGGCCGTTGTCGCCGGCGGCTTGCTTTTGCCCGGTCTCAGGATCGATCGCCAGGCAGACTCCGATCCCCGCGGTGCGGGCCCGTGAGATCGTGTGCCCGCGGGCGGCCAACTCCGCCACGCTCTCTTCGCTCCAGGTTGGGGGGACCAGCAAACTGCCGAGTTGTGCTTCCAGGTGCCCGAACCAATCGATGTGATGCCGGGTGCTGAAGCGAGCCGTCCGCACTGCGTCGGCAGGGCTCATCCCAAACACGATCCGATTCAGCAGGATCTGCAAGCTCGCCTGGTCTTGCTGATCGCCCCCCGCCACGCTGATCGCCAAGACCGGCTTGTCCTCGCGCAGGACAAGCGTCGGCGTCAGCGTGATCCGCGGCCGCTTCCCCGGTGCGACGATGCTGGGATGCCCTTCCCAACAACTAAGCCCAATCATCCGGCTCCCCAGTTCGACCCCCGTCTCGCCGGCGATCACGCCTCCCCAGCCGCTGGGAGTCGCCGCGACGACGTTCCCCCACTGGTCGGCGACCAGGCAATTCGAAGTATCGCTGCTAAAGCCGCTCGTCACTTGGTGGTCTTGCGGCGCAACTCCCAGCAACGGTTTCATCCGAAACGGATCCCCCGGCTGCTGGACTTGCGAAGCTGTCGCCGGATCGACGAGTGCGCGGCGAAATGCGGTGTACTCTTCAGACAACAGGCGATCGATGGGAACTTCCACAAACGCCGGGTCGGCGTAAAAAGCGTCGCGATCGGCAAACGCCAACTTCATCGATTCGGTCATGACATGCACATACGCCGGAGAATTTTGCTTGAGCACCGCCAGATCGGTGTTCTCTAGTAACCGCAACGTCTGCAACAGGAACGGCCCTTGCGACCAGACTCCGCATTTGTAAACCGTGTGCCCGGCGAACGGCAGCGAGAGCGGCTCGTCAATTCGGGTGACATGATTGGCCAGGTCGCTGAAGCGCAACAGCCCTCCGTTGGCCCGAGACCAAGCGTCGATCTCGCGGGCGATCGGGCCGCGATAGAAATAATCGCGCACGAATCGCAATCCGCGCAGGCGATCGGGCCCCGCAGATTTTTCCGACGCGATCAGCCGCTGGATCATTCGCAGGAAATGGCGGCTCTCGTCGATCCGCCGCTGCAAGTCCTCGGGCGCGGGCGGCCGGC
>JBGSLW010000145.1:0-2150 GCA_041740495.1 Pirellulaceae bacterium
CCTGCAGCGCCGCGGCCAGATCCCGCTGCGTCGGCGCGGTCCGCTTCTTGCCGTAATCGGCGTACCAGTCGTCGATGCGGCCCGCATACGCCGGGGCTTCGCCGGGGCGGGTCACGACAAAGGCCTGCGGGGTGACCGTGGCGCCTACCAGGCGGGTTAACCGCTGATCTTGGTCGACGATCACCGGAATCTCGATGGCGTATTCGCCGGCGTGGTCGAGCGCCTGCTGTGTGGTCGTGTCTGGATCGGGGTGGACCAGAAACCAGCGAAAGGCGGGGGCCGGGTATTGCTGGGCCAGGCGCTTCAACTCGGGCTGGTACGAATTGGCGATTGGGCAATCGGTCGAGATGAACACCAGGACCACCCCCTGCGTCGCCGGATCGGCGAAGGGAACGTAGGCGGTGCCGCGGATGTCGGTCCAATTCCACTCTTGGCTAACAGGCGCAATCTGCGCCACGCCCCCGCCGACCAGCCAGAAAGCCAACAAAATCGCCGAAGCAATCCGGAAGATCTTCATCGCGGTTATTCTCCTCGTCCCGAAACGCGTTGCATGAATTCGCGCAGGCGGCCCAACTCGGACTCGTCCAAGCCCCCGTCGCCGTTTTGATCGAGCAAATCAAACGCGCGGCCACTGAGACGCGGCGGCGCTTCCCCGCGCTGCAATTTTCCGTCGCGGTTTTCGTCGAGTTGCAGCAGCATCTGCCCCACGCCCCGGCCTTTCGTAAATTTATCGGCGATCGTTCGCGTGAAATATTCGCGAAGCGCCGTTTGCAGCTGTGGACGCTGCTCTTCCTCCGCTGCGACCACCAGCAACGTCACACTGCCCATCTCATCGTTCGACTGCCTGCCCCAGCGGATCCGTTGCGGAGGGTGATACGGATTTTCCGGATTGTCGGCGGAGTTGTCGTACACGATCTCGGTGGTCAGAACCGTGCCGGCCGGCAAGCGCACCGGCTGGGCAAACAGGTACCGGTCTTGCCAATCCAGGTCCCAGTCGGCGATATCGAGCAGGCGGACCGTGGCACCATCCGGGTTGGTCGCGGTCAGCCGCATCTCGCGACAGATGTAATGGGCATGGCCGCCGACACTGATCGCATCGACGTCGATCGGCAGCGTGAACGTATCGCGGATCTGGTAGTTTTTCTCGCCGGCAGGCACGTCGATGTTCGCGCCAAAGCCGAACATCGCCGGGACTTGGATCGGGACCAGTTGTTTGGCGGGGGGCTGCTCGGCGAAGTACAACGCCAGTTCCGCCTGTTCCGTTTCCGGTTTGCCGGAGGGGTGAAAATGGGTCTGCATCACAATGTCCGCGCCCGCCGGCAGAGCCATCGCCAGATCCCCCGGCAAACGAGTTGGCACCGCGCCCGGGACGTAGCCCCCCAAACCGCGGGCGAGGGCCGCATCGATCCGCCCATCGCGAAGGGCATTACCCTGGCCGGGCTTGCCGCCGCCCGTCAACCGTCGCAACAGTCCTCCGCCAACCCCACCGCCAAGCCCACCGCTCCCCTCCGCGGCCCCCAAAACCCCCAGGAATCCCATCCCGGACATGCCGGCTTGGCCGTCGGCTCCATCCTGCTTTCGCGCGGTGCCGCTGAGGTCGAGGAAAAACAAGGCGTGATGCATCGCTGACTTGGCTTGCGTCCGCAAGTCGACCGCCTTCACCCATTTGTCCTCGGGCAAGGCGAGCGGAAATACGAACGAGCGATACACGTCGGGTCCGTCGGCCGGAATCTGGTACGAGCCGTTCATCCGGACGACCAGATCGGGGGTTCCTAAGCTCCAGCCGTCGGGAAACGTCGGCGGCGGGGGAGTCTGTTCGCGGTCCCCTTCGGGACAGCCGGCGGCGATCCACGCCGTCAGCGCCGAGCGTTGAGCGGGACTCAAGCTGCGATCGTTGGCGAACGCCAACTCGTGCGGGAGCGGTTTCCAGGGAGGCATGTATCGCGAGTCGACCACCGCCTGGATCGTTCCGGCCCGGCGGCGGACTTCGTCGTACGTGAGCAGTGAAAACGGTCCGACTTGCCCGGGACGATGACACGCGGCGCACTTCTCGTAGACAATCGCCGCGATCTCTCCGGAAAAAGTCGGTGTCACGGGCGCCGCTGCGGCCGGGTCCCCCGCCGACGCGGACGATGATTGTGCAGTCCGCT
>JBGSLW010000146.1:0-35628 GCA_041740495.1 Pirellulaceae bacterium
GCCAGCGCCGCTTCCGCCGCAGCGTCCGGCAGCCGGTAGCGCCGGTAGCGCTCGCCGAACATGCTCACCGGCAGGCGTCGCACTTCACCCACGTCCCACTCGCACATGGACCGTCTCCGTTCACTCTTAACCCTCGAAGAAGGAAACGGGGGGAGGGACGGAATCCACTCCCACCCGCTCCTTCCTCTTTCGGGGTGAGAGCAGATTACGGTCGCGCTCGGCGGGGGAAAATACGTGACGACGTGACGGGCGTCTCTCACGGCGGTCCCCGGGGAGGCCGCCGCCACGGTCGAATCCCACGCCGTCGCCGCTCCCGCAGACGGAGTTCCCGTTGCCGCACCCGTCGTAACGCCTTGCGGCACGCCGCCGAACAGAAATGCTGCTGCGGGGAACGCGGCCGGATCGTAAACAGCTCGTAGCAACCCGGACGGTCGCAGGCACAATTTGGAAATTCTTCCGGAATGTCGGCTGCGCGCTGGCCCTCGCGCCCCCCGTCGTCGGCTTCCGCGGTCACGGCGGCTCGTTCCCGCCGCCGCTTTCGATATCGGCAACTCTGTTCCCGCCGCCGTTCTTTCCCCTGCGGACTCGCCCGATACCGCTGCGCCGCACGCCACCGCCGCCAGCGGCACGCCGCCTGCCGGCACTCCGCACTGCAATACCGCGCCTGCGGACACACCGCCTGAAACCAGCGCTCACATCCCTTCAACAAACACCGCCGGCTGCCAGGCGGCCCGGGGGCGTCGCCCCCTGTGTCTTGACCCGCATCCCCTCCGCACCCAGACTGACGGAAATCCACGGGAGCTGGTTACTCCCCTCGGATCCAGCCTCGGGAAGAAGCTCGCAACTTTCTCCCGAGGCGCTCTCTCCTCCACACCCCCTTCAGTCTACCCCGCTGCCCCTTCCCTGACGTCCCTCGCCGTCACCACGAGCCAAAACCGCGATCACCCGCGCGCGGCGCGGCCCCGCTGGCCCTGCGAAATTGGCCCCGTTTTAGACCGCTACTAACATCAAATATCGGAATTCGACTGGTACACGCCCAAGAAGCTGGATTCTTGCCTAATAACTACTTCCGAGGTCGTTCGGCGAATTACAGCGTGCCAGGATACGGACCAGGAAGCACGCCTGTTCCGAACCCGGCGACTACGGACGGCACACCGCGTCGCTTCGATTCTGAAAACGCCGCCTGCCGCGTTGGCGGATCTAGGGGACGGATTCAAGTTTGACTGGTCTTCCCAATCGCCCCATACCAACATCGTCTCTTCCGCAGGTCGGCGTGCCACCGCAATTTACTTGGGGGACGAGCATACTCCTGAAACGGCATACACCATCGCGGCGAAAGCTGCCGATCACATAGGACAATGGGAAAAGACGCCGAACGCCATCATTGAAGGCAGGCAGCGACTGCACGTTTGGTACAGAGACAACCAGGGAAATGATGTGCCGTGCGAGCCGGACCGGTACGTGCAGTATGACGAGACGCATACGGAATCGCCCTTCGACATCACGAGGTCGGAATGACGGTCTCAATCGAGCAGCTTCGCCACAAACTCTCGCCACGCTTTCCTGACCTTGAGCAGGTTGCGGACAGCGTTGTGCGGTTTGAGCGGAAAGCCGGGGAGCGCCCGTTCGCAGTGTGCTATGTTGACGTGTCCGCACGGATTCCGGATACGACGGCAGCGCTGAATGCATACCAGGACAGGATTGTCGCACGCCATTACTTTGAAGGTAGCAAAAGCCTTCAATGGAGCAACTACTTGTATTTCCTCGTTGACACGCTGCCATCGCAAGAAGCGAAGGCCGTCGTGGAGCGGGATAGAAAGTATGCGCGCAAATTCGTCCTCACCGAGCCGGAGTTGGACACCGCGCTTTCGCCTCCGTCTTTCCAGGTTTCTGATGCCGCGGTCAAAACCGACATCCTTGCAACTTGGACGGCACTTCTCGCAGCTGCGAACCTAGACAGTGCAATCTTGAACAATGAGTCACTTCCCCAGAGACTCGATCTAATTGAGGCATCCTTTGGCCAAGGAGCAATGGCCGTCCCTTCAGCGTCATCAACTCCCCGCCAATCCAAGCAGCCTTTTCTGCGTCAGCTCGAATTAAAGTCATTTCGCGCTCATCCGATCATTAGAACATTTGATCTGGGTACGGTCACTCTCATCTGCGGAGCCAATGGCACGGGTAAGACTTCGCTCATGGAGGCAATTGAACTCTTATATTGCGGACGCACGAAGCGCAATCCTAGTGCAGCAGATCAGTATTCCGTCATCGCGAAGTACTCTAATGGAAACGTTGAAACAGCGAATAACCGTCGTGCCCTATCTATCTTTCGAGACCGCCATCTTGCGTGGTATGGGCAGTCGGAGCAGAAGACAAGCAATCTGTTTCAGACGTTCGCACGCTTCAACTTCTTGAATACGGACGCTGCTGTCGGCTTGGCCGAGGCCAAGGACGATTTTGAGGAAGATCTATCAAAGCTTCTGGTTGGCCCCGACGCCTCCAGGACATGGAAGGAGATCGGTCGCACCGCAGACAAGTTGGCCGACAAGATCAAAGAGCTAGATGCGGTACGAAACCAGGTTGAACTCGAACAGGCGTCGGTCGCGAGGCAGTTGGCTGCTTCTGGAGAAATGAAGCAAGAATCCGGCGCTGTACTAAAGAGACTCGATGAGTTGCTTCTAAGACTGCCCTGGACCAGGCAGGAAGGTGACGCGGCCGACTCGGTTAAGCAGCTTGTCGAGGCACTCTCTGAATTCGATACGCTGGTCAAGCAAGCGATTGCATTTGATTGGGCCGGAGCGCCCGTTACTCTTGCGAAGCTGCGCAAGTTCTTGCAGGACAGCATCACTCGGAGCGCGAGCTGCGAGAGCGTCATCAAGAAACTTGATGACGCTCGTGCTTCCGAACGCCGTGTAAGTCAGGAGCTTTCGCGAATTGAACGGCAGTTGGCGGAACTGACCGAGTTGTCCAAGTGCTTCGCGGCTGGCATTCCCCAGCGCCTTGCGGAAGTGGATAGGCTCGCGCCTTTGATTACCAAGCACCAGCAGGTGTTGGCTGGGTTCAATGAATCGCAGATGCAGCCGCATCTCTTGCAGGCAGCTAAACTGACGGTCGCAGAGTTTTCGAAGACGACATCCGAAAAGCTGCTCGCAGCGAAACGTGACCTCAAAGACGCAAAAACACGCTATTCGGAATTCAGTGCTCTTCGAGATGAATCAGCCAATCTTGCCCAGCGGTTACGCGAAGTGGCGTCCCAGATTTTGGAAAAGGCCTCAGAACCTGATACCTGCCCGCTTTGCCATTCGCAATTCCCGGAGGGGGAACTGGCACCGCATATTCAGGTGGGCGTCGATCAGCAGCTTGAAGAAAAGGCCGTAACGCTCCTCACTGCCATTCGTCAACACGAAGCGAACGTCGAAGGGGCGACCAGTTCTCAAGCCGCCGCTCAATGGGCCGAACTGGCCTGTCAGCGGCTGGGCCAGCCCGTCAGTATCTCTGTGGCAGAGCTACAGAAGTTTGTTTCCGATAGCCAAGAGGAATGTGCCAGCCTCATCCAGACGCGCTCACGGCTCAGCGATGAATTGGCCGAGCTTCAAAAGGCAGGCCTAACGGCCGAGCGCTACCGCCAGTTGCTTGCGAGTGTGTCCGCAACGATTGAGTCACCAACAGCCGAGCGAGTAAAGAGTGAATGCACCGGGTTGGAGGCAGAGAGAGACCTGAAAGTAGTCGAGAGGGACGGATACAAGGCCACGATACAGCATTCTCTGGACGCAGCGGAGGAGTTGCTCGCGATTGCGCCATCAGGCGCGGAGACTGTTGAGTCCGCACTCGCCAAGCTCAAGGAGCGGATAGTTACGACCCGAGGCTTACTGGATGCCGTTCAGCCTTACATGGCTCGCTTCCCTTGGGCCGCAGATCAGCCGCTTTCGGACTTGGCCATCACAATCGGATCGATCCGCCAATTGGCAGGCGACTTTCAAGTCACGCTTTCAAAAGAGCAAAACGCCGTAACTGTGCTTGCCGAGGCGACAAAGCGTAAGGAACAACTCGAAAAGCAGCTAGCTGGCCTGCTTCCGCGAATCGAAAGGTTCACTGAAGCACAGGGCGTCTTAAGCAAAATTCAAAACGAGTATTCCCTAAACGGGGCGATGGAGGAAGCTCTCCGACAGAACCGAGCTGCTATTGAAGCCATTTTCTCGCGCATTCATTCTCCCGCCGAGTTTTCCGGACTTGGAGATTCGCTCACAACGCTTGTCCGAAAGAATGGGGGCGTGAATGCGACACTTCAGCAGATCAGCACGGGACAACGCGCGGCATTCGCGCTTTCTCTGTTCCTCGCACAAAATGCACAGCTTCGGACGGCCCCTCCGTTGGTGTTGATCGACGACCCCATTGCTCACGTCGATGACCTCAACTGCCTTTCTTTTCTCGACTACCTTCGGGAAGTTGTCGTGGCTGGGGACAGACAAATTGTCTTCGCGACAGCAAACGACAAGCTGGCGATGCTCTTCGAGCGAAAATTCGACTTTCTTGGCACTGAAGAGTTTCGCCGATATGACCTCAGCCGCTAGTTCTTGCCACCGTGATCGGTCCGAACATCCAGCCAGTCAATAGGTTGCGTTATCCATCCGCCGCCGCAAGACGGCGTCCCAACCGCCCAAACCGGCCAGAAAAAGTTCAATAGCCGTCTTGTCGCCCCGACTAATTCGTAAACTCAAATCCCGTCAGTGGTTGCGAAAGCGACTGTTGGCGGGATTTGAACTTTTCGGGGGGTAACTGCAATTGCAGACGCGATTGTCACAGTCCTTTGCCGCGCGTGTCCAAGGAGTTCGCGTCTATTAGAGTAGAATGATATGTTCTGAGCGAGGAATGCCGCGATGCACAATCCCTTTGCCGAGGTCGTCGATGAATCGACAGATGTCGACCTGATCGAGCAGGCAAAGCACGGTAGCCGTGACGCCCTGGAAAGGCTGGTTCTGCGACATCAATCGTGGATCTACAACATCGCCGTCCGCATGATCTTGCACGCGCAGGATGCGGAGGAAGTCACGCAGGAAGTGCTGATCAAGGCCATCACCCGACTCAGCACTTTCCAGGGAGAAAGCCAGTTTCGCACCTGGCTCTACCGCATCACGGCCAACCACGTCCTGAATATGAGGCGCCGCCGTGGGGAGAACGTGCCACAGACTTTCTCCAGCTACGCAGAGGCCATCAACGAAACACCTGACCTTGATCTGCCAGACCCGAAGACTGTGCCGGTCGAGGTGCCGCTGCTGGTCGAAGAGGCCAAAATCTCCTGCACCACCGGGATGTTGCTTTGCCTCGACCGCAAGCAACGCCTGATCTTCACGCTCGGCGAAAT
This sequence comes from Pirellulaceae bacterium, assembly GCA_041740495.1. Lineage (GTDB taxonomy): Bacteria > Planctomycetota > Planctomycetia > Pirellulales > Pirellulaceae > JANMEB01. The sequence continues at coordinate 5,360 of JBGSLW010000146.1, forward strand.
TTTCGGAGCCAGCGATACGGTCGGCAGCGAAATCCTGGAGATGTCCGCTGACAATTTCCGGCAGAGCCTCTCCCGCGCCCGCCGCGACCTCTACCAGTTCATGCACGGCCAGTGCGGTCTGGTCAATGCAAACAACCCCTGCCGCTGCCCGAAGAAGACCAAGGGCTTTATCGAGGCGGGGCATGTCGATCCCGGTCATCTGCAATTCGTCCCGTTGCATCTGCGACGCATCTCGGAAGCGGCAGAAGGTATCGTGCGGACCATCGAGAATACCGTGGATGAACAATACGCGACGATCTTCCGCGAGCAACCCTTTTTCGAACCGAAGTACCAGTTCGACTGGCTGCGGCAACTACTCGACAACGGCGATCTTGGGACAGCCCTGCAACTCCACTGAAGAATCTTGAAATCGCTTGTCACAGTCTCCCTCCCGTGGTGTCTACGGGAGTAAGGAGGACAAGTCATGTCGAAATTGCAATGCAAAGTGGCTCTCGTAACGGGAGCGTCCAAAGGCATCGGAGCGGGAATCGCCAGGGAACTTGCCGCTGCTGGAGCGGCCGTTGTGGTGAATTACGCGAGCGACCGAACCGGCGCGGAATCCGTCGTCAATTCGATTACCGCTGGGGGTGGCCGTGCCATCGCGATTCAGGCGGATGTCGCGAAGTCCGCCGATGTCGTCGAGCTTTTCGCGCGGGCGAAGGAAACCTTCGGCTCTCTCAACATTCTGGTCAACAATGCCGGAGTCTATCAGGCGATGTCTGTCGCGGAACTGACAGAGGAAGAGTTCCACCGCGAGATCAACGTCAACCTGCTCGGGCCATTGCTGGTTATCCGCGAATCGCTCCCGCACTTCGGACCGGATGGCGGAAGCATCATCAATATCGGCTCCGGCGCCTCGCGCTCGCATCCGCCCGGATACTCAATCTACTCCGCCAGCAAATCGGGCCTCGATGCCGTGACCGGCGTGCTGGCCAAAGAACTCGCCCCGCGAAAAATTCGCGTGAACTCCGTCAATCCCGGCGCCACGCTCAGCGAAGGGACAAAGGAGGCGGGACTGTACGGCGTCGATAATGACATCGAAAAACACCTCGTCGCCATGACCCCTCTGGGTCGAATGGGTACGCCGAGAGACATCGCCAAGGTTGTTTCGTTTCTCGCTTCGGACGATTCCGGCTGGTTGACCGGCGAAGTCATCCTCGCATCCGGCGGGTTGCGCTAATCTCGATTTCCACACCTCTACAGGAGAAGACCATGCCCGCTTACGTGGTGTTCATGCGTGAAAAGACGCTCGACCAATCCGAATTAGAAGCCTACTGGGAAAAAGTTGCAGGGACGTTGAATGGCCGCCCGCTAAAGGTGCTTGCCGCCTATGGGAAGCATCTGACGCTGGAAGGTCCGGATGTCGAAGGCGTCGTCATTGCCGAGTTCCCGACCTTGGAAGAGGCCCGCGACTGGTACGACAGCCCCGCCTACCAAGAGGCGGCCCAGCACCGGCATCGTGGTGCCGTCTATCGCGGCTTGATCGTCGAAGGCGTGTGACTGCCTAAAGCAGTCCGGTTCGGATCACTCGTGGCTTGATTTCCCGGTGAAAATGCGTCGCAAAGCGGCATCCCAAGTTCGCACTCCGGCCATAAAAAGTTCAACAGCCGTCCTGTCGTCCCGACTAACGGAAACCCTGCAAAACACTTGTGTTTGCGGGGTTTTCTCGTTTCTGAGGCGTCTCGTATTCGTCTGCGTTCTTGTCTTTAATGGTCAGCTTTTGTGCATTATCGACAGAATTTTTTGCAACCGTTTTTGCAACGGTTCGTCGACCGTCGGTCCCCAGGGGAGTGACGGTTTCTATCCGGCCTGCGCTTGGCAACTCTGGAATCAGCGGAAACCTTCCCGATTCCGGGGGCCCCGGAAGCGATGTTTCAGGCTTGGAAATGTCGGAGATTTCCAGGAAGGGGTGACGATCCTTCTCCGTTTCCTCCTGTTCAAGAAAAGATGATTGGAACAGGAGCAAACGGAGGGAACAGAGAGAGAAGGAAAGTCAGAAGATTATCTGCGATCTCCTTGTTCTTTCTCGACCGTGCATAGATATACGCCTGTATAAACTTTGTTCGCACCCCAGCAAACTTCGACTGAGAACGAGTCACCACAAAGGACACGAAGAGCACGAAGCGGGAATTGGACCAAGTCTCGAATCGGGGGGCCGGGGGGGGGGGGGGACTGTATTCCTGATCAACGCCCGTGCGAACGAACTGAAAATAGCATCCAGCCATTCGCCCACTGATTCCTTCGTGCTCATCGCGTTCTTCGTGCTCAAACGGTCGCCATTCGACGGTGTCCGGCGGCAGCGATGTCGCGAGCGCGACGGACCGGCTGCAGCTGGCGTTGGGCGGTGCGTCATCTGCGCGAATCTGGATGATCTGCGGTTGGTCGGGTCGACTGCCGGTCGAGCGGACGGGATGCTGCACCGATGCACCACTGGTTTCGACCGCGGGATGCCACTCTGAAGTGGCACGTCGTTGACTCGGCCGAAGATGAGTGAAGGGTGGCCGTGTATGTAGGTTGAACGTGAACTCTCCTCGGGGCTCAACCCCGAGGCATCACCATGGACGGATGGGATCCAGGTAGGGCAGCGTTCGTAGGTTGAGCGTGAAGTCGCCTCGGGGATTATCCCCGAGGCATCTGCGGTCGCTGGTGCATTCTCGGTGGACCGGGAGAATGCCGCTCGCTTGTCGAGCGGATGGTTACGCTTGCTGCTACACCCCGCGCCGTCATCTACAGCACGACCCTGGTCGTATTTCACCCTCCCGCGGATCTTTGGGCGGCGAGCGCTATCCATGGCGCGAGTCGGGGACGTTGGCCCCGCACACCTTGGGTTAGTACCCTCAGATTTTCAGCAAATTCGAATTCTGTATATTGACAGTTATCTATATAGACGATATCCTATGTAAATGAACCGACTGGACAAAGCATTTGCCGCTCTTGCCGATCCGACTCGACGTGGAATCGTGGTGCATCTGGCGCGCGGCGAGGCATCCGTATCCGACTTGGTCGGCCACTTTTCGTTGACGCAACCGACGATTTCATCGCACTTGAAGGTGTTGGAATCGGCGGGGCTGATTTCGCGTCGTCGAGTGGCCCAGTTGCGCCCCTGCAAACTGGAGACGGAGCCGTTGATCGCGGTCACGGATTGGCTGGAGAAAATACAAGAAATTTGGGAAGGCAACTACCAGCGACTCGACGCGTTGCTCGCCGAGTTGAAGCAAGCACAGAAAGAGGAGCGAAAGAAATGAAACCTGCTGAAGTGAGCACGCCGTCCGATCGAGAAGTCCTCGTGACGCGGAGCTTTGCTGCGCCGGTGAATCTGGTGTGGCAGGCGTATACGGATCCCGCGTTGATGCGTCGTTGGCTAACGGCCATGCCCGGATGGTCGATGCCGGTGTGCGAAATGGCGACGCATGTGGGTGGAAAGTACCGCTGGCGCTGGCGACACGAGGACGGCCAGGAGTTTGGGTTCACGGGAGAGATGCTGGAAGTTGTGTTGCATTCGAAGATCGCGCATACGCAATTCTACGACGCGGGCGACTTCGGTGGATCGATGGGAGGTGAACCGTCGATTGTCACGGTCACATTCCATGAGACCAACGGGATCACGAACGTGGCGACCTTGATCACGTATGCATCGAAGGCGGATCGCGATGCGGCGATGTCGACCGGCATGACGGATGGAATGGAGATGAGCTACCAGTCGCTCGACGAGGTACTGGCGGGATAGGTCGCGTGGCGTTGCGCACGTACCTTCGTTGTTTGCGACGGCAATCGGCGGTGGGATGTAAACTTGCGTTGGGGGAGGTTGTTCTCATGGCAGATTTCGAAGTTCGAATAGAATCAGGCAAAGGCTCGTTGGCTGAATCCATGCCGAAGCGGTCCACGAACGTGATCAAGCTTTGTCCCCTCGTCGTCGGTAGGACGGGGGGAAATTGGAGAGTCCCGCACATGAAAATCGCAGCTTGGATCTTCATCATCCTGTTGTCGACCACCCGGTCGGCGCAAACGCAAGAGTCCACAACCGGTTACGCGCCGGTCAACGGGCTCAAAATGTACTATGAAATCCACGGCAGCGGCGAACCTGTCGTGCTGCTCCACGGCGCATTCATGACCATCACCAACAACTGGACCGACTGGATCGGCGAGCTTGCCAAAACGCGGAAAGTGATCGCCATCGAAATGCAGGGCCACGGCCGCACGGCGGACATCGCACGCGACGTCAACAGCGAAAACCTTGCCGACGATGTGGCGGTGCTTCTCGGCCACCTCAAGATCCCCCAGGCGGACTTGATCGGCTATAGCATGGGCGGCGGCGTCGCGATGCAATATGCGATCCGCCATCCCGACAAGGTGCGGAAGGTGGTCGTTCTTTCGTCCACGATCCGCAGCGACGGCATGGTCAAGGAAGCGCTCGACCTGTTTCCCAAGCTCACGGCGGAGGCCTTCCAAGGTTCGCCCATCGAAGTCGAGTACAAGAAGCTGAGCCCAACGCCGGACGAGTTTCCGCAGTTCGTCAAGCGGATCCTCGCCACGGCGACGCGAGAGCACGACATCGGCGCCGACAAGCTCCAGGCCACCACGGCGCCCATGTTCTTCGTCCACGGCGACGCCGACGGCATCCTGCTGGAGCACGTCGCGGAAATGTTCCGCCTGAAGGGGGGCGGGATCCACGGCGACATGATGCCGCGTTCCGACTCGCGCTTGGCCATCTTGCCCGACACCACCCACGTCACGCTGATCCAGCGCATGCCAATCATCGTCCCGATGGTGAACGACTTTCTCGACGCCAAATAGAAAAAAGGTGTCAGGAACCAAAAAACGGTAGCCGTCGTTTTGGTTCCTGACACCTTTTTTGTTCCTAGGAGGACGATTCGCGCAACATCCGCCGGGCGACCGACCACCAGCTGGATTGTTCGAGCGTCCGGTACGGCGAATCCGCCGGCAACTCGCGCATGAGGTACGCGTGGGCGGGGGCGAGGTTGTGATAGGGCAACGACGGAAACAAATGATGCAACGCGTGGTATTGGATCGCGAAGGGAAAGAACAACCACGTCAGAAAATCCCGGTTGACGTAATTGCAGGAGTCCGCGATGTGGGCGGACATGCTCAGTTTGTGACCATCCCCCTCGAAGTGATGGTCGGCCAGCTGCCGCAATTGGTTCAGGGTGATCACCGCCGCCCCCAGCAGATACAGCTGGAACATCCGCGTCCAAGGCGTCCAGCCGAGCAGGACCGCGGCCGGAATCAAAAGAGCCCGTGCCGAACACAGCAGCTCCAAGGTCGCAAACGTGCGGCGATCGATTCGCGACAGCGGCCGTTTGTACTTCCAATTGAAGGTAAAGGACGACAGGTTCCGCAACACCCACTCGCGAACCTGGGGTGTGATGAATGAGAGGGGCGCCAGCAAGAATCGCAGGAAGACCAACAACGGGAAGAGCGCTACGATCAAAAAGTAAAATGCCAAGTTGAGCGCGCTGCCGCGCGAACAGACGTTGACCACGTATTCGGGGTCTTCCGGCGTTCCATACACTCGTTGGGTATGGTGGTCTCGATGGTGCCCGGTAAAAAATGTGGAGGGAGTCAGCGTCGGCACGCCGATCAGCAGGTTCCATGCGATCTTGAAACTCGTCAGCTCATGCCCGCCCAAATGTGCGACCTCGTGCACCAGCGAACCGACGCGGTACAACCAGAACACGGCGATGACGAAACCGCCGATTTGCCAAATTGAAAAGGCGGGTGCGGTCAAAAAAATCGCCGCCGCCGAATAGGCGATCGCGCCGCTCAGCAACATGTCGCGCCAATACACCCAGGGCCTGACGCGATGAAAATCCACTTCGGAATTCTTGAGCACGGAGCGCGTCGTGTGCAGCCAATCGACCGAAGCCGGGTCCCGCGGCGCACGGGCAACCGAAACCGTCTTCACCGGTTCGGAGATGGTACCAGCCAAGTGCGTTCAATCCTTCTCGCCGCGGACGGGATAGTTCCTGCGTCTTAGCCGTCGGTGGAGAATGGGGGTGGTTTCGGCGCGGAATTGCGCAGGCGTGTTGGCAGGGGATCTCGGCGTGATCCATACGGGCCGTGCCGAATATCGTTGACGAATTCGATCCTTTTGTCAACCGGTTGCCGTCGGCGCGGGGAAGTGTCTTTGAAACCAGGCTTCCCAGTGCGGCGTCTCGCGGGACACGGCGCCGGCCGCTTGTTCGCCGTAGAGATAGAAGTTCAGCGCGACCATGGTCTGGCCGCAGTTGAAAACTCCAACCGCGGCGACACCCGGGCTGGGTTGATCGAGTCGCAACAGCGCATCTCAACCCGATCCGAACGATGATGGCCGCGTTGCTGGAAGAATCGGACTACACTGGAGCGTTTGACCGAATTACCGAAATGCGGAGTCAATTGGCTGCGGGGGAGTTGTCCGAAGTTCCCGAACCGGACGTCGCACAAATACCCTCCCCTGTGCCGCCGGACGGACGCGCGGCCACAGATTCATGCGACAACCAGCCAAGCCCCCGAAAGGCCTCGACCTGGGACTGGGCGACTTTGAACAGGGAACGGGAGAATCAGCCCACGATTCGTTGGCTCGCACCGATCGAGCTGGACCCGCGGCGCAGGGGCTTGGACATGGACAGGAGCGGTCGGCGCCCAAGTTGCCGAGGGTTTGGGCCGATATCGCTGGCCAAGCATCTGCGGATCGTCGTCCGGGCAGGCCGGCGGATTCTTAGAAATACAACCACCCCGGGGCCACTCGACCTATTGGCTAACCGAAAATTCCGGTAGCCCTTCTCTTTCTCTTGTTCTTTCTCTTGTTCTTCCCAACCTTATCCAAAAATTCCTGCAACCCTTCCCGAACTTCATTGGGATGACGCTTCATGTGATCGTGAGAGCATACCGCCCGAAATATTCCGAGCGATAAACCCGTTCTGTTGTAGGATGCGCGTTGCAAAATAGGCGCGCCCGCCCGAGCGACAGATAACGTGAATTTCCCGGTCGCGGGGAAGCTCTGCGAGACGGCTGCGCAACTGCGGCAAGGGGATGTTGAGCGCCCCGGGGACCGACTCCACTTCCAGTTCTGGAGGATTGCGTACATCGAGTAGGAAGGCGCCGTCGATGGCACTCCAGTGGGAGAGCGGCATGTCACCGCGGAGCACATTCGCTGCAACCATGCCCGCGAAGTTGACGGGGTCCTTCGCACTACCAAACGGCGGCGCATAGCAAAGCTCGGCCTCCTCCAAGTCGTAAATCGTCGCCTTCATTTGGATCGCCATGGCGAAGGCATCGATCCGCTTGGCGACACCGTCCTCCGCGAGCACCTGTGCGCCCAGAAGTCGTCCATCCGATTTGCGAAACAGGACCTTGATCGCCATCATTTTGGCATTCGGGTAGTAGCCCGCGTGCGAGTTGAGATAGAGGTAGATCTTCTCGTAATCCGTGTCTCCGAGTTGCCCCAAGGTTTTTTCGCTGACGCCCGTCTGACCAATGGCGGCCTCGAAGATCTGGCAGATCGAAGTCCCCTGCGTCCCTCGATAGCGCGAATCGCGTCCGGCAATCACATCCGCAGCGATCCGACCTTGCCGGTTGGCAGGACCGGCGAGCGGGATGAGCGTCGAATGGCCGGTGACATAGTCCTGCACTTCAACCGCATCGCCAACGGCGAAGATGTCGGGATCGCTCGTCCGCATCTGTTCATCGACGCGAATGCCCCCGCGTTGGCCAATCTCGATTCCAGCCAACTTGGCGAGCTGGGTTTCCGGTCGCACGCCAATCGCCAGAATGACCACGTCCGCCGGATGCGCCTTGCCGGAACTCGTAAGCACTTCCAACGATCCGTCGGCAGCCTGTCGAAAGCCGGCCACGCCGTCGCTGAGCTCGAGTCGGACGCCATGCTTGATCAGGTAGCGTTCGACCAGTCGCGCCATCTCCGCATCCAGCGGAGGCATCACCTGGTTCAGTTTTTCGACTAACGTCACGTCGAGTCCAAGGTGGGACAGGTTCTCCACCATCTCCAATCCGATGAACCCGCCGCCCACGACGACCGCTCGCTTTGGCTTCGTGACGACCTGCAAGCCCGTGTACGAGTCGAGCCCAGTCCGGGTCTCGGTGCCGCGTTGCAACCACTGGCGAATGCTCCGAGCATCCGGGACGGTCCTGACCGAAAAAATTCCTGGCAAGTCGATGCCGGGGAGCGGCGGGCGGATCGGGGCGGCGCCCGGAGAGAGCACCAGTTTGTCGTAGGACTCGGTCGACACCTCGCCGGTCGCCACATTGCGCAAGTCGATGGTCTTATTCGTTGGCGAGATTGCGATGGCTTCCCAGCGAGTACGCACGGTCACACCGAACATGTCGCGAAATGTCTGTTCGGTCGCGACGAGCAGGCTGGACTCCTTCTCAATCACGCCGCCGACATGGTAGGGGAGCCCGCAGTTTGCGTACGAGACGTACGGGCCTCGCTCCACCATCAGGATCTCCGCCCGTTCGTCGAGCCTGCGAAGCCGCGCCGCACAGGAGGCACCACCAGCAACTCCGCCTACAATGATCACTTTCATGGATATGCACCTTTCAAGAGTCAGACGTTCATATGGCAAAACCCTGGTGGCGGTCTGGGAAGTCAGACCTCCGAGAATTGAACAACGACCTTGATGTCGTCGGGTTCTCTGTGCAGGGCGTTTTCAAATTTCTCTGGCGGAACACGCCGGGTGATTAGTTGCGCCAGCCATGAGCGATCGGCTCGAGCTAGGAACGCTCCCGCCTTGTACCAGTGCCGCTTATTGGCGTTCACGCTGCCGAAGATCACATTGTTCTTGAGGACGGTGGCCGCCGCGATATCGGCACAGGCCGCCGAAGTGACAATGCCGCCGTGCCCGACGCCCGTCAGGCACACGATTCCACCAGCACCGACCTTCTGGATGGAGTCGGTGATCAACTGTCCGACGCCTGTGCATTCAATAATCGCATCCGGCTCGAAGCCAACGGCTTTTACCGAACCGCTATGGTAGGTCGCTCCTAACGCTCTCACTAAATCCGGCTTGGGGCCGGACTCCATCCGGTCCAGGACGTGAACCTCTTTGCCATGCTGCTTCGCAATCATCGCCGCCAGGAGACCGATGGGTCCCGCGCCCGTCACCAGCACGGTGCGTGGTTCCCACAAGGAGCGCCGACCAATTTCAGCGACATGCTCCAGCGCTTTGGTCACCACCGTGGTCGGCTCCAGCAGCACACCGAGCATGCCCAGCGAGGGGTCCACCTTGATCGTGAATTCCGGTTCAGTCCGCCAACGCTGGGACATGAAGCCATCGATTTCTTTGATCCCACGTTCGGTGTACAGGCCGTTGCGGCACATGTCCCACTCGCCCACCGCACAGTTGGGGCAGGGAACCGGATCGGGGCGACGAACAATGCCGACGACCAGGTCGCCCGGCTTGAACTGCTTACTGGTGCCGGAGTCGACGACGCGCCCCAGTGATTCGTGGCCGAGGACAAGGCGCGTCTTCCCGGGGGGCGCCCAGCCATATTTGCCTTCCACGATTTCCACATCCGTGCCGCAGACGCCAACCGCAATCGCCTCCACGAGAATCGAGCCGTCCCGCAGATCGGGTTCCGGGATATCTTCCAGACGGGCGCTGTTTGGCTTCCGCGGTTCGACCGTGATGGCTTTCATTGGTACCTGCTCAAGCTTGTAATATTTCGTTCGCCATCCATCACTCCACCGGAAGTGATGGCGTTTTATCTGAGGTTCTCCGCTGCAATCTTTTCGCGATTCGATCTGTCATACCACGCACAACGACATACGGAAGAAGAGCCAAAACGGTCGCAGCCATCAGCGATTGGCCCGGCCGTATCGTGTGGAAAACGATGAGTTGGTAAATGATGTCGAGTACCCCCGTGACGAGGAATAGCATGCCAATATCGACGGATGCCTCCCTGAGCAAAGATCGCCGCCTGTCCGGCTGCCGCAACAACGCAACGAAGAATGCCGGTTTGCCTTCTTGCGCATCGCGGCGGCCCTTGCGAATGGCGAGGGCCGCCGCCACGATAGGCTGGAGGATGAGACGGAAGCAGAGCGGCCCGCTCTGTCGGCCCACGAGTTCCGCCCAGGTGCTCATCAACCATTCTTTCATAACCTTTGACTTTCGACCGTCGTTTCCTTGAATGCTCTTCTGACCCGAGCTGCTCGTCAGCAGCCTACGCGTGCGGAGCGCGCGGTTCGGACATTCTCTGCGCACACTCCTGACGAAAAGCAGCGACTGCATGACGGTTGGTCGGATACAGCCGGTGCTCTCCAATGAACTCCAGCAAGCCATAGTGCTGCAATAGAGTCGGAAGTTGTGCGTTGGCTCGGGCCACTGCAATCGTGATATCTCGCTGGCCGAGCATTGCGAACACCTGGTGCATCACTTCTGCTCCCGTGGTGTCAATGTCGCTGATGGCTTCAGCATCCAGCACAAACCATCGGACCGGCGCGCGACTCTGCGTTGCCAGTCTCTCCACCTCCTCCGAAAAGAGATTGGCGTTCGCGAAGTAAAGCGGTGATCCAAAGCGATATACGACCAGTCCGTCATCACCCGTCGCCCAAGGCGCTGCAGCGTCGGCGGGAACAAAATGGCTCCCATCCGGTGCTTCTCGCAGGACCCACGTCCCGGGCGTCGACGCGCGGCGGACGACATCAATCGTCGTCAACAGGAAGGCAAAAACAACGGCGCGAAGCGGCCCCAACGCCAGTACACTCAGCAGACAGGCGGCGGCGATCCAGAATTCGCTCCGTCGCAGCAGGTACAGTTCCCGCAATTCCCCGACTTCAATCAACGACAGGACGGAGTTCGCAACAATTCCCGCTAACGCCGCATTGGGAAGGTACGCCAACAAGTCAGTAAAGAAGAGCATGGCCAGAGCGATTGCCCCGGCTGCAATCACGCTCGGTAGTTGACTGCGCGACCCGCAGCTTTCCATCGCCGCTGATCGCGAGGCACTATTGCCGGTGACCAGTGAGCCGCTCACACCGGCTGCGAGATTGGCGATTCCGTAGGCGAACAATACCTGATCGCCATCGGCCTTGTAACCGTGCTTTCGGCTGTACTGGCGAACCAGGAGCAGGCCCTCGCATAGCGTGATCGCCACGACGGCCATCGCTCCAGGGAGCAACCGCAAATAATCGCCCGCTGGTACGGCCGGCCAGCTCAGGGAAGGAAACCCCGACGGGATCTCGCCAAGGACGCTCACGCCGTGGGCCTTGAGGTTGAACGCGGCCACGGCGGTCGTCGCCAGAATCAGTGCGATCAGCGCCCCGGGTACCCTGGGCAAATACCGTTTCAATAGGCGGACGACAACCAGCGTACCCACTCCGATCGCCACCGAGTACAAGTTGGCATGCGGGATGGATTTCAGCAAGGTCAGCAGCTGGACGAAGTAGCCTTCCGTCTCGATGGAATTGGCCACGGTGTCTTTAATCTGGCTGGCAACAGCTTCGACCTGCGATACCCCATGGATCGAGGCTCCCAGAATCTTGCGAACCTGACTCGTGAAGACTTCGATACCGAGACCGGAAATGAAACCGACGAGCACAGCCCGCGACAGAAAGTTGGCGAGGAACGCCAGCCGAAAATACCAAAAGACCAGGAACAGCAGGCCGCAGGTGATAGCCAGCGCTGCCGCATACTGGATGCGCAGCGAGTCTCCCGGTGCGGCAAAGGCCAGAAGAGTTGCTCCAACGAGCGCGGCAATGGAGGCATCGGGACTTCCCACGACGTGCCGCGATGTCGTGAACAGCGCAAATACCAGGAGAGGAATGATGGCCGAATACAGGCCGACGACCGGCGGCAGACCCGCGACCTGGGCGTAGCCAATGTTGAGTGGCAGAACCAGGGCGGCCAAGGTGATTCCTGCCGACACTTCGCGTGGCAGGTCCGCCCACGGGACGATGCGCAACCCGGCCATTGGCAGCGGCCACCGCGTCGTGCGGGTCTGGGTTGACAGATCATCGCGTTGCATACGTTATTCGTTTGGCCGTCAGCACGGCCCGGAGACACAAAAAATCCCTGCGACGAAGCGAATCCCTGCGACGAAGCGCAGTGTCAGAGTCGTAGGGCGGCAGGCGCTTCGGTTCAACCCGATGAGCAACTCACTCTCGGATGGTCAAGTTACGGCACGTAGTTGGCGCTGGTGTCCGCGCCGTAGCCGCAGCCCTGGTAGGTGCAGTGCAGGTCATCGCGAAGGATAGCCGCCCAGCCACCCGCATTGGTGGTGTCGAGCACGAGATCCTTTTCGAGGATTTTGGTCTCGAACTTCCAGCCTTGCGGCAGGGTCTTGTATTTTTTGCCCAACGAGTCGAGGTTGTCAGGAGTCAGGCTCGGATCGACCGCCTTGGTGTATTCCTGCAGGACCCAGACCGCACCTTCGGGCTCGCGCAGCAGGCACACGGATTTACCCGCCTTAAAGGTCCAGACCGTGCTGCGCCGGATCAGCGAGGGCACGTAGGCGTCCCGCATCTGCGAGATCATCTCCGCCCCGGTCATATCCCCGCCCCAGCGCAACTCGACGCCATGGAAGTTCTGCGTCTCGCCGACGAGGAACTTGATTTCGTCCATCAGCCAGAAGCGTCCGCTGTTGACCGCACACATATCCACTTCGAGTTCGCCGGCCAGTTTCCTGGCATCGATCTTTTTGTAGGCCTCAGGGTCGACGGGGATCGATGCCGCCGTATAGACGTGGGCTCTCTGTGATTTCCCGGTGCCGATAAAGGCCCCCATCCCGTGGAAGGCGAGGCCACGGGTGTTGTTGAAGCTCATCCAGCTCAGGGATTCCATACCTGTTTTCAGTTTCATTTGGTATCTCTCGTTTTTGTTGATGGTATGTCGGCTGATTGAGCAACGTAGACGGGCCTGTGGAATTCCAGCTCCCGATGCGCCGGAGCGCTTCAGTATTATTTACTTCTGCATCTTTTTCTTCATAAACTGTTCGACGATTTTTGCTTGCGCCGCCAACGCACCCCCGTGACTGAACTGGAGAATCTCAGCCCCTTCTTTCGATTTGAAGTTGTGCGGAGCTGGCCAGTAGCAGCATTCCCCAGCGGTACAAACGTCAATGGTCCCGTCGAGGTAGATGACCTCCAATGTGCCCTTTAGAACGTAAGCCCAGTGTTCCACTCCACACAGATCGTGCTCAAGTCCATGTCCCTTCAGAATGTCTGTGAAGTCGGTACCCGGGGCAAAGACGTGGTAGGCGCACTGCATTCCTCCCCAGTTCTCCTCCCAAATTTTGAGGCCCGGAGTGTTCTGAGTGACGATGTCGTCTACTGGGCGCATTTCCGTCAATTTTTTGTGCACGCGTTTTCTCCGTTCTTCTTGTGCCTCACCGGACCGGCGGTGAGGGCGACTGGTTCAAAGCCAGACCCGGTCGCCTGGACAAACCTGTTTTTGCACCAACGGCCTCCGGAGACGGAATGTCATTGGCGCTGGTACAGCGGCTGGGTATTCACGTGCCGAACTGCCCCCATTGTGGCGAATCGCGGGAAGTGAGCACCATTCGCAAAACTACGACAATGCCATTGCGCTTTGCGCAACCCGCCGTCGTGTATGACCTGGTGTCCGAGGCGGCCTACTCGATCGAGATGATCCCGCTGCGAATCGCGAACTGGACCAGCTCGGCCGTGCTCTGCAGTCCCAGCGATTCCTGGATGCGGGCCTTGTGCGCTTCCGCCGTCCGCACGGAGATCCGCAGCGCGACCGCAATTTCTTTGGCGGAACGCCCCTCCGCAATGAGCTGCAGCACTTCGCGTTGACGCGCCGTGAGTCGCGTCGTCAACTCTTCTGACCGCGCTTCGCCTTCACGGTAGGACTGCAGGAGCTCCCCGGCAATCATCGGCGTGATGTAGGTCTTTCCCTGGAGCGCCTCGCGAATGGCGGTCACGAGTTCCGAAGAAACGGAATGCTTGAGAACATACCCGACGGCCCCGGCCTCCATCGCGCGGCGGGCATAGGCGACATCACGATGCATCGTCAGAAAAACAACCCTGGCCGATAGTCCCGCCGATCGCACTAGGGCCGCAGCCTCGATGCCATTGAGCGATGGCATGCTGATGTCGGCCACGATCACATCGGGCAGCAGCTCTTGGGCAGCCGCGACCAGTTTGCGGCCATCGGAGACGACCGCGACGACCTCGAACTCCGGTTCGAGCAGGCCGCGGATGCCTTCGGCGAGAATCTGATGGTCATCGGCGATCAGGACGCGCGCTCGGGTCATCGAGCGTAGCCCCTCCATGGGGCCCGCACCTCGACGGTTGTCCCTCGACCAAGAGCCGACGCTACCGAAATCTGCCCGTGAATTAACGCCACCCGTTCGGTCATGCTGGAGAGGCCCAAGCCCGGCTGATTGCGCTCATTCTCCGGGTCAAAACCGACGCCATGATCCTCGATTCGCAAGACGATGTCCGGCTCGACAACGGTCAGGGTCACGACAACGTCCACGGCATCCGCGTGCTTGGCAACGTTTCTGAGGGCTTCCTGCGCCACTCGATAGAGACACAGGGCCACCTCGGACGGCACAGGCGTTGGCAGTTCGTCTGGGCAGTAATCGACCTCAATCTCTTCGCGACGCGCGAATGCGGCACACTCCGAACGCAGGGCCTCGATCAGGCCCAGATCATCCAGAATAGATGGGTGCAGCTGACGCGAGAGGGCATGTACGTCCTCAGAAAGGGCCACCAGCTGTTGCTGTATGGCGTGCAGCAATGGCAACGCCACTTCCTGCGTGCCGAGGTGCCGTTCCAATTTTGCGGCTTCGATCCCTAGACTCGCCAGCCGCTGCGTCCAATCATCGTGCATTTCTCGCGCGATGCGGCGGCGTTCCTGTTCCTGGGCCTGAAGGAGTCGGGCGGTCAATTGCCGAAGCCCTTCCTGGCTTTGCCGGAGCGAAAGTTCCTTTGCACAAAGCGCTTCATCTGCCCGCTTGCGCGCCAGGGCATTGGTGAAGATGTCCCCCACGAGGCGCAGGCGTTTCACCAACTCGTCCGACCAGGCTAGCTGCGTGCGGAAGCTGGCGAGGCCCAGTGCACCAACCACCGAGCCCATGACGGTCAGGGGAATCGTCAAACTGGATTTCAGCCCCGATTGAAGCAAATATTGTCGCTCGGCGACCGCGTCGGCCGGCAAGTCCTCTGGCAAACGAATGATCATGCCCTGGCGAATCATCCGAGCGTAGGCTGGGAATTGCGCCTGCAAGATAAAACCAAAACAAGATGGGACGGTCGGCAACTGGTACGAGTGCGTAACCACAAACTGCTTCCCGTCTCCTAAGACCTCGCCGAAACCACATCGGTCGACCCCAAGTTGCTCCACGACGAGTCGCAAGCCCCATTCGATTTGCGTATCAACACGGCTGGCTGGGAGATTGACAAACCTGGACGATAATTCCGTCAACAATGTTTCAAATGCCAGACGATCTCGAATACTCGCCCCGACCGGGCAACCCGCGTTCTCCAGGGTAGCGCACAAACCTGCATCCAGTACGTCCTGTTTGGTCGATGGCATCACCGAAATAGGACACGCAATCTCCTCATGGGGGTTGGGGTGCGGCGTCCTTCGTTTGGCAACGTCAGGCTCGGTCAAATCCCTGGGATTCATTGGAACTGGCGGCCTTTGGGTTGGCGTTTCCTGCGGATTTGGTCGGTCAAAGGACTTGAGAAACGGGCTGCGAAAAAATGAGGCAATACAGCTTCAAAACGCTCTAAGTCTCCCGACGTCAAAAGCCAGCCCCATTGTACCGCAGGTCCTGTCAGATCGCCCGCGCGTGGAACATCGAAAGTCTCAGCTGAGAATAACGGCGTTGGGAAGATTTAAGCCAGCATTCGGACCTACCCCGGCTCGATCGGCATCGGGAAGTTTTTTTGGAACCAGGCCTGCCACTGCGGCGTTTCCCGGGCGACGTTGGCGGCTGCCTGATCGCCATAAAGATAGAAGTTGAGCGCGACCATGGTCTGGCCGCAATTGAAAACTCCAACCGCGGCGACACCCGGGCTGGGTTGATCGAGTCGCAACAGCGCATCATAGGGACTTTGGGTGAAGTGCTCCGCAACGCCGCCGAACGCCGGGACCCCCGCGGGGGACGTCCAGCGCTGGCCGACGCTCAGGCCGTGGATTCCCAAAGCCGTGGTCAAAGTTTCCCAGGCTTCAGCTTCGGTGCCCGCGACCGGAATCACAAATTGCATCAGCGCGGATCGTTGCCCGCGGAAATGCGTGAGATAGATCCGCAACGTCCGCAAAAAAGCGGGCCAGCCGGTTTGGGTAGCCTCCAACTGGTCGTCCCAATCATCCGTGCTGGCGAACAGGCTCTGGACGATCCGGAGGACGCAGACACCTCCTCCGCGCGCTTCAATGCTCCACTCGTTCGCGAGTTGCGGCATGCCGGGCGCCCAACCATCGGATTGGGACGACCACGCCTGCGGTGGATTCCAGGCGGTCACTGCAGAAGTCGACTCCATCCCCGGACCAAAGTTCAGCTTCACGGCGATCGGCTTCCCGTCGCGCTCCTCGAATTCGGCCGGCACGAACCAGGACGAAATGCCCGGCCCGGTCGCGATGGCCTGCCAGACTTCCTCCGGCGTCCCGGGGAGTTCGGCTTCGACTTGGACCCAGCGGCGGCCATCGGCTTCTTTGTGCACGGTCATGTTGTTACCTTCTGTTCGGGTTTTTGCGGAAGAGGATGCGCCACAACGACAAGGCGATGCCCGCGGCCGCCGGCGGCGGATGGGTCGTGATATTTTGCCACGAGTTTCGTGATCGCCTCGGCCAGCTCGCCGGTGAAGGCCGCTCGGTCCGCCGCCGACCGGAAGCGAACCTCGGTGTCGACGGCCAAGGTCGCCAGGCGTTTGCCCGTCTCCCGGGCGCGACGCACCAAATCGCCCACCTCGCGAACAATTCGTGCGCCGAGCGCAATGAGATAGCTCGCCGACAGTCGATCGACATCCCGATTCGGATCGACGGCGACCGGCCCCAAGGCGCTCGGTGATACGACGTACGCGGCGGCCGATGCCACCAATAGCCGTTCTGTCAGTCCGCCCCATTTGCGTTTCTGGGCCAACGTGACCAGCCCGTGCGCCTCCAGCGTGTTCAAATGGTAGTTGACTTTCTGCCGAGTCAAACCGACCCGCGCAGCCAACGTCGCGGCTGAGGCGGGCTCTGCCAACTCGGCGAGCAGTCGACTCCGCACCGGTTCCAACGCCACCGTCGCGGCCGCCGGTTCATCGATCACTTGAATATCGAGCATGCGAAAAGGGTACCTTTGACAAGTTTATTTGTCAACAGTGGACTTTGGAATTGCTCCGACGAATTCGCAGTTGTGGGGGGCCTAATTCGGAATGGTGAAATTGTGAATTTGCAGCGCGGTCGAATTACCTGGCCGCCTCATTGGCCAATTTCATGAATTCCTGATAAAGGGTCAGA
Organism: Pirellulaceae bacterium; assembly: GCA_041740495.1. Taxonomy (GTDB): domain Bacteria; phylum Planctomycetota; class Planctomycetia; order Pirellulales; family Pirellulaceae; genus JANMEB01. The sequence goes on from JBGSLW010000146.1 coordinate 22,825, forward strand.
TGGTTGGCTGGGTACAGCTGCGTCATGAAGACGCCGATCAGTTTTTTTTCCGGGTCCACCCAGAAGCCCGTGTTGTAGAACCCGCCCCAACCGTAAGTCCCGGGCGCCGTCCCCGGGTCCCAGTCCGCGCCGGCCGCGATGGCAAAACCATATCCGAATCGGCCTGTCGGCAGCATGAACTCGATGTCGCCGATCTGATTGCTGGTCATGGCCTGGACGGTCTCTGGTTTCAAAATGCGAGTCCCATTCCACTGGCCGTCGTTGAGGAGCATCTGCAGAAAGCGAGCGTAATCTGGAGCGCTTGACGTGAGTCCCGCGCCGCCCGAGCAGTAGCCGCGCTGCCCTTGGTACGGGGAAGTCACGCAGTAAGCCAACTCGCCCACCTGCACGGTTTGCTCGCCGACGCGGCGGATGGCTTGGTCCGGTCCTGGTTCGTACACCACGGCGAGTCGCTCGGTCTTGTCCGCCGGAAGATCGAAGAACGTGTCGTGCATCTCGAGCGGCTCGAAAATTCGGCGACGCATGAAGGATTCAAGATCCTGGCCGGAAATGACCTCGACCAGCCGTCCCAAGACGTCGGTCGACAAGCCGTATTGAAAGGCGCTCCCCGGCTGATGAACCAGCGGCAAGGCGGCCAAGTGACGCACGTTCTCCGCCAAGGTGCAGGAGGGCCGGATCAGCCCATCGCAGATATCGGGCTGGTGATAGATTTGGGCGAAGGGTTCCTGCGCCATGAAACGATACGTCAGCCCGGACGTGTGCGTGAGCAGGTCGTGGACCGTGATCTCCCGGTCGGCTGGAACCCGTTGCGAATCGCCTCCGGAGCCCACCACCAACACGTGCGGATTCTTGAACTCCGGAAGGTACTTGGACACCGGGTCGGTCACCTGAAGCCGGCCGTCGTCAACCAGAATCATTACGGCGACGCTGGTCAACGGCTTGCTCATCGAGGCAATACGGAAGAGGGAGTCGGTTGCCATTTCCTTGCCTGCTTCGACATCCCGAAAGCCCGCGGCCCTGAGGTAGCCGATCTTCCCGTCGCGCGCGAGCAAGGCCACCGCGCCGGCAACCTGTTTGCGTTCGACCGCCTGCTCCAACCGAACGTCGATCTGCTGGAGCGCCGTGACTGCAAGTCCAGACTCCTCCTGTGGTCGATGCGCCCACAACGAGCCGCCGATCACAAGGGTCAGCAGAACGGGAAGACAAAAAACCAGTCGGCAACGTCGCTCAGGGAAGGTCGGCATGGATTGAGTCCTTTGCATTGCGGGACAACGTGTCGAGACATCGGGCCGTCCGCGAACTCGCCGAATCGGTCTCGACCACAAAAAAATTGATCGCGAATCTGAAGGCATCGTAACCTTGACAAGTTTTATTGTCAATAAGCGGTTTGAGTTTTTTTGCAGGATTCGCTCAGCCGAGGGGGGCGTAGTACTGGGAGTCCGGCCAGAAGTGGAGAGGCCAAACTGATTCGCGGGTGTGTGGTGGCGTCACCGGGCCGCCTGGAATTGAGAGGGGCTTCAAATCGCTCTTTACGCCGCGAAAGGGCCCTGCTAAAAGCCACCCACAAGTGGGCGCAGATTTTGCGCCTGAATTGAAATTTACTCGAGGGACTGCCACGGATGGCTCGCCGAAAAAAGCTCTCGATGACGCAGAAAATGGTGAGCGTTGGTGCGGCCGGGCTCCCCAGTCCAGTGCGGCAAGCCTTGAGCAGTCGTCTGCTGGCACCCTTCGTCGCTCTGATCGTGCCGGTCTTGTTCTTCTTCGGGATCCTTTCGGTGGAATGGGTCGACGGCTGGCCCAAGCTTCACTTCAATCGAAAACGAGCGGAGCAGGTCGCCAAACAGGCAGCTGAAAAAATTGAGGACGTCAGCGGGAAGGACTCGAAGAGTGCCGAACTGGCCCGCGGGGCGCTCAAGATCATCGGCGATTTGGAAGACACGCCGGGGACCACAAATCCGTCGTCGAACGGGCTGAATCTGAGATTGGCGGAGAATGTCACCCAAGCCGCCAGCGGCTTGTTCCAACAGACGACGAATCAAACAGGCAAGAACTCGCCGCAAAGCCCGTACGGCAATCTTCCGATACCGAATTGGTTGCAACCGCAAGGCGGCCAGCAGTAGCGAAACAGCGTCCAGGGATTGGGCATCGCCCTTACAGCGTATGAGCCAAGTCGAGCAAGCCATCGCCGATCTGCAGCATGCTCAGGTCGAGGTTCGGGCGGCGGCCGCGGAAAAGCTGGCGACGGCCGGCTCGGACGCCGCGCCCGCGTCGGTTGCGTTGGTTCGCGCCTGTGCGGACGACGAGTCCGTACGGACGTGGGCGGTTGCTGCGTTGGAGGATTTGGGTCCTCCTCCGGCGAGCACGTTAGCGGAACTCAAAAAACTGGCGGAAGCGCCGCAACCGTTGGTCAGCTATTGGGCGGTGACCTTGATCGGTCGCCTAGGCGATGATGCCGCGACCGCGGTGCCTACGCTCGCCGGCGTCGTGCGGACGGCCGCCGATCTTGCCACGCGCGAGCGTGCGGCTTGGGCCTTGGGGCAGATGACATCGATCTCCCCGGACGGAGTTGCCGCATTGAAGACGGCGGCGGAGGCCAATGAACCGCGGCTAGCCCGATTGGCTCGGGAAGCCTTGGAAAAGACCTAAAGGACATTCGGAGCAGTACGGCGAACGGTTCGCCGCAACCACTGCAGGCAAGGAGGCCTGGCTTGGCGAATTCGAGTTCCCGTAGACGGGGTTGGTCCCTGGGGAAGCTGGTATTCCGGCTTTTCCTGGTCGTTGCCGCGCTAACGTTTCTGGGAAATCCGCAGTGGCCCGTCGTGGGTCCCGCGATTCAGCAACTGCAGACCGGGGTCAAATACCTACAGCACCAGGTGGGCGTGCGATTTGCCGAGTCGACGTCGACTTCGGCGCCGCCGGCGCCGCCTCCTAGCGACGCCTTGCCGGCCCAGAATCCAAACGTCCAAACGGGGACGCTCAACCCGGTGCCAGCACAAAACACCGGCTACCAACGCCCGGCCGACAAGGTGTACATCGCCTCGTTCAATATTCAGGTGTTCGGAGAAAGCAAGCTGAGCAAGCCCGATGTGGTCGAGATTCTCGTGCAACTCGTTCGCCAGTTCGATATCGTGGCGATCCAAGAGGTCCGCGCCCAAAGCGATGAGATTCTTCCTCGCTTTCTCGCCGCGATCAATGCGAACGGAGCCCGCTACCAATACCTGATTGGACCCCGCCTGGGGCGCACCAATAGCACCGAACAATACGCATTCATCTACGACTCCAGCCGAATCGAAGCCGATCCGGCGTCGGTCGGGACGATCGCCGACCCCAACGACTTGCTGCATCGCGAACCGTTCGTGGCGCGATTCCGGCCGCGGACGAACAACCCGGATCGAGCGTTCACGTTTTGGCTGGTCGATATGCATACCGACCCGGACGAAGTGAAACAAGAAGTCGACGTCTTGGCCGATGTCTTTCAACTGATGAAAGGGGCTCGGCCCGACGAAGATGACGTGATTTTGCTGGGGGACCTGAACGCCAGCGAAAAGCAGCTCGGACGCCTGGGGCAACTCCCCGGCATTGGCTGGGTTGTCTCGGGAGTCCCCACCAATACGCAAAAGTCCAAGACATATGACAACTTGATCTACGATACTTCCGCGACGCGCGAATACACCGGGCGGTGGGGCGTCGTGGATATCGAGTCGATCTTCGGAGTCTCCCGAGACCAAGCATTGCGCGTCTCGGACCATCTGCCGGTCTGGGCCGAGTTCGACGTATGGGAAGCGAATCTGGCCACGAATATGGCAGGATCCGCGGCGCTGACGCGGTGAATCGAAGGATCCTCGATTACTGTCATTCCCGCGCTACACTGTCATTCCTGCGCTACACTGTCATTCCTGCGCAGGCAGGAATCCACTGGCGTTGGTATCCTACCCTTGCTGGATTCCGGGTCTCCGCCCGGAATGACGGTTTGGCGACAACGAAACAACCAGCGGGAAGCCAGCCACCCGCCACCCACCTTTCGCCTACGCCAACTTCGGCAGTCGTTCCCACAGCAACCGTAGGCCGTTGAAGACGACGATCACTGTGCTCCCCTCGTGTCCCAGGACTCCCAGCCAGAGCGGCAGGTCGAAAAACGTCCCCAGCACCAGCACGCCGATCATGCCGAAGGCAAAAATCATATTCTGGCGGACTCGGCCGCGCGCCAGGCGACTGAGATAGACCGCCAACGGCAGCGCGCGCAAATCATCCCGCATGAGGACGACATCGGCGACCTCGAGTGCCACGTCCGTGCCGGCGCCCCCCATTGCGATGCCGACTCGAGCTGCCGCCAACGCGGGTGCGTCGTTGACGCCGTCGCCGACCATCGCTACCAGGCCGCCGTTGTCGGCCAATCGACGGAGCTCGACAACTTTCTCTTCCGGCAGTAGCCCGGCGCGGACATCGTCCGCCTTCAGCTTGTGGGCGATCGCTCGAGCCACCCGTTCATGGTCTCCGGTCAAAATCACCAGTTGGCGAATCCCCAACTGGGCGAGCGCCTGCAGGGTTGCCGCTGCTTCCGGACGAACTTGATCCGCCACTCCGATCACACCGCGCAGTTGCGGATCCGACGTCAGCACCAGCAGGGCCGTTTCGCCGCGGTCCCGTATCGACTCGGCCCGTTGGGCGACGTCGGCTGGTATCGCCATCTCGTGTGATTCGAACAACCCCTCGCGTCCCACCCCCACCCATAGGTCGTCGATGCGGGCATGCACGCCGTGCCCGGTATGGCTGTGAAAGTCGTGAATGTTTCCGGCGGACAACGCCCCGCTGCGGCTTCGACTTTCGGCAATGAGCGGCACTCCCAGCGGATGTTCGCTCCGTTGTTCGACCGTCGCGGCGACTTGCAACAGACGGTCGACATTTCCCGGTTCGGGCGTCCAGATCTCGGTAACCCCTGGCGTGCCCAAGGTCACCGTGCCCGTCTTGTCGAACGCGATCACGTCGACCTTGCCCAGAGATTCCACGTGGATCCCTCCCTTGAACAAGATCCCGTGCCGCCCGGCGCGGGCGATTGCGGAGAGTAACACCGCCGGGGCGCTGACGACCACGGCACAAGGAGACGCCGCAACCAGCAGGACCATCGCATGGTAGAACGCATCGGACCAGTTGGTCGCATGCAACAAGCGACTCCCCAGGAACACCAAGGCCGCCAGGCTCAGTACCCCGATAACATACGGCTGCTGCCACGACTCGACGAAGCGTTGCGTCGGCGTCTTTTGGGCTTGAGCCTCCTGCACCAGTTGCACGATTCGTTCGAGCGTCGTATCGGCCACGGCTCGAGTCATTTTCACCAGGATGCTTCCCGCCCCGTTGATCGTCCCGGCATAGACCGTGTCCCCGACCGACTTGCGGATCGGTTCGCTTTCCCCGGTCAGGGTCGCCTCGTCCGCCCAAGTCTCACCGTCGCGGATCTCCCCGTCGATCGGGAAGCGTTCTCCCGGCCGCACGCGGATCAAATCGCCGATCTGCAACGCATCGACCGGAACGCGGTCTTCCCCCGCCGCGCCGTCGTGAACTCGAGCCGCCTCGCGCGGCCGCAGTCGAATCAACGACTCGATCGATCGCGTCGTGCGGTACATCGCAAACGCCTCCAAGGCGCCGCTCAGCGAAAACAGAAACAGCAGCACCACCCCTTCCAACCAGTCGCCGATCAACGCCGCACCGAGCGCCGCCAGGATCATCAGCAGGTCAACCGTCAATTCCCCCTGCCGCAAAGCTCGGATTGCCTGTACCGCGGGGCCGATTCCCCCGGCGATGTACGCAACCAATCCCGCGACCCAGGCGTAAGTCGGCAGGCTGGTGGAACTCTGAAAGTGAAACACCGCGCCCACCAACCCGGCTACCAAACAAATTCCCGTCGCGATGGTCTCGGCCACCGGTGGAGCGTGATGGGATGCATTCGCCATGGACCGCTTCTCCGACAAGGTTTCGGATGGTGTGCTGGTGGGAGGGGGAGGGTCAAGGGGGCGCGGCTTTCAAAGCCGCGTTACGGGGGAGGGAACGGGGTGATACGGGGGAGGGTACAGCGGGACGCCGGCCGGGGACGTAACCCGGCCCTTGCGGGCCGGGGCCGTTAGCCGCGCCGTAAGGATATCTGATTGTTGAGCTGGCGGGAGGGTAAGGGGCGCGGCTTTCAAAGCCGCGCTACGGAGGAGGGGAAGGGGGCGCGGCTTTCAAAGCCACGCTACGGGGGAGGGTAAGGGGCGCGGTTTTCAAAGCCGCGTTACGGGGGAGGGTACGGCGGGAGGACGCCGGCCGGGGCCGTTAACCGCGAACGCTGGCAGTCAAAATTGCGAATGCGTTGTTCGGGCGGGAAGTGTACAATCCTCCAGCCGAAAATCGTGGAATTTGGCGACGGAACCGGAGTTAGGAGGATAACGATGCGCTTCACGGGACGATCGATCGGCGGTGCGGTGCTGGCGGCCGTCGTGTTGGCCGGATGCCAAAATGCGGCATGGCTCAATCGCTCGACCACCGTCCCGGACGTTACCGATGTGCCGCTGAGCCAAATCGGTCTGACGCCCGACGGCTGGTTTCAGTCGTTCGAACAAGCGGCGGTCGCAGCGCAGGCCACTGGCAGGCCGATCCTGATGGACTTCACGGGGAGCGATTGGTGCGGCTGGTGCATCCGCTTGGACCAGGAAGTTTTTAGCTCCGCCGAATTCAAGGCGTGGGCCCAGAATCGAGTCGTCCTGCTGAAGGTCGACCTCCCTCGGCAGACTCCACAGCCGCCAGCCTTGAGACAACATAACGAGAATTTGCGAGCCAAATACCAGATCGACAGCTACCCGACCGTGTTGTTCGTCGACGCCCTTGGGAACAAAATCGGCGAGGCCGTATACGAACCGGGGGGGCCGCAAGTCTGGACGCAGAAGGCCGACCAACTGCTCAAGCCACTTTGATGTTCTTTGCGGCAGGGAATTTTCCCACGGCGATTCGGTATTGCGACGGAGGATATGGAGCATCCAGCCCTCGCGAATGCTGCGTTTCGATATCTCCCCAAGTTCGTTGAACCCGGGTAGAATCAAAAGGAGGTTCTCCATTTGCCTGGAAAAATTGCGAGGGAATTGCGATGATTCGAAGACTGTTCGACGGGATCTTCGTTGCGGTTATTTCTGCCGGAATCTTGCTGACGGGTTGCCAACCGGACCCGGGCGGAAATACATCGGCCGGCAAAGGTGCGGCAGCCGAAGCGAAGGATGTTTCTTTGGCCGAAATCGGCAAAACGGCGGACGGCTGGTACCAGGTCTACGACCAGGCCTTGGCTCAGGCTAAAACGAGCGGCAAGCCGATGCTGATCGACTTCACCGGTAGCGACTGGTGCGGTTGGTGCATCAAGCTGGACGAGGAAGTCTTTTCCACGAGTGAATTCAAGACGTGGGCCAAGGACAACGTCGTGCTATTGAAGCTCGATTTCCCTCGCATGGCCCCGCAGCCGAAGTCGCTGAAAGAACAGAACATATCGCTTCGCGACAAGTTCCAGATCCGTGGCTATCCGACAATTCTTTTTGTCGATGCGACCGAGCAAAAACTCGGTACCTACGGCTACGACCAGGGCGGACCTGGCACGTGGATCAAAAAAGCGAACGAAATCGTAGGCGGGTAGCAGGCGGTGCATGACATCGGTTGTGATTGTCGGGGGCGGTTTCGCGGGAATCAATGCAGCGAAAGGGCTGGCGCGGCAGCGCGACGTGTCCGTGACGCTGATCGACCGCCGCAACTACCACCTGTTCCAGCCGCTGTTGTACCAGGTCGCCATGGCAGGGTTGAGTCCGGCGGACATCGCGGTGCCGATCCGCAGTCTGTTCGCTCGCTCTGCAAATGTGCGTGTCCTACTGGGAGATGTCACCGGCTGCGATCTGCCGAACTCCAAGGTGTTCACGAGTTTTGGCGAGCTTCCGTTTGACTATCTGATACTAGGCTGCGGCTCCCGGCATAGTTACTTCGGCCACAACGATTGGGAAAAGTTTGCGCCGGGCCTCAAGACGATTGAACAAGCGACCGAGATTCGCCGCCGCGTGCTGATGGCGTTCGAGCAGGCGGAGACGCATCCCGATCCAGCGCACCGCAAGCCGCTGCTGACCTTTGTGATCGTCGGCGGAGGGCCGACCGGCGTCGAACTGGCCGGAGCGATCGGCGAGATGACGCGATTTACGTTGGCCCGCGATTTTCGCAACATCGATGCGAAATTGGCCCGGATCATACTGATCGAAGCCGGCCCGCGGATCCTTCCCTCGTTTTCCAGCCAACTCGCCAGCCGAGCTGTCCGGGACTTGGAGACCTTGGGGGTGCAAGTCTGGACGGACAGCCGTGTGACCGCGATCGACGCCGAGGGAGTTCAAATCGGCGATGAGCGTATCGATGCGGCCACCGTCCTCTGGGCCGCCGGTGTCGAGGCGTCCGGGTTAGGGAAGTCAGCCGGAGGAGAAACCGATCGCGCCGGTCGGGTCCTGGTCGAACCGACATTGTGCCTCAAAGATTTTCCCAACGTCTTTGTCGCAGGCGACATGGCACTGGTTCTAAACAAGGAGGGCGAACCCCTTCCCGGCACGGCGCCCGTTGCCTTGCAACAAGGACGATATCTCGCCCGCTTGATCCGCGATGAACTGCGCGGCAAGCCGCGAAAACCCTTTCAATTCGTCGACAAAGGCCAAATGGCCACGATCGGTCGCAGCCGGGCCATCGTCGAAATTGGCAAGTTTCACCTGGCGGGCCGACTCGCCTGGCTTCTGTGGTTGCTGGTACACATCTATTATCTCACGGGGTTTCGCAACCGGCTGTTTGTCGTCTTTCAATGGGCCTGGTCGTATCTCACGTTTCGCCGCGGCGCCAGGCTGATCGTCGACAAGGAATGGCAGTTCCATCGCAATACCGCGTTCGCCTCGCCGGCCGTCGTGCCTCCCGCATCGACAGCGCCTTCTGCACAACAACAAAATCCGATCTCTCGTTGATGGATGCCCCCTCCCCAAGTCTTGTCTCTTCTCTTATTTTCCTGGCAGCCATCTTCCTGTCGCCCGGATTCTGTTTCCCCTGATTTTCTGTTCTCCTTTTTTCTGTTCGCTCGTCTTCCCATCCATGGCGATCCTCTTTGATCCCTATCGTCTGAAAGACATCACGCTCCGGAACCGGATCGCGGTTTCGCCGATGTGCCAATATTCGTCCGAAGACGGCTACCCCACCGATTGGCATTTCGTCCACTTGGGTTCCCGCGCCGTGGGGGGCGCTGGTTTGGTGGTGGTCGAGGCCACTGCGGTCTCGCCCGAGGGTCGGATCAGTCCGGCCGACAGCGGAATCTACTATGACGAACACGTTCCGCATTTTGAGCGGATCGCCGCATTCCTGAAAAGCCAAGGCGCCGTGGCGGGAATGCAACTGGCACATGCGGGTCGCAAAGGAAGTGCGGCGCGACCGTGGGAAGGAGACCACCACCTGGGTGCAGACCATGGGGGTTGGGAAACGATCGCTCCATCACCGCTCGCGTTCGGAGGCAACTTGTCGAAGACGCCTCGCGAGATGTCGCTCGCGGATATCCTGGAGAAACGCGAGGCGTTTGTGGCCGCCGCGCGGCGAGCGCTCGACGCCGGGTTCCAATGGCTCAATCTGCATTTCGCCCACGGTTATTTGGCGCACGAGTTCTATTCGCCGCTGGCCAATCACCGCACCGACAAGTACGGCGGCAATTTCGAGAATCGAATCCGTTTCCTGCTGGAAATCCTGGAGGACGTCCGACGAGTTTGGCCGGAACGACTGCCGCTGACCGCCAGGCTCTCAGTGACCGATTGGGTCGAAGGGGGTGTGACCCTGGAAGAGTCGATCGAACTAGCCCGGCGTTTCAAGTCGACCGGACTCGATTTGCTCGACGTGAGCCACGGATTCGTCACCCCCGACATCCAATCGATTCCCTGGGGACCGGGATTCCTGGCCCCACTGGCAGGCCGCATCCGCCGCGAGGCGGATATTCCCACCGCGGTCGGCTGGATGATCACCGAGCCGCAACAAGCCGAGAATATCGTGGCGGAGCAGCAGGCCGACATCGTCTTGTTGGCGCGGGAACTGCTGCGCGATCCGTATTGGCCCTACCACGCCGCCAAGACGCTGAACGACCCACGGGCCGATTCCCTCTTGCCGGTTCAATACGCCCGGGCGACGAGTGCCGCGCCGAGACTCACTCCCCGGCCAGGCGGTAGCCGACCCCTTGTTCGGTGAGTAGGAACTTGGGTCGGGCGGGATCGTCTTCGAGTTTGCGGCGAAGGCTGGCGACGAAGACGCGGAGATAGTGTACTTCCTGAGAGCTGTCGGGGCCCCAGACTTCGCGCAGCAAAAAGCGATGCGTGAGGACTTTGCCAGAATGCTGGATCATCGTCACCAGCAGTTTGTACTCCAGCGGCGTGAGGTGCAGCTCCTGGCCGTTGCGGAACACGAGCCGCGCCGCCAGGTCGACGCGGACTTTGCCGAACGAGACGCTGGTGGCTTCCGGCCCGACGCGGGCGGCGTGCCGCAACGCGTTGCGCATTCGGGCCAACAGTTCGCCGACGCCAAACGGCTTGGTCATGTAATCGTCAGCGCCGCTATCGAGCGCCTTGACCTTTTGCAATTCTTCGTCGCGGGCTGAGAGAACGATGATCGGCGCGGAATACCACTCGCGCAACCGCTGCAGCACTTCCTGACCGTCCCCGTCGGGCAGTCCCAGGTCGAGGATGACGAGGTCGGGTGGCTGGGAGGTGGCAGCCCGCAGACCCGCTTCGCCGGCGCCCGCCTCGGTGACGCGATAGCCCTCGTTTTCCAACGCAGCGCGAAGGAAACGCCGAATCGGCGCTTCATCTTCGATGACCAGGATGTGGGGTTCGTTTGGCGGCATAGGTTCATTCCACGGCGACGCTGGGAACGTCTTTGGGCAGAGGGAGGCGAATCACGAACTCGGCGCCGCCGCCAGGACGATTCGACGCCGTGACGTTGCCGCCGTGCGCTTTGGCAACGGCCCGGCAAATCGCCAATCCCAAACCGCTGCCTCGACCGCCATCCGACAGCGGTGAGGCTCGGTAGAATTTTTCAAAGATCCGGTCCTCGGCTCCGCGGGGCAATCCAGGCCCGTTGTCCCCGACGGCGATGCGCAGCGTCCGGCCGTCCACCGCCGCGCTGACCGTGACTTGAGCCCCCGGCGGCGTGTAGCGGGCGGCATTTTCCAGCAAGTTGACGAAAACTTGTTCCAGCAACAGCCCGTCAACGTACATCAGCGGCAAGTCGGGGGGCAGCCCGACCTTCACGTCGTGTTCGGACAACTCGGACCGCACCCGATGCAAAGCCGAACCGACGATTTCCTCCAGCACATGCCACTGCTTATTGGGCGTGGCGGCGCCCGAATCAAGCTTCGACATTTGCAGAATATTCTCCAACAGTCGATTGAGCCGACTGGCCTCCTCGGCCACGGTTTCCAACAGCTGCCGCCGCGTCGGTTCGTCCAACGACGACGACTCGAGCAAGCTGCTGCTGGCGCCGGCGATCGCGGCCAGCGGAGTCTTGAGGTCATGCGAGACGCTGCTGAGCAGGCTGCTGCGGACTTGCTCGGCCTCCGCCGCGATCCGCGATTCGGCGGCGTCGATCGCCAACTGGTCGCGCTCAAGGGCCAGCGCAAGTTGACTTGCGGCGGACTCCAGCAACCGCCGCTGATCGGGATCGAGCAGGCGAGCCATTTCCGGGACCCGCACCGCCAACGCCCCGCGCGTCCGTTGTGAACCGGTCCAGGGAAAAAACAGCGCGTCGGCGTTGGGCAGTGTATTCGTCCCCGTGCCGGCGATCTGGTCATGGTCGATGACATATTGGGCGACCGAAGTGCTGAGCGGCCGTCGAGCGATCGACGTCTGGTGTCCGACGAGCAGTTCAACCGTTCCGTTCGGATGGCGCAAGTACACGGCGACTTCGCCTCCGATCATCTCGCCGATTCGCTCGGCGGTGGCCTTTGCCAGAAAAGCCGTGCCGTACAACGAGCTGAGCTGTTTCCCCAGTTCGAACAATGCCGACGTGCGACGTTCGCGAAGGCGCATATTTTGGACTTGCGCTTGCAAGCGGGACGCCAGCGTACCGATCACCAGGCCGATCGCGATCATCACCGCAAACGTCACGACGTACTGGGCGTCCGCGACGGCGAACGTTCCATACGGCAGCACAAAGAAAAAATCGAAGGTCAATACGGCGAGTAGGCTGGCGAAAATCGCCGGCCCGCGTCCAAACCTGAACCCAGCCCAAGCGACCGCGGCCAGGAATAACATGACCGTGTTCGCTTCGGCGTCCGCGAAACGCAAAAATCGCAAGGCGTGCGCCAGTCCTCCGGCCGCGGCGATCATCAGGGTTGAAATAACATAGGGGGAAATGTTCAGGCGATGCGCTGGCGGGCGGCCGGCAACCCCATCCTTTTTTTCTTCTTCGCCATGGATCACGTACACATCGATTTCACCGCTCTGTTCGAGCAGATCGTCGACCACCGAGCCAAAGAACATCCGCCGCCAGTGCGGCTGTTTGGTTTTGCCGATCAGAATTTTCGTCACGTTGCGCGAGCGGGCATAATCGAGGATCGTCCCCGTGATCCTGTCGCCGGCCAGGGTGACCGTCTCGGCGCCCAACCGCTCGGCAAGTCGAAAATTCTGTGCGATCTGTTGCTTTGCCAGGCTGCTCAAGGGCTTTCCGGACAAGTCGACTGCCACCGCGAGCCACGGCGCGTCGAGCGCCGCGGCCATGCGTTTGGCCGTGCGAATCACGCGCGCCGTC
>JBGSLW010000147.1:0-44417 GCA_041740495.1 Pirellulaceae bacterium
CGGGCGACTCGGCTGGAGGGGGCCGATTCGTTGGAGGTGATGGAGCGGGTGGCCGGATTTGGCGAGGGGCGTCCGGCGCCGGCCTCCGAGGATTCAGCTGCCGCCCGCTTCGGTCCGCGCACCTATCGTCGCCTGTTGCGCCGCGCCGATCGGTTGGCACAGGTCGGCAACCACGCCCGGGCGGCGGTCATCCGGCAGAAGTCGATCCGCTCGGCGCCGCCCGGCCGGACCGCCGAGGCGTTGGGGCAATCGCGGCAGGAATTGCTCGCCCTCTCGCAGCGGCTGTGCCAGGTGCTGGGAATGGAAGGGACCGCGGACGTCCAGGAAATGCAAGTGGCGCTCGAACCGCTGCTGCCCTTGGCCGATCGAGGCTTCCGCACAATCGAGTCTCGCTTGCTGCACGACTTGCAAACGGTCTGCATCGAGTCCGAACGCGGGGTGTATTCGGTCGACTTGCTCCGCTGGATCGGTTCGCTGGGCCGGATCCCACTCAAACGCCCACTCCCCTTGCTGCGGGAAGTGCTTTGCGTCCGACGCCTCAACAGCGCCTTGGAGAAACTGCGGCTGTCGCGGTTGAGCTCCGAAGACTCACGCCGCTTGGCGAATCTGCTCAATCGCTCCGTCCACGTCTCACAGAACCGGCTGCGAGAAGACGTCCGCCCAATCCTCCACGAAGTCTTCCGGTCCGAGGGGTGCCATCCCGAGAACATTCCGGAGCGGGTCGCTCTGCAGAAAATCATCGAAGAATTGCTCGACCGAATCGTCCAACGCGGCCACTTGAGCATCGGTCACCTTCGCGACGCCATCTCGCAGAACAATTTGAAGCTCGGCGACCTGGTGCAACTCCGCTCGCTAATCACCGGCGACTTATTGTTGCGGCTCGATCGCCGATTGGCCCGCGAGCTGGATGGGATTTACCATCGAGGTCCGATCTATCTGCGGGCCACCCACCGCATCAGCTCGCTCGCGTTCGGCACGCACTTCGGCCGCATCGTCAGCCGCTACATCGCCCTCCCGTTCGGTGGGGCCTACCTGGTGCTCGAGAGCATCCGGCATTTGGTTCACTTTCTGGCGCCACACGACAAGGGAGGACGCGTCGCGGATGCCGTGGGGAGCGAATTCGCGGGCACCGTCGCTCCCGCCACAGCCACCGAAGCACTCCCGTCGCTACAGTTTGCCCTGGCGATCTTCGGTTTGGGGTTGATCTTTCTGCTGCTGATCGAAAGCCCCGCATTCCGCAATTGGTGCCTCCGCCAGATCTCTCGCTTGACCCAAGGACTGGTCTACCTCTTTCGCGACTTGCCCAAGTCGGTGATGAAGCTCCCCTGGGTCCGCGGTATTCTGGAAAGCGACGCGTACCGCACGCTGGTGAATTACGGCTTCAAACCGGCTCTGCTCACGACCGCCGTGCTGCTGCTGATCGACCGAATCGGACACTGGGTCACGGCCCGACATATTGTCGACACCGACGTCGGCATGAACGTGCTGAACTGGAACACGTGGACGGTCCTGTTCCTGCTGGTGAACCTGTTTCTCAACTCGCCGCTGGGACGCTACACCGATGCGATGGTGACAGATCAGCTGCGGCGGGGGTGGCGCGAGCTGCAAATTAAGGTTTTTTCCGCGCTGTTTCGCTTTATTGTCGATTCGTTCCAATGGGTTCTCAAGACGTTGGAAGAGATCATCTACACCGTCGATGAACTTCTCCGTTTCCGAAGCGGAGAACATTGGTACACATTAATTTACAAAGCGATCTTGGGAGCGGTCTGGTCGGTGATCAGCTACCTGGTGCGGATCTACACCACGCTACTGATCGAGCCGCAGATCAACCCGATCAAACATTTTCCGGTGGTCACAGTCTCTCACAAGATGATTCTTCCTTTCAGTGTGACGTTGATCCGCTGGATGGCGACCTTGTTGGCGCCGTTTCTGGGGGTCTTTCTCGCTGGGACGATCGCCACGGCGACGGTTTTCCTGCTCCCCGGAGTGTTTGGATTTTTGGCTTGGGAGCTGAAAGAAAACTGGCGGCTGTACGCTTCGAATCGAAGGCGGTTTCTGACGCCAATCCCGGTCGGCAGCCACGGGGAATCGGTGGTACGATTGCTGCGAGTCGGCTTCCATTCGGGGACCCTTCCCCGCGTCTTCAGCCGGCTGCGGCGGACCTCGCGAAAGGCCTGGAAGACTGGAAACTATAAGCCCGTCCGCAAAAACGAGCAGAATCTCCACCACGTCGAAACAGCGGTGCAGGCGTTTTTTGAGCGGGAACTTTTGGCGCTCCTCCATCAGCTGCCCGACTGGCGGAATGCGCACCTGCAGGTCTCACATGTCCACGCCGCAACCAACGAGATCGAAGTCTCGGTGGCTCGCGGGGGCCCCCACGAACCCCCCTGCGAATTCGTGCTGCAGGAATTGGGGGGCTGGCTCATCGTCCGCTGCCGCGACCCTGGCTGGACCGACCAACTCGATCCCCGCCGGAAACGGCAATGGTCGACCGCACTCCGAGGCCTGTACAAGTACGGCGGTGTCGATCTGATCTGGGAAGATGTTCTCACGGGGCTGAGGGTCGATCCGTATTTCTTTGAGTTCAACCGGGACGGGATGCTGGCCTGGCCCGGGCGCGGCATGGACGATACCTCCCAGTACAAATTGCGAGACAGCGGCGCCACTGCGTTGTTGGCACCCGCGCCGCGGCGTGTCATCGAACCGTCCACGGAAGAATTGAAACAGCTGATCTTTTCCGCTAAACCAATCTCCTGGCTCGATTGGATCAAGACTTGGGAGTCGCTCGCTCAACCTGTCGATGTCCGCGATCGACTCGATCTGCCCGAAGCCGACAAAGTCGCCGGTTAGGTTATCGGATTTCCTTGCCGCGGATGTTTCCCGCAAAATCCAAGAAACTGGACGCCGCCGAATGACCGGCAACCGTTCTGCCGTTCCCCCATACGGCTGTACTCTCGGAATCCGAGTCCAGGTCTGCCAATAGTATACATACGTACACTAATTGAGCGACGGGTCGCCAAGAGCGTAGATCTGCGATATCTGTGGTCAGTGTGACGCGATTGGTGTTTTGGGACAATGTTGTTTTGGGACAATGGTGTTTTGGGACAAAGCCTGGCAACTGCCCGCGGCGCACTACTTAAGATCGATGGTGACCTTTGCGGTGTCCCCCGATTTGAGCTGCAACGTCTCGGACACGTGTTGGAGGTCTGCCGGCCCTTTCGCCCCTGCTTCGACGTACATGACAATCAGGGATACCTTGCCCGGCGGAACGGCAGAAAATTCGAACGATCCATCGGCGCCAACGGCGATTTCATCGGCGCCGAATTCGCATGAAACTCTTGCTCGCACCTCAACCAATCGCATACCCTGCGAATGGACCTTGCCTCGGATCTGGCTGTTCGCCTGCAATTGGACCTGCCCCAAGTCTCCGGCTTCTTTGCCAAATACTTTTCGCATGAATCCGCGTGGGGATACGACGATCATCAAAAAGTCGCTGTGTTGAGCTGGAAACTGAAAGTGACCCTGACGATCGGAAAACAGCTAGTTCGACTCGGGCGGAATCCGGCCTCGAAGCGACGCGAGCAGGTTGGTTGGTCGAATCGAGATCGCCGCGCCCCCCACGGGTTCTCCTCGATCATCGATCATGGTGCCGCGGACGTCGGCGGCGGGCTCCAACGCCCATCGCAATTCCTCGTCCGATGACCGTCGATCCAGCGCCAGCTCGGCGACCATCGTTCGATAGCCCGAGGCCTCGATCAACAACATGTCATCACCGACCAACTGCTCGGGCTTGACTTGAAACTCGCCGCCCGTCCCTTCGATCGAACGGCCTCGCTGAATCGGCGAGTTGTTCCGAAACGGAGTGATCGTAAAACGACTCAGGACCGGACTGGGGACACATCAGATTCGGCTGCCTGACGGATCGGACTAGGGGGTGCCAAGGGGTAGGGGGTGCCAAGGGACACAGACGATTATGCAGGCGTCGACGGGTTTCAAGGGACACAGACGATTATGCCGCTGTCGACGGAGAGCGTCGGTGGGCGATCGTCGATCTACAGGACCAGTAAACGGGCTGAAATAGTTGGGCCGGCGGAGAATTCGCCGGATGGACTTGGCCAGAAAAAGTACTGCACAAAACTTGCGGCTGCGGAAACGAAAGCCAGATGCTTGCCGATCGTCCAATGCCCCCCCAACCAATGTCGCCGAATCGAGCAGAATGCAGCCTCAGCCGGCCACGGGGCACGTGGCGATTGGGAATCTTTGCAATCAACCCGAAATAGCCTCCTGCTGACTATACCAAGAGACTGCCGATTGAGCACTTCCGATCGTCAGGCGGCCAACAGCTCGCGCGCAGCGTGTTTCGCTTTGTACCGCTTCTGACCGTTCCGGCTCCGCCGAGCGTCGATCGTGTGCGGCTTTCCCGCAACTGCGTAGAACAACGCTCCGAACTTCTTCACAAGCACGCACCAGACTTCGGCGCGGATTCCCAGCCGCTCGAATACGGGGGCCAACCCCGGCGGCATAGTGCCTTGTTTATCGTCCGCCCATTGCCGAGCCGTCCAGTCGAGCAACTGCACGTATTTCGCCACCGGGATGGGAAGGAAACCCTTGTCGCTGCATCGTCGGCCGTGCCGATGGCAACAAGGACCGATCGCGTCTTGCCGCTCGTCGATTTCAAGCGGAGCTAGGTATCCGTCGGGCAGTGCCGCGAGTTCGTCCGCCGACGCAACGGGAGATTTGGTCTGGGCTTGCTGCGATGCAATTCGCTTCTGGATCGACGTGAAATCGCTCTGTTCCAACGATTCGGCCATCGCTGCTCGGATCGGGTTCAGGTCGACATACGCCGCGCAGGCCAGCAGAGAGGCCTCATCCAGCAGCCGCACCGCCCTGAACCGAGCTTGCCAGAATTTTCCGACTTCTTCGTCCTCCCGATTCGCCCGCTGGCCGATGTTTTGGCACAACAGTCGCATCCACCAGGAAATATCGCTCAGCCGAGTTCGGATTTCCTGAAGCCTTTGTTTGTCCCGCCGGATCGTGTTCAATTCTGCTTCGCTCGGCGTTTTCGATTCGCCGCTGAGTTTTTTCCGCCTAGGGCAAAGTGCCAGCCACCGCCGAGCCACCTCGGTATCGTCCCAAGTTGCGACCACGTCCGGTCGCGAGCGAAGAACTAGGTGAAAGTGATTTGACAGAATCGCCTGGCAGAGCAAGTCAACGCCAAATTGAGCCGCCAAACGTACCAATTCGACCTCCAGCCATTCCTTGCGGTGGTCGTAGTTTTTGCCGGTCAACGGATCAATTCCCATCAAAAAGCACCTCCGCACGGTCCGGTTCATTACATGAACGATCGCTATCTCGTCTGGCTGAAAGATCTCCACACGTGCTATACGAGTCATCACAGTCTCCTCGGGAAATGGGCCCTGCTCCCACGGCAACTCCCCCCAATTCGAAGGGGAACAACGGCACCGATCCTATCTGGCCTGACGGACACGTTTGGTCACGACCCATGTGAAACCTCTCAACTGAGCGGTGTCCCCAGCTGCTCAACTGTGCGGTGTCCCCAGGTGCCCCCCAAATGCTGTCTGTGTCCCCAGGTGGTGCCCAGGTGGTGTCAGGTGCTCATACCTCGGGAAACTGGGAGCATGAAATCGTCAGTCCGGACGACCTGCGCAAACGGGGGTGGGAGCGGGTCGGCGAGATCGACGTCGAGCGATCCGATCCGGAGTATTCGGCCGAGCCTTCCTGGCGGTTGTTCCGTCGAAACAGCGAGGCGGGCGAGTCTTTTTTGATTCGCAACCACAAATTCCAGGCGCCGCTCTTGATCTGGAAAGGGGGCTGACCGTTGCAAAATTGGTCCAATTCCGGTATTTTTACCACTCGTTGAAGTCAACCAGGTTTCTGACGGAATTGGGCCTTCGGCAAGCGGCTCGACCCACCGGCCCGGACCGGTTTTGTAGAGAACACTGGTTTTATAGAGAACAGAGTGATGATCAGTGCAAGTTCCCGTCCCC
Source organism: Pirellulaceae bacterium (assembly GCA_041740495.1). Taxonomy (GTDB): domain Bacteria; phylum Planctomycetota; class Planctomycetia; order Pirellulales; family Pirellulaceae; genus JANMEB01. The sequence goes on from JBGSLW010000147.1 coordinate 6,009, forward strand.
TTCCCAACGAACAGCGGGTCGTCATCACGGGTATTGGGCTGACCGCACCGAACGGCAATTCCTCCGCCGAATTCCGCCGAAACCTTTTGGAGGGGCGGAGCGGCGTGCGCGACTATGAGATCCGGTATTTCGGCAAGACCCTGGCCGGCATTTGCGATTTTGAAGTAACGCGTTATCAATCCCGCAAGGATGCTCGCCGGGGTACTCGAGCCGGCAGCGTCGGGATCTATTGCGCCAACGAGGCGCTCAGGGACAGCGGGGTGGACTGGCCGAATACCGATACGTCCCAGGTGGGTGTCTACATCGGCGTCACGGAACATGGGAACGTCGAAACCGAAAACGAGGTCCACGAGATCCGCGGTTACGACTACGACACGCAGTATTGGTCGCACCATCACAATCCGCGAACGGTGGCGAATAATCCGGCTGGGGAGATCGCCCTCAATCTGCGAATCACTGGTCCGCACTACACGATCGGAGCGGCTTGTGCCGCTGGAAACGCCGGGGTGATTCAGGGGGTCCAGATGCTGCGTCTGGGCGAATGTGATTTGGCGCTAGCTGGCGGGGTCTCGGAGAGTATCCACACGTTTGGAATCTTCGCCGGATTCGCCAGCCAAGGCGCTTTGGCGACGCATACGGATCCGGCCAAGGCCTCGCGCCCCTTCGACCGACAGCGCAACGGGATCGTGGTCGCTGAAGGGGGATGCATTTACGTATTGGAACGGCTCAGCGATGCGCGGGCCCGCGGCGCCAAGATCTACGCCGAAGTGGTCGGGTACGCGATGAACACCGACGCGACCGATTTCGTGCTCCCCAATCCCGAGCGGCAAAGCCAGTGCATTCAGTTAGCGCTGCGGCGTGCTCGGCTCAATCCGGAAGACATCGACATCGTCAGCACCCACGCGACTGGTACTGCCAGCGGCGACAACCTAGAATGTGAGGCGTTGCGAAACGTCTTTGGACGCAGCCCGAAGACGTATTTCAACAACGCCAAGTCCTTTATCGGGCACAGCATGGGTGCGGCAGGTTCGTTGGAACTAGCGGGAAATCTTCCGGCGTTTGAGGATGGTGTATGCCATGCCACGATCAACGTGGATGAGTTGGACCCCGAATGCGAGTTGCCTGGCTTGGTTCTCAACGAAGCGCGGAACATCGAACGGCCCCGCTACATCCTCAACAATTCGTTCGGGATGCTGGGGATCAACTCCGTGTTGATTGTCGAGCGGTTGGACTGAAACGGCGATGGATTCGACAAACTTAATGGAACGTGGAACGAGGATAGGGGCGAGCGATCTCGCTCCCAGTTGGAGACCAGAACAATGACCCCTGCGGAAATACGCAACGTAATTATCGATATTCTCTCGGATATCAGCCCCGACAGCGACCTCACGGATCTGCGGGATGACGTCTCGTTTCGCGAGCAGATAGAACTCGATAGCATGGATTTCTTGGATATCGTGATGGAGCTGAAGAAGCGATATCGCGTGACGATCCCGGAAGAGGACTACCCCCAGCTGGCTTCGATGGATTCCACGGTCAGCTATCTGGCCCGCAAGATGGAACACGTGGCGGTCTAGGATTCTGTCGATGCGGGTGGTACGGCGCTCCACGTGGTGTTTCTTCGCGAATCCGTTGTAGTGAACTGGCTGAAATGCGCGACGCGGAGCGTCGCGCCACTTTGATTTGTAACAGCCCTAGGTGCTGGTATCTTGAATCCGGCATGTACGACACGATTATCATCGGCGCTGGAATGTCTGGACTGGCCGCCGGAATTCGCCTAGCGCACTTCGATCAACGGGTCTGTCTCCTGGAGCGCCATACCACGATTGGCGGTCTCAATTCGTTCTATCGACACAACCGTCGCGACTACGATGTGGGGTTGCATGCTGTGACAAATTTCACGGCCAAGGGGGCGACTCGGGGGCCGCTGGCGAAGATCCTGCGGCAGCTGCGCTTCAAATGGGAAGAGTTTGCACTTGCCCCCCAGCGCGGCTCGCGGATCGCCTTTCCGGGAGTCCACCTTCGCTTTTCCAACGAATTGGAGCTGTTGCGGAGCGAAATTCAGCGCGAGTTTCCAACGCAAGTCGACCGGTTCGAGATACTCTTGCGGCAACTGGTCGACTACGACGATCTCGATCAAGACCTGTTCGTGCAATCGACGCGAACCCGCCTCCAAGCGATTTTCAGCGAACCGCTGCTGGTGGAGATGCTACTCTGCCCGCTGATGTGGTACGGCAATGCGCGCGAGCACGACATGGACTGGGGACAGTTCGGGATCATGTTCCGCAGCATCTTTCTGGAGGGATTTGCGCGACCGTACAAGGGCGTGCGACTGATCCTCAAGAACCTGGTCAAACGCTACCGCGAGTTGGGTGGTGAACTGCTCTTGCGGTCCCCGGTCAAACAGATCTTGCTGGAAGGTTCTGCGGCGGTCGGCGTCGAACTGGAGGATGGGCGCCAGTTGATGGGAAAGAAAATCCTCTCCTCGGCGGGATTGGTGGAAACGATGCGCCTTTGCCATCACCACCCGGCCGATCAACTGCCGACGGCAGGTCAAATGACGTTTATCGAGTCGATTTCGATTCTGGATTGTCAGCCGCAGGATTTGGGGCACGACGAAACCATCGTGTTTTTCAACGACCACGACCGCTTCGCCTGGCATCGCCCGGAACACGAATTGTGCGATCTGCGAACGGGTGTGATCTGTTCGCCCAACAACTACCTGTACGAGCCGGAACTGGGCAATTTGCCGGAAGGTGTGATCCGCTTGACCTCGATCGCGGATTTCGATCGGTGGCGGGACCTGCCAGAGCCAGAATATCGCCGCGAGAAGCTCCGTTGGTACGATTTATCGCTCGAATCCGCAGTCCGGTTCGTTCCCGATTTCCGCAGTCGGGTGGTCGATTTGGACGTCTTCACACCGACGACGATCCGCCGTTATACGGCCCACGACAACGGTGCCGTCTACGGCGCGCCGCACAAGCAATTGGACGGGCGCACTCTGTTTCAAAACCTCTACCTCTGTGGTACCGATCAAGGGTACGTCGGCATCATCGGCTCGATCATGAGCGGCATCTCAATCGCCAACTCGTATTGCCTGCGGTAGTCGCTTGGTGAATTACAAGCACGCGGCGCGAGCAAGTGTGTCGAAGAGGACGCACTCACTCGCGCGTCGAGCTCGTACTGTGGTTGAGCGGCGTGCGGTTAGAGCTCGGAGTAATCCAAATCGAAGAGCTGTTTGCACCCCTCGAAATCTCCAGATTGGAGCCCTGCGCGGAACCAGCGCGAGCGTTGTTCGGCGGTGCCGTGCGTGTACAAGTCAGGTTTGACCTGGCCGGTGGCCTCCTTCATCAGCACGTCGTCGCCGATGCGGTTGGCCGCATTGATCGCCTCTTCGATGTCGCCCGTTTCCAGAATCTGGTAGTCGCGTTGGGCGTGGTGGGCCCACACGCCGGCGAGATAATCCGCCTGCAATTCCAGACGCACCGACGCTCGGTTGGTCTCCACCGGATTCCCGCGCGCGCGGACTTCGTCCACGACACGTGAGAACCCTGTCAACGCCTGAACGTGATGGGCGACTTCATGGGCGACGACGAATGCATTTGCGAAATCCCCTTTCGCATGGTGCCGCTTCGATAGTTCGCCAAAGAAATCTGGATCGATGTAGACCTGGCGATCCCCCGGGCAATAGAACGGGCCGACATTCGAAGGGGCTGTACCGCACGCGGTCTGCACGGCGCCGCTGAACATCACCAGCTTGGGAGGGACATAAGCGCCCCCCTGCACATGATCTTGAAACAGCTTCGCCCAAACGGTCTCGGTGTCGCGGAGCACGACGCTGATGAACTCGGCCACCTCCGGGTCAGGCGGCTTTTGCTGGCCCCCCGTTTTTCCCACGGGGGGCTGTTGCACGTTCACTTGCTGCAGCAATTGGGGATTGTTGGTGAAAAATGCAATCGCCAGAACGATCAGCAGACCAATCCCGCCGATTCCCCCGATCGCGGCCGGCCCCATCCCACGGCGATCCTCCACGTTCTTGCTCTGTTCTCGACCTTTCCAACGCATTGCTGATCTCCGTGCCGAATGAAGGTATTGCCTGATGCCAACTCCCGGCCCTGGTCGCCGGCAATCGGTTGGGTTTCAACCGATTATTCTTCAGCACTTTGGCAGAAATACAAGCGGCTTCGTTCGAATTCCGCTGGAGGGCTCGGGTGGCGGGGCCCCAAAAGGCGGGGGACTCGTTGTGGCGTTGGGAGTGGATTGGAGGGGAACAGTTGGGGACACCTGTTCTACGCTTTTGGTAGAGCAATTGTCGCAATTGCTTACTATTGCAGGGCGGGAACAGTTGAGGACAACTGTTCTACGGTGGAGGGAGTCAAGCCGCGCGGCGGGAGGACGGCGATTCGTTCGATGATTGCGTGGAGTTTTCTGTTGGAATCGAGTGATCGTCCGCTGTTCCGGACCCGCAGCTGGCGGCCAACCACGCGAACTGCAGGTGGTTTCGCAGCAGGTGAATGACTTGCCGATCCGACCAATAATTGTTGTGGCCACTGCATTCCACTGGAAGGTTCTCGCAGTGGGGTCCCCCCGAAGCGGCAAGTCCCGCGGGGTACTCGATTTCCGTACCGACAAAGTCGTCGACGCGAAAGATATTGCTCCAGCGGTCGACGCGTTGCCGTAGGTTCGACCAGTACGGTTGATCGAGTCGCGGATACTGATGTCCGAAGTAGTATTGGTAAATGTGCGAGAACGGGGAACCCATCGTGACCAAGCGAATCTGGGAGAACGCCTGGCGGAGCCAGTCCATTTGCGGATCGTTCAGGACCTCGATGGCGATCATCGTTCCCTGGCTATGGCTGACGACGGTCAGGGCGGGGGGGCCGTTGCCGCAGGACGCAGCAAAATAGGCCAGTTGCTGCTTCATCCGGCCTTGAATCGTGCGCCGGCATTCGAACGACAATCGTCCCAGCCACAAACTGGCGGGATCCTCATCGAACTCGTCGGCAAACCGCGAGGCGCGCGGGGCTTGGGGATGGCGGCGGAAGCTGAAGTGATTCACCACGTCCAGCACAATGTCGACGACCCCTCCCAAATACCGAAACGCGACGATGTACAGACCGGTCAGCGGCATCAGGAGCAGTAAGCCGTACCGATTGGCTTCTCCGATCAATTCCAGAAAATGTCCGCGCCAGTATTCGGTCGCCATCAGCTCGTTCCAGCCAATCAGGAAAACGGCGGTCACGCCGATACAGGCGCACAACGCAGAGCAAAACTGGACCCAGACATTGACGATCAGCCGAGGTGGGCGGTTACCCAACCGATAGGATTCGACGGTATTCCGCGGCCGCCAGATCATGTAATGGAAAAAGACCAGAACCTGAACCAGGCCCAAGACGATCCCCATCACGAACTGCACTCCCAACAAGGGAACGGCCTCCCCGAACATATCGTCCAGCTGCTCGATCTGCCCTCCGCGCCGCAACGATTCCTTGGCCATCAGCCAAAACATTGGCAGCAGTTGTCCCCAAATACCCACGGTGATAATCGGCAACAGCAGCGCGACGTTTAAGCCGCGCCGATTGAGTCGCTGGTTGGTGCGGGAGAACAACCACACCGCCGCCATCCAGGCGATGACCGCCATCAGGCTGAACCAGAGATAGCTGAGCGTCACCACGAAGGCATGGATATACCAGGTGAGACCATGTTCGATTTCCAGCAAACATTGCCCGCGATGAATCGTTTGACCTGGCTCCACGTTGACGCGCGACACGCGACCGTTCATCGTGCTGGTCAGATCGACGAACCCGCCATCTTCCTTGCGGATGCAAACGATTCGGTCTCCCCGGGCCACATGTTTGCCGACCTCGGCAGTGAGTGCGTGGATTTTCCCCAACGCGTCATCGGGGGACGTCTCGGCCAGCTCCAACTGCGCAACCATCTGTTGGGGGGATACGCAGGCAATTCCCAGTTGCACTCCCAGCATCAAGGCGGCGACCGCGAACCAGAAAAAAAGCTGCTCGCAGATCGGGTTCCGCGCCTTCCGCCAGGCGGTGAGGCCCGCCATCAGCAGCGCGGCGGAGAGAGTCGCCACCATCGTGCTGGTCCAAATGCCTCCGTTGGTCGACTTGTCCCAGTTGATCTCGGAAACCGCCATCGTCAGGAAAAGGCAGAGCAGCATCAAGTTGACCGCCAACACCGGACCATGGAGTAATCGTGTCAACCAGACGCCGGCCCGCTGCAGTAGCCAGGCCGAGGCACAGGGCTGCGCCGCGCCGACAAAGGCAACATACCGCAGTCCAAAGATGATCTCGAATAGTCCCCGCAGAGTTCCCAGGAAGCCGCGACGGACTTGCGACAGATCTCCCCAGAAGACTTCGGCCAAGAGGGTCCGTCCGGCGGCGGTTTCCCGGGTTCGTGTGTGGCAGGGAAACGTCGATTCGAAACGCCGGTCGGCAGAAGCCCCTTCCCCGGAGGCGCCGTCCCCGGAGGCCTCGTGCAACCAGATCACTTCATCGTTTTCGATCAGAGGGTGTGAAGGGTCGCTGGTGCTGCGCGCCAAGAGTGCCAGCGTCTCACCCGGCGCAGGGTCCCCCACGCCGTGCACGACCAGGACGACTTCGTTCACCTCGAGCTTCACCAAGACCGGGCTCCGCAAAAAATCCGGCGATTTTTAGCAGGTCGGCCGATGTGATTCGAGTCCAAAAATATCAGAATCTTGGCAGGGCTCGCGGAATTGCCTGGCTGATGCAAGTCCTGTCGTGGCTGGGAGAGGATAGAACCGGGACAACTTCCCTGCCGTCCCGGCTGACTCGCAAATAGACTCGATGCCGCGTCATTTGCCGATACAGAATCGGCTGAAGATTCGGTCGAGCACGTCGTCGTTGTAGATGGCGCCGACGATCTGTCCCAAGTGTTCCAGGGCCACCCGCAAGTCGCTGGCGACCAGTTCTCCGCCGGCGTTTTCCGCCAGGCTGAGTTGCGCGGCGCGCAGCGCTTCGGCTACTTGATCCAAGGCTTCGGCGCAGCGGATGGCTGTGGCTGGAATCACGTCACGAGCCGCCGCCCAGCGCACCGCGATTTTGTCCGCAATGGCCCGCCGCAAATCCGTGATTCCATACCCGGTCCAACTGCTGGTTGGTATGCAATCCGCAGGCCAATCGCCGCGGCCGGCTCGATCGCATTTCGTCAGCACGATCACGCGATCGTCGATGCCGGAATCCCGCGTCCAGAAGTCCCCGAACTCCGAGGGCGAATCGGCGCACGTGGTCGCGTCGATGCAAATCAACCGCAGGGCGGCCTGTTCGGCTTGCCCGGCCGATTTGACGGCGGCCAGCCGATCGATATCGACCCGGTCGATCGTCGCCGATTTGGGTTCATAACCGGCCGTATCGACCAACAACACAACGTGGCCGCCAACCTCCAGGGTCGCGCGCAAATAATCGCGCGTGGTCCCCGCAACCGGCGCAACGATCGCTGAGTCTTGCTCGATCAACGCGTTGAACAGGCTGCTCTTCCCGGCGTTCGGCCGACCGATGAGTGCCACCGTCGGCAGAGTCTCCGGAGCCGCACGCGTTTGGATTTGCTCCAGCAACGCGGCGACACGGCGCTCGACCTCCGCGATCCGCGAACGCAACTCGTCCCCCGAGACGAATTCGATATCCTCGTCGACAAAATCGAGGCCGGCTTCCACCAGAGCAAGTACATCGATCAAGTCGTCCCGGATCCGCTGCAGCGGCCCGGCGATGCCTCCCGCCAACTGGGTGAGGGCTAACGAGAATTCGTGGCGATCGCCGGCGTCGATCAGCCCGACGATGGCTTCGGCCTGGAGCAAGTCGATTTTGCCCGCCAAAAAAGCGCGGAGCGCAAATTCTCCGGGCCGAGCGAGACGTGCCCCGCGCGCCGCGAGTGTTTGCAAGATTGCCTGCAATAGTGGAGGGTTGCCCCACGTGTGAATTTCGACGGCAGGTTGGCCCGTAAAACCGGTCGCGCCATTCCAGAACAGCAGGTTCGCTGGGACGGGCCGATGGATCCCTTGGATGCTCAATCGGGCGGGCCGCATTTCGCCGCTGCGCGGGTTGGTCGGCGCCGGATCCGCCAGCAGCCCTGCCACCGCAGACCAGGCGTTTGGTCCGCTTAAGCGGACGACTCCCCGCGGCGCGGAACCGGGAGGAGTCGCCACCGCCACAATCGTTTCGCTCGTGTCATCGAGCCTGGACATCGATTACTGCTGGCTTTCGCGCAATCGTCGTTGACGGTCTCGATCGAGCCGGCGGCGCGACTCTCGCTCCTTCTCGTTGGTGAGGACCCGCGCATCTGCAACCGAGGATTCGGTGCGGCCGGAACCCGCTCCGCGCCCTTCGTCTGCTTCCCCGAATTGCGATGGCAATTGAGGCTTCGGAATAAACTGCCGCTCCAGGATTCCCCACAAGCTGGAAGTAATGAAGTAGATGCAAAGTCCCGCCGGCACTTTGAAAAACAACACGCCCATGAACGCCATGGTCAGCGTCATGACCCGCTGAGCCATCCGTTGCTGATCGTCGGTCGGTGGCGGGCTGAATAGCTTGGTTTGCACCAGGAACAGCGCCACGGTGATCAACGGGAGAATATTGAGGAAAGGGCCGAACATCCCCTGTTCGTCCGCCAAGCCGAACGGCAACCAGTCCTTCCAAAGCAGGAACTGGTCCGGTCCCGCCAGGTTGCTGCACCAGCGGATTCCGGGGATCAGCGGCTGGCCGCGGAGCGCGATATCCACGGAGAGCCCGCGGTACAAGCCGATGAAAATCGGCAACTGCAGGAACATCAGCAGACACCCGCCGAACATGCTGAGCGGGCTGTAGTTGTAACGCTTGAAGAGTTCGTTCTGGGCTTTTGCGCGTTTTTCCAAGTTATCTTTGTACTTCTCTTGCAGCTTTTTGATTTCGGGCTGCAGGAACTGCATCATTTTGGCGTGGCGGGCGGCGTTCATCTGAGCGCGGCGCGAAATCGGAAAAATCGCCAGCCGCACGAAGACCGTCAGCAGGACGATGGCGATTCCGTAATTGCCGAAGATCCCGTAGAAGAATCGCAAGAATCCGACTAGGGGACGGGAGACCCAGGCAAACCAGCCGTACGAAATCAGATCGCTCAATCCATACTCAGAAAGAAGTCGACTTTCCTTCGGGCCTGCGAAGATCTCAAACCCCTGACGGTACGAATCCGATTCCGATCCGGCCGCACCCGCCGGAGCCAATTCGATTTCATCGGAGAACATCCGGAAGGTCAAGTCGACCGCCCGCTGTAATCGATTGTTCTTGCCGATCGAGTCCCGGCTATCGACGACGTGCGTGAAGGCGCTGTACGGGCGAAACGACTCGGCTGAAATCGGCGCGGGCGGATGCTGGGCCGTGGCTGGCAGCAACGCCACGGCGAAATACTGCGTATCGACGCCGACGTAACGCATGGCCTTATTTTCTGGCGGCGTGACATTCGGAGAAAATACCTCCTGCAGCTCCGGCGAATAACTGGTGAAATTCTTGACGATTTCCGGGCCGCCCCAAAAAACAAACGGTCGCGCCGCATTGCTGGAGACGATATCGCGTGCGCCAGCCACTTGGAAAAAAGCAGAGGACCTCCCGTGGATCTTGTTCTGATACCACCACCCTTCGATGTTGGTCCCGGTCGGTCCCCCCAACTCGAAGGCCAGCGCCTGCGGCGTATCCGCCCGATTCTGGAATTCGAGCTCCATCTGGACGTGAAAATTGGGGGCGAAGTCGTCGTTGGCGGTCGGTTCCGGCAGCCCGTATCGTTTGATCGCCCGCAGCGGCCCGTGCGGATGACTAGCGCCTGGCGGGCTGCCGGGTAAGTCCAGGGAAAATTCGAGGACAGGCCGCCCGTCGCGAGTCGTCTGGGCGACTTCCCAATCGGCGGTGCGCATCCAATCGTCCAGTTCGGGCCATTCTCCTGCGGTCTTGTGCCGCAAAGTGACTAGCAACGACTCTGGTCCGGTCGCGGCGGGGTCGTACAAAGCGCCACTGTGCGGTCCGATGACTTGCAGCGGTTTGGTCTGGGACGCGACCGATAGGTTGATCGTCTCCGGGGCGGTCAGGTCGCCGCGGGCAAGCCGCATGGGGATCGATTCTCCCGGCTTGAACCGTTCCATCAACCGGAGAAAATCGTTGGCCGACACGACCGGTTCGTCAGCGACGTGCGTGATGTGGTCGCCGACTCGGATTCCGGCGTCCGCGGCGGGCGTCCCCGGCGTGAGGCAATTGACCAGGCAACCGCTCGCGTCGGTTGACGGCTCCAACTGCCCGATATAGGCCGCGGTCGTCTCCAAGTCACGATATCGCAATTGGCCTTTGCGCTGGCGGGCGTTGAGCTCCAGGCGGTGGATCGTCGCACCGCGCGAGTTGAACGTGGCAACGAGCTTATCGGGACTGGCCGGCCCGTAGGATCCCAGGGTAACCAGTCGGTTGGGGTGGAGCTCTCGGGAGGGAGGGGGGGGCTCCTGAGTTTCCGCGGGCTGCAATGCCGACTCGGACGCGACTGCGGGAAGTGGAGCGGCGTCCTCTTGCTTTTCCGCCAAGTCATCGGCTGTCGCGGACTTGTTCGCTTCGGAATTCCCTTGGGGATCGGTCGCCTGAGTGGCTTTCGCGTCTGGCTTGGCTGGATTTGCAGCCTTGCGCGGCGGGAACAAGATCGGCTGCAAGAGCGTCGTCAACAGAAAGGCAACGCTGGCGATGATAAAAAAGCGTAGGAGGCGTTTATCCACGATCACAGGGGGGGTTGAATATCGTCAGCGGGCGGACACGATTGGCAGCGAGTTCCCCGCGCGCGGCGACTCGCGTTCTTGCACTCGATCTGGCGAGCCACAGACAGCACAGCTCGGGATGCGGCGGATCCCCTGATGGCCCAAGTCCAATTCGCCTTTATTGTCTTGATTTTGCGAAAATTTACTAGGCTTGGTTCCCCAGGGATGCCGCCGCCGACAACCGCCCGTGGAATGTTGCCTTTTCCGTGAAGCCGCGACCGTGAATACTTGTTTCAAGCTGAATTTTGTTACGATGGCGAACCAGCCGCCGCGGCGCCGCTGCGAAGGAATGCCCCGCCCTACTAGCTCTTGATTTGCAGAGAAGATTGCCTTGAACGACCCACGGGACAGCGCGACGTTTGAATACCAAGAGCAACCAACGCCATCGGACGCGTCGCATGCGGGGAGCTCGCCGACGATTGTATCGGCAGAACTGGTGTCCGCGAAAAAGGATCCGCCTGCGCCCAGCCTCGTGCCGCCGGCGCTCTCCGTGCTTCTAAGTTGGCTGTTGATTGTGGGGTTGATCTGCGTCGTCCTGGTTTTCAATTCGATGCGCGACGAGCGGGCGCCGGAGGAAGCGGCTCCATCGCTGGATCTGATGCAAGCCAACTGGATCGGCAAGGTTCTGGTGGCGTACCGGGAAGCGGCCGGTCCCCAGGCCCACATCGATTTTGAGCAACTTCCCCTGGAGGGCTCGACGTGGAACGAACGACTCTGTCTGGCGATTTTGCGAAACGAGTTGGATTCGCCGACCGCCGCGCAAGCGGAACTGGACACCCTAGGCGTCCCCGATCTGGAGCTTCCCCCCGCCACGCCGCAGCAACTGCGCGTCAGCCAGCTGTTGGGCCGCCTGTTCGGGGACTATCAGGCGGGACAATGGTCAGCACCCAGCCTGTCGACCGTTGATCGCGAGTACCTGGTGGAACAACTTGGATGGTTCGGCCGCCTGGCATTGCACGGTCGCAATTCGCCGAATGATGCCGGCCGCAGGCAAGTTCTCCTCAGTAGCGTGGTGGCTTCGCTGGTCACCGCGTCGCTTGGTTTGCTGTTTGTCGGCTTGGTGGTCTTGGGAGGGATTGGCGGGATCGCGGCGTTGCTGTCCGCCAGCACCGGTCGTTTGAAGTTTCGTTTTCCATTGCGGTATCACGGCGGACATATTTACGCTGAGACGTTTGCCCTTTGGTTTTTATTGTTCGTCGTCTTTTCGACGTTGAGCGGGATAGTCGATTTGGGTCGGTACAAGTTGTTTGGGGCAGCGGCTGCCTTTTCTGCCTCGTTGATCGCCTTGGTCTGGCCGGTCCTGCGGGGAATTCCGTTCGAGGAAGTACGCCGCGACATCGGCTGGACGCGCGGTTCTGGTTGGATTCGCGAAGTCTGCGCGGGAATCGTCGGCTACGTTTGTGGATTTCCGATATTGTTGGCGGGCCTGGCGCTGTTTCTGATGGCGGCGATGCTGGCTGGCATTGGAATACTTCCCGGGCCTTGGTTGGCGGCCAACGATCAGGCTCCAACCCATCCGCTCGGCGGCGAATTGTTGACCGGGGACCCGCTGATTCTGATCGGCGCGTATTTGGTGGCTTGCCTGGGCGCGCCGCTGATCGAAGAGACGGTTTTCCGTGGGGTTTTGTACCGCCACTTGCGCGAGTCGACCGCACGGGGGCCGCGCTGGTTGAGTGCTTTGTTTTCCGGCGGACTGAACGCCCTGGTTTTTGCCATCATCCATCCGCAAGGTTTGTTGGTTGTGCCGGCTCTGGCGGCACTCGGTTTTAACTTTTCTTTGGCGCGCGAATGGCGCGATTCGCTGATCGCGCCGATGGCAATGCACGCCGTTCACAACGGTGCACTGATCACCGCCTTCATCCTGGTGTTTACCTGGTAATTCTCTCCATGAAACTCCACTTTGTGTTTGCTATGATTTGGACGATGTTGCTCCCCTGCGCCGGTTCGGCACAGACGAACCCTCCGTTGGCCAAGGTCGATCCGACCGTGTTGGAAACGCACGGAGTCCGCCGCGTCGACGATTACTTCTGGCTCCGCGATCGCAACAACCCGGATGTGATCGCCTACTTGAACGCGGAAAATGAGTATTTCCAGCAACAGATGCGGGATACCGAATCCTTGCAGACCGCGCTGCTGGCGGAGATCATCGAACGGATTCCGGCGGCGGAAACCTCCGCTCCGGTTCCCGATCGCGGTTTCGTTTATTGGAATCGGATCGAGCGCGATCAGCAGTATCGGGTTTACTTCCGCCGTCTCGAAGCGGGCGGGCCCGAGCAGATTATCCTGGATGTGAACGCACTCGCCGTCGGCAAACCGTTTTGTTCCGTCGCGGGTCTGGCCGTCAGCCCGGACAACCAACGTCTGGCCTACGCCATCGATTTTCAAGGTCGGCGGAAGTACACGATTCGTATCAAGAACCTGGAAGACGGGAGTCTCCTACCGGACGAAATCGTCGACGTCACCGGCAATCTGGTTTGGGCGGAAGACAATCAGACTTTGTTCTACGCGCGGCAAGATCCGGAGACCCTTCGTTCGTTTCAGATCTTTCGCCACACGCTCGGCGCCGATCCCAGCCAGGACGTTCTAGTCTTTCAAGAGGACGACCCGGAATTCAGCTGCCACGTCACCAAATCGCGGTCGCGGCAATTCGTCTTCATTGTCAGTTCGCAGACGCTCAGCACCGAATGGCGCTACGTCAGCGCCACGCAACCAATGGGCGAATTTCAAGTTTTTCAGCCGCGGGGACCGGAGCACGAATACTCGATCGACCATTTGGGGGATGCTTTCTTCGTTCGCACCAATCACCAAGCCAAGAACTTTCGGCTGATGAAGACTTCGCCCCAAGCGACCGGGCAAGAGCATTGGCAGGAGGTTTTGCCGACCAACCCCGCGCGGCTGCTGGAGGACTTTGACCTGTTCGATGACTTCCTGGTCGCCGAGTGGCGATCCGAAGGAAAAACCGCGATCGATATCTACACCTGGGAAGGCGAGAAGCGGGATAGTGTCGAGTTTTCCGAGCCGGTTTATTTGGCCAGCACCGCCGTGACGCCGCAGACCCAAACACCGTGGGTCCGATACGCGTTTATGTCGCTCAACACGCCGGCGAGCGTCCGCGAATACAACGTGGAAACCCGAGAAACACGAATCATTAAAGAAGCCGAGGTGCTGGGTGGATTCCGGGCAAGCGATTATCTTACGCGGCGCGAATGGGCGACCGCCCCGGATGGTACTCGGATTCCCCTTTCGATCGTGCATCACCGGAATACGCCGCTGGACGGGACAGCCCCTTGCCTGCTGTACGGGTACGGCTCGTATGGCGCCAGCATGGATCCGTTTTTCGACCTGGCGCTGTTGAACTTGTTAAATCGCGGGTTCGTCTATGCGATCGCACATATTCGCGGCGGCCAGGAAATGGGCCGCGAATGGTACGAGAGCGGCAAGCTGATGAAGAAGGTGAACACGTTCACCGATTTCATCGCTTGCGGCGAATTCCTTGTGGCGCATAAGTTCGCCGATCCGCGGCGGCTCTATGCCAACGGCGGTAGCGCCGGCGGGCTGTTGATGGGTGCGGTGGTCAATCTCCGCCCCGACCTGTTCCAAGGAGTGATCGCGGACGTTCCGTTTGTCGATGTCGTGACCACGATGTTGGACGACACGATCCCGCTGACCACCGGCGAGTACGATGAGTGGGGAAATCCACACGAAAAGGCGGCCTTCGATTACATGCTCAGTTATTCGCCGTACGACAACGTGCGCGAGGTCGAATATCCCCATTTGTTGGTCACTTCGGGACTGCACGATTCGCAGGTTCAATACTGGGAGCCGGCCAAGTGGGTTGCGAAACTTCGCCGACAGAAAAAGGGGAGTAACTTGCTGTTGATGAAGACCAACATGGAAGCGGGGCACGGCGGAGCTTCCGGTCGGATGGACGCCTATCGCGAGGATATTTTCCGCCAGGCCTTTTTGCTGAAGCTGGCGGGAATCAGCCAATAGGCAAAAAGTGCCAGCGTCGCCGGGAGCCGTTGGTTGAGTCGGCTCCGCGAATGGACTAAGATTTCGCAAATTCGCCGCGGGCGACGGAGTGTCCATTCGCTGGGCGGCGCAGGGAGGTGCGAAAATGGACTGCGATGGCCTGGAATTCGCCGGCTTCGGCGACTCGGTGTTGCTCGATACGGTCCGGCGACCGGTCCGACAATTTGCGATGGCCCGCGAGCTGGCGAAATCGCGGCGCCTGGTCCGCGAACACGTACCCGCCAGTCCCGGGGTCTACGGCTGGCTCGATCGGCAACAGCGGCTGGTCTACGTCGGGAAATCGAAGTCGCTCCGGGCGCGATTGCAGGGCTACTTCTTTCGCGAGCCGAACGATCCGAAGATGGCCCGCATCCGCCAGGCCAGCACTCGCGTGATCTGGGAACCGATCTCGCACGAATTGCTGGCGCTGATCCGCGAGCAGGAATTGATCTTTCGTTGGCGGCCGCTGTTCAACCGCCAAGGCCAACCCCAACGGCGTCGACCTGGGTTCGTGAGCGTGACCGGCGGCGCCGCGCCGCGCGCGGTGATGAGTTATCAACGGCCGCCGCAAGCCGCCCACTGTTTCGGCCCGATCCTGGGTACAGGTCGATTGCGGCAAGCGGTCGATTGTCTCAACCACGCATTCGGACTGCGCGATTGTGCGGACCGTGTGCGAATGCACTTGAGCAGCCAGCTCCCGTTGCTGGACGATCTTCGCACCGCACAATGCTTGCGGTTCGAGTTGCAATCGTGCCTGGGACCTTGCGTCGGCGGTTGTTCACCCGTCACCTATCAGCGGGCCGTGGCGGCTGCCGTCCGGTTCCTGGCCGGGGAGGACCGGCACGTGTTGAAACAACTGGAGGGTGAATTGGCCGGCGCCATCGAACGGCTGGCCTTCGAACGAGCCGCGGTGGTGCACGAACAATTCTCCGCCCTGCAATGGCTGTGGAATCGGCTGGCCCATTGGCGCGGCGCGCGGACCCAGATCGACGGGGCCTACCCGATTCCGACGTTCACGAACAAGCCGGTGCATTTGATCCTCCGTCAGGGAACTCTTGTAGGGTATGCCGCACGACCGCGCGACCGCACGATCACCCAGCCGCAGACGCTGAAGAAGCTGGAACGAGAGGGTGAAGCGCTGGAAATGGAGATCTTCTTGATCATCTCCGCGTGGTTTCGGAAGAACCGCGAACAGCTCGCACGGATCCAGCCGCGAACCGCTCGAATTTCGCGCACGACCGCGGCGGAGCGGGATCCATCGGCCCTGCGGGAATCGGCCTGACGAACCGGCGGTTGGCTTTAGTTGCCAGACCGTCCTTCCACCGAGGCAGGCTCGGTGGGGGGGAGGAGGTGGGATAGCGGTTGGCTTTAGTTGCCAGACCGTCCTTCCACCGAGGCAGGCTCGGTGGGGAGGAGGAGATGGGAGGTTCGGCGTTAGTGCGAGTTAAGTTTTTGCAGTGCGTCCTGGAGGGCTTGTCGTTGCTCTTGCAGCTGAGCCAGCGACTCGCGTTCCTTCGCTACGACCTCCGCGGGAGCACGGGCCACAAAGTTGGCATTCCCCAGTTTCTGCGACTTCGATTGAATTTGGCCATCCAGATTGTTGACTTCTTTGGTGAGCCGCCCAACTTCCGCTTGGACGTCGATCAACCCTTCCAAGTCGACGAACAGCTCGATGTCCGGCAGAACCGCCGTGGCGTGAACTGCCGGGAGGGTGATCGAATCGCCTAGATCGGTCGCCGTGGCGTTGGCCATCCGTTGAATATACGGAATCAACGGACGCAACATTTCAGCCAAGTTCGTGTTGCAGCGAACGGCGAACTGCAAGGGCTTTTTGGGGGCGATATTTTGTTTGGCTCGAATATCGCGAAGACCGCTGAGGACTTTTTGGAATCGAGCGAACTGCGACTCAATCAGCGGATCGATCCGCGGTGGCTCGACCACCGGCCAGGCGGCTTGAACCAACAGGTCGGTCGGCGGATCCGCCATCTCCAATCCGCGCACACCCGCGATTTCATTCAAATGTCGCCAGATCTCCTCGGTCAGGAACGGCATGATCGGATGGAGCAACCGCAGGAGCCGATCGAGCGTATAGGCCAACATCGTCTGGGCAGCCGCCCGCGGTTCCCCCTCCATTCGATTCTTGAGGATCTCCACGTAGAAACTGCAAAACTCGTCCCATGCGAAATCATAAATCGTTCGCGCGATTTCCGAGAAGCGGAAATGGTCCAAGTGCTCATTGACCTGGGCGGTGACCGTGTTCAACCGGCTCAGGATCCAACGATCCTCCAACAACAAATCGGAGGCGCGGAGCGGCGTGAAGAGGTAACCCTCCAGATGGATCAGCGAAAAACGCGCCGCGTTCCAGAGTTTGTTGACGAAGTTTCGAGCCACCTCGAACCGTTCGCTCAAGACGGCGCCGCGCGGGAGCGCCCGGTCCGCCTCGCTGCTGGCCCATTGCGTGGAAAACGGCTGATGGCACGCGGGGCAATCCAGTCGCGGTAGTTCGCGGTTCTTCCGGGTTTGCTCGAGTGAATGCCCGCACCGCGGACACTCGAACGCCACCGGCATCCGGACATCCTGCGTCTCGGTCGTCAAATGGACCATCCCAAACCGCAGCGCATCGGCGCCGAATTTCTCGATCACGTCCAACGGGTCGACCCCATTCCCTTTGGACTTCGACATCGTTTCGCCGTAGCCGTCCAGAATTTTGGGATGGACGTAAACCTGACGGAAGGGGATCGCCCCCATGTTGTTCAAGCCCATCAAGACCATCCGCGCCACCCACAAGGTGATGATATCGCGACTGGTCACCAACGTGCTGGTGGGGTAGTAGTAACCCAACTCCGACGTCCGTTCGGGCCACCCCAGCGTCGAATGCGGCCAGAGCGCGGAGCTGAACCAGGTATCCAAAACGTCGGGATCGCGGACCAGTTCCAACGCCGCCAAGGCGCGTTCCAACGGGGGATCGTCGTCGCGCAGACATACGTGAATCGTGGCGGCTTGCGAAACCGAGCCGACTTCGTCGAGCGTTTCGTGCGACTCGACTTGGATCGCCGCCCGATCGGGGTGCGCCGCCAGCAATCGCGCGAGCTCGCCGGTGACCTCCGCCAGCAACGTTTCGTTCGCGCAGGTTCGCGACCAGACTGGGATTTGGTGCCCCCACCACAACTGGCGTGAGACCGGCCAATCGCGTTTCTCCGCCAACCAGGCTCGGTACCCGTGCACATAGCGCGCTGGCGCGATCGTGACGCTGCCGTCGTCCACCGCATCGATCGCCGACTGGGCCAAAGTATCCATCTGCACGAACCATTGGTTGGCCAGCAGCGGTTCGATCGGCGTCTTGCTGCGGTCGGAGTGCGGCAGTTCGATTTCGCGTTCCTCCACCCGATCGATCGCGGCGATCGATTCCAGATGTTCGACCACACGCTTGCGCGCCACGGCGATCGTCAGGCCGGAAAATTGCGCCGCCTGCCCGTTGAGCGTCCCGTCCGGGTTCAAAATGTTGATCTGCGGCAAACGGTGGCGCTGCCCGACTTCGTAATCGTTCGGATCGTGGGCGGGCGTAATCTTCACGCAGCCGGATCCCAATTCCGGCTTGGCCCACGCGTCGGCGATCAATGGAATCTCGCGGTCGACGATCGGCAATCGCAACTTGCGGCCATCCGCCGCCATCGCCCGCAGTCGCAGCAGCACGGGCAGCATTGTCGCACGGCGGTCTTCCAGCTGCTCCAACTCCCGACGGATCGCGGGCTGCTCTGCGGCGGATGCCCGCTGCTGTTTTTGGCGCAGGTCCGTTTCGGCCTGGGCCATGGCGGACTCCGGATCCGGATGCACCGCCACCGCCGTGTCCCCCAGCATCGTCTCCGGCCGCGTCGTCGCCACGATCACGAATTCCGGTTCGCCAGGCAGGGGATCGATCACCGGGTATTTCAAATGCCAGAACCACCCGCGGACCGTTTCGTTGAATACCTCGTCGTCGCTGACCGCCGTCTGCAGGAATGTGTCCCAGTTGACCAGCCGCTTCCCGCGATAGACCAGTTGTTTTTGGAAGAGGTCGAAGAAGGTAAACCGCACCGCTCGGGCACAGACATCATCGAGCGTAAATCGCGTTCGCTCCCAATCGCAACTGCAGCCCAACTGTTGGAGTTGGCCCAAGATCCGAGCTTCGTACTGGTCTTTCCACTGCCAGATACGCCGAACCAATTCCTCGCGTCCCAGGTCGTGCCGCGATTTTCCTTCCTCCTCGCGAATTCGCCGCTCGACAACCGCCTGCGTGGCGATCCCGGCGTGGTCGGTCCCCGGCATCCACAGCGTATTGAAGCCTTGCATCCGCCGCGTCCGCACCAGAACATCCTGCAACGTGTTGTTGAGCGCATGGCCCAGATGCAGGGCGCCGGTGACGTTGGGCGGCGGAATCACGATCGAGTAGGCACGCCGCTGGTCGGGCTCGGAATGGAACGCTCGCTGCGCCATCCAAGCCTGCCAGACGCGGGCTTGGGCCGTACTGAATTCGAATCGAGTCGGGAGGGATTCGGCGGTCGCAGTCATACGTGGAATAACACTTGTGCCATGGAAATGCCAGCGCCCACCGTTATACGGCAAATCGAATTCCGACCCAAGCTCGGTCCCCCGCGCAAATTCGCCGACTCCAGTTGTCAGCCGCCGGCAAATGATCGATGATTGTCCCGAATTGGCGAGTCGACCGAGACGTCTACGCACCGCGCCGCGAAATCCCCGCGTTGTGATATTCGTTCGACCAACATCGCAACCCAACCGGGGAAGAAACCGCAACAAAAAGGGAATGGCAATGGGGCTGACGTGGTGTCCAGGGGTCGTTGAATCGAAACGGGTCTGGACCGATGGCTTGTTTACCTTGGCGGTTCGCGTCGACGGCGTCCTCCCCTTCGAGCCGGGCCAATTTCTCCAGCTGGGATTGGAAACCGCGGGAGAGAAGGAGGTGCATCGCCCCTACAGCGTGGCGTCCCCTCACGGCGAGGTCGTCGAATTTTACATCGTCCGAGTCGACGAAGGCGAACTGACGCCGCGCCTTTGGAATCTCCAGCCGGGAGATGTGGTCCAGATCAGCCAACGTGCTGCCGGGAGTTTCACGCTGGCCCACGCCCCGCGCCACCCCGACCTGTGGCTGATCGGAACGGGCACTGGGTTGGCCCCCTATGTGGCGATGCTTCGTACGCCGGTTCCCTGGCACTCGTTCGAACGAATCGTCGTGGTCCACGGCGTCCGCTTCTGCCGCGACTTGTCGTATGTGGACGAGTTTCAACAGTACGCTGCAAAGTACGGCAAGCAATTCCGCTATGTCCCGATGGCGACTCGCGAAGAATGCCCCCAGGGGATCAGCGGCCGAATCACCGCGCGGTTACAAGATGGTGGGTTGGAACAATTCGTCGGGTGCCAGTTTGGAGCCGTGCGCTCCACGGTGTTGCTCTGCGGCAATCCCGATATGCTGGACGAAATGGAAGCGCTGTTGCTCGCTCGGGGCCTGGCGAAACACCGCAAGAAAACACCTGGAAATATCGTCGTCGAACGGTACTGGTAGGGGAGTCGCGGAGCAAACTGCGACTAGGGGCAGGTGGTTGAGCGGCGATCGAGCGTTTCGGTTAACAGTTGCACGGCGCGTTGGAAAACGGGATCGTCGTTGATCTGCGGCTTGGCGCCGTTCTCCGCATCCAAGGGACCGGTTTCCGGCACGTCGCTGGCGTCGGCGCCGAAGATATCCAGCGACTGAAACTGACGGCGGGCGCGGACCAGATCGATCTGGAAACGGGTGTCGTCGTCGAATTCGAACTCGAATCCTGGATCGGGCTGCACACCCCCGGGTTGTTTGCGCCCGGAAAACTGGGGGTTGCGGTCGACGTTGTTTCCTGCGGGCGTCCACCATGTCCCCGTGGTGATCTTGATGCTGCTGCGGTTTCGCTCCAGGGGCACGACGCTCTGGACGGTCCCCTTGCCGTAGCTCGCTTCGCCGATCACGGTTGCCCGGTTCAGGTCCTGCAAACACGCCGCCATGATTTCGCTGGCGCTCGCAGAATAATGATCGATCAGCAGGACCAGCGGTTTGCTGGTAGGAAACAAACAGGCGCCGCTCGAGCGAAAAGGGGCCTCCAGTAACTTCCGATCGCGGCCGCGTATTTCGACAATCGGCTCGGGTCGGTCCAGGAACATGTCGCAAATTTCGACCGCATCGTCCAATAAACCGCCGCCGTTGGAACGCAGGTCGACGATCAGCGCTTGAGCCCGCGGGATCCCCTGCTCCAAGACCTCGCGCAATTCATCCCCGGTCTTTTCTGAAAAGTCCGTGATGTGGACGTACGCGATCCGCTGGTCTTCCGGCAACAGATAATTCCAGGATCCGTCCGGCAATAGCTTTTCGCCGCGGACCGTTCGGACCGCGATCGCCGCGCGGACCACGGTTTTTTCGAATTCTTGTTGTTCGCGGCGAAGCACCAGATTCACCCCTTGGCCAATCGGGCCCTGAATCGCGTCGACGGCATCGCCCGGCAACATCCCTTGGGTGGATGTTTCGTCGATCCGGAGCAAAACATCGCCAGGGCGAATGCCGGCTCGCTGCGCAGGCGTCTCCGGCAAGGTCGCGGTCACCGTCAGCTCTTTGGTCTTGGGATGCACACCGACGAACATCCCCACGCCGCCGAATTCCTGTTTCAAGTGCTGTTCGAATCGCCGGAACGAGTCCCCCGCGATGTATTGAGAATACTCGTCCAGCGATCCCAACATCCCCTTCATGGCGCTGTCGTAGAGCGACTGTTCGTCGGTGGGGAGCAAGGCGTAGTCATCGATTTTGGTGACCGCTTCGGCAAACAAGCTGGCGTAACGGGATTTGGAGGCTATCGTCCGGCAGGCTACGGCGCCGACGATGGCTAGGGCGATCACGACGAGATTTCGAAGGCTCATGCCATTTGACCGAAAAAGCGGTTTTTTTGCTGGGAATTCTGCGGTAGATTGTTCCAGCTACGATTGTAGCAGAGGCTCACCGCAATTTGCCTTGCCATAAAACGAGTGTTTGATACAATTGTTTGAACGCCGCTCTACCCGTCGCGACTGTTTCGTCGCCTGAAATCATGCTCGATTCGGAAGACCCTCCGACACCCGATCCTTCGACACCCGATCCGGTTGCCCAATTGGACGCTGACGCGCCGATTCAGCAGCGGATCATCGAATGTGCGGGGGTGATCTTTGCGGAACGGGGCTATCGCGATGCGACGGTACGGGATATCGCCGCGGCAGCGAACGTGAATCTGGCGGGAATCAGTTACCACTTCGGCGGCAAGCAGCAGTTGTATCTGGCGACGATCGACGAGGCTCGGAAATCGCGTGGCGATTTTGCGGCGTTGGCGGCCGCAGCGCCGGCGCATGGTTCGGCGGAGCAGCGATTGCGGATGTTCCTCCGCGCGATGTTGACTCGGTTGTTAGATCGCAGCGAGCGGGATTGGCGGAGCCGGTTGTTGGCGCGCGAGTTGACGTCGCCGACCGACTTTTGTTTCGAGCAGATTTCGCGGTGGTATCGGCCGATATTCGAGGCTTTGTTGCGAATAGTGGAGGAGGTTCTCGGCCATCCGCTGGAGGAGCCTCGGCGGACCCTGGTCGGATTTAGCATTGTGGGCCAATGTCTATTTTATCGCGTGTCTTCGGAAGCAGTGAAATTTTTCGTTCCCCCCGAGCGGCGTGCGATCTTCGCGGACCGACTGGACGTAGCTGCGCTGGCAGATCATATCTGCGACTTCACGTTGCGAGGGCTAGCGCCGCTGGAGGTCGAGCGGGGCTTGCAGCCTCCCGGTGATTTGTAGTCGAGTGCGGTCGGACGAACGCCCCGAGTTGTCCTGGTGCGGATGACTTCGAGAGGTGTGTTTTCTCGTGTACAGGTAGATGGGGTTCATGGATAAACTGATGACGGACAATGAAACGGCGGCGACGCGCCCCCGAATCTGGCGGAGGCGGTTCGCTTCTTTGTTCCAGACGATCGTATCGTTGGCGATTTTGTTCGCTGGAATCGCAGCATTGATCGCACTCAAACTCTCTGCGGAGAAACCTCCGACGCGGGACGTCGTGGACCTTTCCCCGGAGGTTACCACCTACGCTGTCGACGAATTTCGGGGCGAGTTGGATCTGGACGTCAACGGGATGGTGGTTCCCAGTCGCGAGATCAAGGTCGCCGTCGAAGTCGCCGGTCGCGTCGCGGAGAAGACCAAGGATTTCCAGGCGGGGCAATACGTCAAAGCCGGCACACTGTTGCTGAGCATCGATCCCCGCGAATACGAAATCGAGGTACGTCGCTTGGGCGCCGAAGTCGAACAAGCGCAGCGGATGTTTGAAGAGACCGAACAGGAGTTGGCCGGCGCCATCGATCGGCGCGAAGTCGCTCTGCGTGAGTTCGAGGTCCAGCAAGCGGAATACGATCGCCGCCGCAATATTGCCGACGTACTGTCACAATCCGAGCTGAATCAATCCGAGCAGAATTTGCTGGCGTCCCGCGCAGCGTTGCAGACCCACGAAAACACGGTCAGCACCTTGGAAAAGCGGAAAGCCCGAATGGAGGCCGCGATCGATCTCAGCAAGTTGCATTTGGAAAAAGCGAATCTGGATTTGCAGCGTACGGCGATCAAGGCCCCGGTGGATGGGGTCGTGGTTTCCGAGCAAGTGGAAATGGGGGACTTCGTCCAGCGCGGGCAACAGGTGCTGCTATTTGAAGACACGGAGCATGCGGAGATCCGCTGCAATTTGACCTTGAATCAGTTGAAGTGGATTTTCCAGAACTCGCCCGGTTCGCAGTTGCTCCAGTCCGAGCAATTGGGGACGGTCTATCAACTCCCCAAGACGCCGGTCTCGATCACCTCGCCCAACGATCCTCGAACGGTTTGGCAGGGGCGGCTGGAGCGATTCGATGGAATTGGTTTGGATGAACGGACGAAGACCATTCCCTGCACCGTCGTCGTGGACAACCCGATCGCCGAGGGCTCGCGGGGCAGGCAGGCCTTGGTCCGTGGAACGTACGTCAAATGCCGGATCGTGATCGCCGCCGATCAAATGGTGGACCAAGGCAAACGTTTCGTGCGGTTCCCCGAAGTCGCGGTCCAGCCGGGTGGATATGTGTGGCTGGTCCAACAGGACAAATTGAAACGCCACCCGGTGGAAATCGTCGATCACGCCGTCGCCGAGAGCGTGGAGGGGCTGCGCCAATTTGTCGTGGCGCAGTTAACCGAGACAAGTCTTCAACCCGGCGCGCGCGTGGTGACCTCGCCGTTGGCCTCCCCGGTTGAAGGGATCGAGGTCCGTGAGATGCCGGAGTCGACCGCGGCGTCGGCGGCGTCCTCTGCGGTTGACGCGGAGCATGCCCCCGGGGAGCCACAACCGGTCGTCGCCGAAAAAGTCCAGGATGGAGCCCAACCGTGAAGTCGATTGTTCGCTGGGCGATTCAGAACTCGCCCGCCATGAATACGTTGGTGATCGCTCTGTTGGTCTGTGGGGCGATCAGTTTGCTGGTGATGCGGCGCGAGGTCTTTCCGGCATTCGAGCTGGAGATCATCGTCGTCACCGTCCCTTTTCCGGGTGCGACGCCCGAGGAAGTGGAAGACGGTATCTGCGAGAAGCTCGAATCGGCCCTGAACGGGCTCGATGGAATCCGCAAGGTCACTTCGGTCGCTCGCGAGAGCTTCGCGTTCATGGTTTTGGAGCTCAAGTCGAACGTGCGGAATGTTCAGCGAGTGCTCAACGACGTGCGATCCCAGGTCGACCAAATCACGACGCTACCTCCGCGCGCCGAGCGACCGGAAGTCCGTCAGATCATTTTCCGTTCGACGGCGATCCAGGTCGGGCTATTGGCTCCGCCGTCGAACGGCGAACAGACGTTGGCGGACCGGCAGCAGTTGCGGGAACTCGCGGAAAACGTCCGCGAAGAGTTGCTGCAACTTCCCCCGGCCAAACCCTCCAGTCCGATCCGACGGCTGTTCGCCCCGATGTTTCAGACGTCGGCCCAAGCCCTTTCCTACGTGGAGATCACGGCGGCACGCCCCTTCGAAATCGCGGTGGAGATTCCCGAAGATACGCTGCAAAATTATGGGCTCAGTCTCAGCCAGGTCGCCCAACTGCTCCGCTTGCAGAATATCGAAATGCCGGGCGGCAAGATGGAAGCCGCTGGCAAGGAGATTGTGCTCCGTGGGAAAAACAAACGTGAGACCGGGGTCGATATCGCTCAAATTCCCTTGATCTCGACGCCCGATGGGGGCGTGGTGACCGTGGGTGACTTGGGGGATGTCGTCGACGGTTTCGAGGAAACGGCGTCCGAGCACTTGATCGACGGTCGCCGCGGCCTGGTGTTGGCGGTCGCTTGCACCAACGACGAAGATCTTTTGACCGTCACCGACACGGTCCACGAATATGTTCGCACAAAGAAGCTCCCCCCCGGGTACGAATTGAAAACCTGGTCCGATATTTCGGTCGATGTCAAAGACCGTTTGGACATGCTGACCACCAACGGAATCCAAGGCTTGATTCTGGTTTTCATCACGCTGGCGATCTTTCTGGAACTGCGCCTCGCGTTTTGGGTCGCGATGGGAATTCCCGTAGCGATTCTGGGAGCGGGGGTTGTGCTGATTTTGACCGGCCAGACGCTCAATATGCTCAGTATGTTCGCCTTTTTGATGACCCTGGGAATCGTCGTCGACGACGCGATCGTCATCGGCGAGAATATTTATACGCACCGGCAGATGGGTAAAGACTTTCTGACGGCGGCGATCGATGGGACGTTCGAGGTGGTGCCCAGCGTCACGGCCTCGGTTATGACGACCGTGATCGCCTTCATGCCGTTATTGTTTGTCAGCGGCGTCATGGGCAAGTTCATCGCGGTGATGCCCGTGGCGGTGATTGCAATGTTATTGGTGTCGTTGCTGGAATCCATCTTCGTGCTGCCCGTGCACCTGGCTCACCAAAACAACTTGTTCCTGCGCGTACTCGGCGTGGGGTTGTATGTCCTCAAGCCGCTGTATGCTCTTTCGCATTGGGTCAACGCGAAAGCCGATTGGCTGTTGGGGTTATTCGTGGGCCGAATTTATGCCCCCTTTATCCGCTGGTCCCTGAAAAATTGGGCGATCGTTGTCAGTTCGGCGGTGGCTTTGTTCTTGGTCGCGGTCGGGTTTATCGTCTCCGGGCTGACGCCGTTCGAAGCCTTTCCGAAGCTCGATGGGAACGATATTTCCGCGACGGTCGCGTTCCCCGATGGAACGGGCGTCGCGGCGACCCGAGCGGCAACGCAGCAGTTGCAGGACGCTTTGGCGGAGGTCGATCGGGAGATTGCCGCCGAAACCGGACGGCCCGTGGTCAAGGTGACTTATGTCCGCATCGGCGAGGTGGGGGACGCCTTCAGTGGTCCGACCGGTGTGACCGACGGCAGCCACGTGGCGACCGTCGCCGTGCAATTGGTCCCGGCCGGGCAACGCACTGTCCGCAGCAGCGAGGTGATCAACCGTTGGCGCGCCAAGGTTCCCAAGATTATCGGAACCGAACTTTTGTCGTTCGGCTCTCGTTCGATGGGCCCGGGGGGAAAGAAAATCGAATTCAAGCTGTTGGCGGCCGAGTCCGGCATCCCCTATCTGGCCCAGGCAGCCGAAGAGTGCAAGGCTTATCTGGCCAGCAAAGTCGGCGTCACCGACATCGAAGACGACGATCGCGCGGGCAAGTACGAATTCAGCTTGAAGCTGAACGAACAGGGGCGAGCTCTCGGATTGGACGAACAGACGCTCGCGAATTCGATCCGCGGCGGATACTTCGGCGAAGAAGTCATGCGACTGCAACGCGGCCGCAATGAAGTCAAATTGATGGTCCGCTACCCCAAGTCCGAACGGAATAGCCTGGCCGCCTTGGAGGATGTCAAGATTCGCGACGCGGAGAACGTCGAACGCGCTCTCGCCGACGTCGCCGACATCGAATACTCGCGAGCCCCCTCGGAGATCAACCGACTGGACGGCAAACGTGCGATCACCATCACCGCCGATGTCGATCGCGAAAGCAACGTGACCTCCACCGAAATCGTCGCCGAGATGAAGTCGGACTTTTTCCCCGCTTTCCTCCGCAAATTCGAACAGCAAGGAGGGACGCTGTTCGTCGATTGGGAAGGGGATCAACAGGAAACAGCGGACTCGATCAGCAGCATGATGACCGGACTGGGCATCGCCTTGTTGGCCATGTTCGTGCTGTTGACGATGGAATTCCGCTCGTATATGCAGCCGGCGATTATCATGTTTGTCATCCCCTTCAGCCTGGTCGGCGCCGTGATGGGGCATTATCTGATGGGCTTGGATATCACGCTCTTCAGCATGTTCGGCTTGATTGCCTTGACCGGGGTCGTGGTCAATGACGCAATCGTTCTGGTCGACTTCGTCAACCACGCTGTCGACAACGGAACCCCCTTGTACGAAGCGCTGGAGCAATCGGGCCAACGCCGCTTCCGGCCGATTCTCCTCACGTCGGTGACCACGATCGCCGGCTTGTTCCCCATGCTCCTGGAGAAGTCGTTGCAGGCCCAGGTTCTGATCCCCATGGCGACCAGCATTATTTTCGGCTTGTTCACCTCGACCGTCTTGGTCCTGGTGTTCGTCCCGGTCCTGTACATGCTGCACGCCCGGGTCGTCAGCTGGCTGATGCGTGGTCAGACGCATGAGGGGAATATCAGCGTCCGCAACTACGAAATCGGCCCGGCCGGCTCCACCAGCTCGGCGTCGGCGTCGGCGCCGAGCTAAGAGCCGTTTCCCCGACCTGCCGGCCCACTCACCCTGCCCTCTCGCCTGCCCTCTCGCCGGCTGCGGCGATTGGGATACGCTCGAAATAGCGTTTGGGCAATCCGAATGCGCCCGCAGAAGTGCAGGCCTCGAGGGTGCTGGGATCGGTTGCATTGCACAGCGGAAACCGCGGCAAACACCGTGCGGCGAATTTGGGTCAACGACTCGGTCCGCCCGTCTCGTACAATATCTGGCGGGGGACCTGTGTTGGACGAGGACCGCGGTTGCGATGACCAACCACCGCCAGGCCGATATTATCGTATTCGACGAGACGGAGCCGTGTCCGTATCTGCCGGATCAGATTGCGCGAATGCCACTGGCGATGCCGCGCGCCCAACTGACGCCGCGGCAGATCGATGAGCGACTTGCGCGGGGCCAACGCCGCTCCGGAGAGTTCGTGTACGCGCCCCGTTGCCCGCACTGCCAGGCCTGTATTCCGGTGCGACTGGACGTGAACCGGTTTGCACCCAACGCATCACAGCGTCGCGCCTGGCGAAAAGGAAGCGCCGCCTTGCGCGTCGCGTTGGGACCGATGATCGTGGATCAGGCCCGCATCGATTTGTTCAACCGGCACCGGCATCAACGTGGGTTGGAGCGAGGCAGAAATATCGACTCCGAAGACTACGCCTGGGGATTTGTCCGGTCCTGCTTCGAATCCTTTGAGATCAGCTACTTCTACGACGATCGGCTAGTCGGCGTCGCTCTGTGCGATCAAGGCGAGCAATCGCTTTCTGCGGTCTACACGTATTTCGATCCGGAGTTCGCGCGGCTCAGCCCCGGAGTCTTTTCGATCTTGACGCAGATCGAGTATTGCCGTCAGACCGATCGCCGCTACGTCTACTTGGGATTTTTTATCGCGGAGTCCCCCCACATGTCGTACAAACGGCTATTCCTTCCGCAAGAACGCCTGGTCCAAGGCCGCTGGATCGAAGTCACTTAGCGCCATCGCCAAACCCTCACGCCAGTTTCGGACGATGTGCCCGCGGGGAGGTTCTAGCCTGCGGTTTCTTGGTGTTCTTTGCGTTCGGAAACCGCAGACTAGCGCCATGCGGCTAGTTTTTCAACGGGCTGCTAACTCCCAACCGAATCCAACTTGCATTTTGACAAGCAGTATTCAAATGCGCGTGTCCACGCGATCCTGGACGAAGACCTTGGCGCAGTTGGGAATCAAAATAATCGAGTCGGTGATTCCGCGTCGTCGGAATCTACAATCCGTTTGTTCCGCAAATGGCGCTGACGCAAAACGCCGAGTACCTCGTCATGAGTGGATCCCGAGTGCCTCCGTGTCGTGGCAATCATTAACGGAGTCAACCAAGACGTTGGACGAACCTATTCTGCCGATTCGTGAAGCAGTCGCTCCAGCAAGTCCTCAATGCCTACCATCTGGGCAGCACGCTGAAGATAAGTGGTATCGGCAGCATCGCCGAGTAGCTTGAGCAACCTCGATACGTCATCCCATTGGCGTTCCGACGTTTCATTCGTCAATCGAAACCACTCCAACTTGCTGATGATTGTGTCCTCAGCGGAGGCGATCGGAACTTCCACCGATTTTGATTCCCCAAGTCGCTGCGGCTTGGCGCGCCGCATCGACTCGAGATCGAAAGGCCGCTCCCGACTGACGAAAATGTCGACCTTGAAAGAGGAGGGAAGGTGAATCAGATTGAAACAAGATCGACGCTTCACAGCATCTCGGATGGCGGCTTCGCTGAGATAAAACTCGTCACCGAAGGACTTCACGAAGTCAGCGATATTTTGCTCGCCCAGTTCCGCGATGAGATCCACGTCCATGGTAGATCGCGTAGCCCCGTGAAACGAACTGGCGATGCTGCCCCCCACATAGTGCCGAATTCGGAGTTTCCGGAGGGCTTCTACCACGGGTGCCAGCGCATCGATCAAATCACCGGATTCGGTCAACTTGCTTGCTCCGCCCGCCAACGGCGAATGGCATCAGCAATCGACTTCCCGTACGTCAGGTCGATAAAAATCAAACCGACTTCTGCGTCGTCCAAATCCGGATGTCGTCGCCGAATCGCGTCCATCGCCATGTTTCGTACCCGTCGTGACATCGCCAAAGTTTGCCTCATCCGTTCGCAAGGGCTCATTTGACGCAAGCAGGCCAGCTGCACTTCGCGTGCTTCCTTGGACGTATCGACGGTGTAGTCCAGTTTTTCCATGTCCGTCATTTTAGGCAATCGGAACCGGCGGGGCGAGCGGACCGGGCCCACGAGTGGTTGAAGGCCGACGTCGATCCATGGACGACAATTCTGGAAACTGCCAATCATCAAGTCGACCGTCGAAAACTTCGATTTTCCGACGAGCTGCCGATGTCGGGGGTCGCGAATTAATCGCAATGTGCTGCGCCATCGCCCGGTCGGTCCCGGCGGCAATATTCCGCTCATCCAGCCTCCGTTGCAGGATGACGGCGCTGGCGAAACCAGAACCAATAGCAGAGAAACGCGCCGGCGATCCACAGCGCGCCGATGAAGGCACTCAACCGGTATTTTTCCAGGGTAAAAGCCCCGACCAGGACACACGTTTCAGCCAAGGCAAACAGCACCGGGATGAGCGGAAACAGCGGCATTCGAATCGGCCAATCCTGCCCGCGACTCCGTCGCCGCAACACGACCAACGCCATTCCCGTCGCGATAAAAAAGGTGGTGTCGACCATCACCACACCGTTGGTCAATTGGTCGGTACGTTCGGTTCCAACCACCCACAAGAAGAACAGCCCCAGACCCCCCAGTAAAAAAATGGAGGCGGTGGGGGTCCGATAGCGGGCGTGCAATCGGGTGAACGGCTGGAAGAAAAAGCCTTGACGGGCCATCCCGCACAACAACCGCGGGCCGCTCAGCAATTGCGCATTCAACACGCCGAAGCCGGAAAAGGCGATCGCCGCGGCGATCAACCGACTGCCGACGTTGGGCCAACGCGTCGCCACCGAATCCGCCGCGATCGCCCGCGCTGTCGTGACGCCCTGATACCCCAGCAACTCCAGGTACGCCCAATTCACAGCCAAGTAGACCACGGTCACCACGCCGACGCCGATCAAAATCGAAGCCGGGACGTTCCAACGCGGATTGCGGACTTCGCCGCCGATCCATAAGGCGTGCTGCCAGCCGCCGAAACTGAACAGAACGGGCACCAGCGCGGCGAATACCAGCATCAGCTGCATCGGCACAGAGGGGGTGCCGGACGACGCAGCGACCTCCGGCGGGGCTGTCGGCGGCGAAGGGGGCGCCGCTTCCGCAGCAGGTGCCGCGGCGGCACGCTGGTTCATTCCCGCCAAGGGAGCCGTAAAGACCGCCAGCCCAATGATCACCAAAAGAGTTGCGACCTTGGCGACAACGGTGATGTTCTGTGTCAGGGCTCCCCAGCGAACTCCAATCGCGTTGGTCCACATCAGCGAGCCGATCATGCCGGTCGCCAAGAGCATCGGCAGCCCGTTCCCGTCCCCATTCCATCCAAGCGCCAACAGCAGATTGCTGGCTGAAATACTGGCGATCACGGCGATGGCTCCCGCCTGGACCGCCGTTGCGTTGCAGAACACGTAGACGAAGCCGACCAGGGCCCCGTACGCATCGCGGAGAATGTCGAATTGCCCACCTGTCCGGGCGTACGCGCCGCCCAGCTCCGCGAAGGTCAGGGCGCCCAACACCGCGATCACGCCGCCGGCCATCCAGGCATACATCGCTGCCGACGAGGATCCCGCCGCGATGGCCACATCTTTGGGAGTAAAAAAAATCCCGATCCCGATAATCGCTCCGATGACCACGCAGCTGGCGCTGAACAGCCCCAAGTCTCGGCGAAAATCGCCGTCCCCCGTCCCCCCGTCCACCACGCCCCCCAGGCTCTGTTCCGTCGCTGCCATTGTTCAACCCCAATCCACGAATTCGGCACGGCCGATATACTAACGCTTGGCGACGACCCCTTGAAGCAGGACTCCTCATGGCAAACCAACGCGTCGATTCCCAGCAGGCGCCGGAGCCGGTCGGCGCCTATCCGCATGCCCGCCGCGTCGGAAATCTGCTTTTTCTGTCGGGAATCGGCCCGCGCGAACGGGGCTCGCCCACCATTCCCGGCGTCGAGCTGGATGCCTCCGGCCAGATTGTCCACTACGACATCGTGACCCAATCGCACAGCGTATTCCGCAACGTCCGCAGCGTTTTGGAGGAAGCCGGATCGTCCTGGGAACAACTCGTCGACGTGACCGTATTTCTGACCAACATGCGCCGCGATTTTGCGGATTTCAATCGGATCTACGCCCAATACTTTCCCGATCATCAACCTTGCCGCACGACCGTCGAAGTCGTCGCGCTCCCCACCCCGATCGCGATTGAACTCAAGTGCATTGCGACGATCGATTGAAATGCGACCGGACGAATTACTTCTACACTACCAGGATTTTCAACAGCGGGGCGCCGCCTTTGACGTCTCTCCGCGCACGCGACTTCGCGTGGCAGGGCGCGACCGGCTGCGGTTCGTCAACAACCTCTGCACTGCGAAACTGACTGACTTATCCGCCGGGCAAGGAGCTGAAACGTTTTTCCTCGACGTCAAAGGACACGTGCTCGGCCACGGAGTAGTGTACATATGTACAGATACTTTGTGGATCGAAGCGGCGCCGTCCGCCGCGCCAGCGCTGCAGGCGCATTTCGCCCAATATCTGGTGAGCGAAAAGGTCTCGTTCCACGACGCCACGACCGAGACGTCCGCGACCCTCCTCTGCGGGCCGCGGATCGCCGCCGCAATCGAAACGAAACTCGCCGAGAAAATTCTTGCCAGCGACAGCCGCCTGGCCGTATTCGAAGCCAACGCCGATGGGCCGACCCCGCTGTTGGCCAAGTCCGATCTGTTGGGCCCTCCCGGAGTGTTGTGGATCCGGCCGCGAACCGCGAACGATTCAGGAGGCGACGACGGCGATCCGGCGTTGCTCGAGTCGCTGCGGATCGAACGAGGCTGTCCGCTATTCGGTTGCGACATCGACAATCGCAACCTGCCCCAAGAGGTCGGGCGCGACGATCTGGCGATTTCCTTCAACAAAGGCTGTTACCTGGGGCAGGAGACCGTGGCCCGGCTCGATGCGCTGGGGCATGTCAATCGGAGATTGGTCCGGTTGCTGTTTGCGGGGGACTCGATTCCCGCGGCCGGGTTCAAGATCGAACGAGATGGCAAAGTTATCGGCCGAGTGACTTCGGCCGCTCGGTCCGCCAGTTCCGGGAGGCCGATCGCGCTCGCCTACGTCCGCAGCGGTTTCGATTCGCCAGGGACTCGCCTGGAAACAGAAATTGGGGCCGCCGAGGTGCTACCTTTGCGATCGTAGGGGTGCGGTCGTCCAGACTTCACCGGCAAAAATCTATCCAACCGCCGGGGGAGTCGGCGGTGAGATATTCGTTGGCAGGTCCGAGGGAAGGCCTTCGGCCTTGGCCAACTCGGAGAGAGTCTCGGTTCCCAACCGTTCGCACAAGCTAACGGCTTGGGAGAATTCCATCTGCAGTGGTGTGATCCGCTGGGAATCGACAAAGACAACTTTGCCAGCCCAGGTGTCGGGCGCGCCGGGCAAGTACACCGCACACCAGCCGTTGGCCCGGTCCGTCTCAAACCCCAATTGTCGATGCTCGTTCCAGCGGATCAGCACGGGTTTGAGCTGCACGCCACCTGGTTCGCTCCCCACGCGATCGGCCAACTGATTGCGGATGATGGCGTAACGCGGAAAGAAGGCAATCAATTGTCGCTCCAGCCAATGTCCGAGTCGGCGACCGATCGAAACGCGCGCGGCCAATCCCGCCAGAAAACAGATTAGCACCAGCAACACCAGCGAGAGTCCCACGAGCAGGGCGATCCCCGCCGGCGTGTGGAGGGGGAGGCGCCCGACAACCGCTTCGATCACTTGCACGATCAGCGGTGCAACCTGGCCCACCAATACCGCGATCACCAGGACGGGGAGCAGGAACAACATCCCCCCCAAGGCCGTTGTTTTCAGAAAGCCAAAATGCCTTTGAATCATGTGAGCCCCGTTTCGTGTGCAATGCCCCAACAAGTTCTGTCGCAGGCCGTTCGCCCTCGCGGAGGGTCGCCAGGCGAAACCGTGGGCTAACGCCCCACGTCGGATGGGAACGAACGCCGCCGAGAATAAAAAAGCTCGCCGAACCAGTGCGGCCGGCGAGCTCCTATCGTTAGGTGAAAACGGCAATCGTGTGCCGGTTTCAGGATTGTTACTGACCGCCGCTGGGAACCGGTTCAACGACCGTCGTCGCCGGCTGCATGGCCGGAGCGGCCATGGTCGGCTGGCCGACCACCGTGGTGGCGCAGCAGCAGTTATTGGCCTGTCGGCGAGCGGCT
The DNA here is from genome assembly GCA_041740495.1 of Pirellulaceae bacterium. Lineage (GTDB taxonomy): Bacteria > Planctomycetota > Planctomycetia > Pirellulales > Pirellulaceae > JANMEB01. The sequence goes on from JBGSLW010000147.1 coordinate 39,954, forward strand.
CGGCGCCAGCCGAATCGGCGATTGCGTTGGCAGGGGTCGCAGCAGGACGTCGTCCCGCAGCCGTCGTTCGAAACTTGGCCGCAGCAGTTTCCGTCGTTGGTCGCCGCGACGACATCTTGGGCTTGAGCCGAGCTGGCAAAAAACGCCGCCGACAGAAGCACCACCACCAGAGAAGACAACAGTTTCATTTTTCTCATCCTTATGGCTGAAACATGATCGCCGGGGGAAAACCTCCTGGCGGCGAGTCGTCCGCGTTGGACCATTAGGGAACTGGTGGGCAAGCCGACCGGCTTCAGTTCCGCTGGGGTACGCGACGTTATCCCGCCGTTGACCACCCGCGATATTCAAAGCGAAATTATATCCGCTGGCGATTTTCGCACAATCTGAGCATATACTGATCGGGTAAAGTGCCGATTCCATTACCCTCCCTCCCGCTTCGGGGGAGAGGGCCGGGTGAGGGGCGGACTCGTTTTGCGATAGGCTCTAGGTAACACGGCACCGATACCGCTCTTTCCCTGCTCAACGGTCTCCTGCTCAACGGTCTCATGCCTCGAATGCGGAAACATGCCATGGGCCACCCTCCGGAAGACACCGTCGCCATTCGATCGGAACAGGATTTTGCGGAAGCGTTTTTCGCTGCGGATACACCAGGTTGGGTGATCGAATTCGGCGCGGCGACCGATATCGGCCGGCGGCGGACCCGAAACGAAGATCACTTTGCCGTCTTCCGGCTTCGCCGCGGCGTCGAGTTGTTGACCTCCAACGTCGACCCGGCGTATCTGCAATTGGCCCCGTCCTTTTCGCACTCGATGGTCGTGGCCGACGGTATCGGCGGGATGAATTCGGGGGACGTCGCCAGCCGCCTGGCGTTGCAGACGATGATGGAACTCTCGGGGCAGGCGACCAGTTGGGTGATGAAGCTGACCGACTTCGATCAACTGCAGATCGAGCAACGTGTGGGGGCGTATGCCCAGCGGATGCACGAAACGCTGCGGGCCGTTGGGAAGATGGATCCGGCCACTGAGAACATGGGAACCACTTGGACGTCAGCCCACTTGCTGGGGCGCACCGCCGTGATCGTGCATTTGGGTGATTCCCGGTGCTATCTCAGCCGCGCTGGCAGTTTGTACCAGGTCACCCACGATCACACGATGGCTCAGGCCCTGGTCGATTCGGGCGTCGAACCGGACAAAGTCCGACGGTTCGGCCACATTCTTTTGAATTGCCTGGGAGGCGCCAACGAGGTCGCTCAGGCTTCGATCTACCATTTCGAAATGGAGGCGGGCGATCGAATCCTGCTTTGTACCGACGGTTTGACCGATCTGGTCCCGGACGAGACCATTGCGGCGACGCTAGAGCAAGCTCGGGCGCCGCAGTCCGCCTGTGAACGGCTGGTGCGTCAGGCGCTCGAGGCGGGGGGCCGCGACAATGTCACCGTCGTTGTGGCGGCGATCGACGATCCCGACGCCACGAAAGAGGAAATCATTGCCCGTACATAATCGGTGCGCCCGCACCGTATGGGTTGGGACAAGTTTCCGGCGGCGGAGGGCAGCTCTGCGAGGGCCTGGTTCCGAAATGGCACATCCCCCAGTTGTCGCATTTCCATTGCTCGACCGAGCGGAAAACGCAACAGCCGGACGAGGTACAAAACAAGAGAATCGAAAGCAGTAGCAGCGGCATTCGTTGCACGAGGTGGACTCCTGGGCGTTCGCAATCATCAGCCCGCAAATGTGCCCTGAGAATCGGGCCGTGCAAGTTGCCTGGCGTGAAATTTCAGGCGGAATCTTGGACCGCCAGTCTCCCGTCCGCTAGACGCAGCGCAGCCAGATTTTTTTGAATTCGACTCAAGTTGCTCTGGCACCAAATGCGCCGCTAGAAATCCGCTTCCAGTTCGGCCAGGGTGTCTTCGTCCAGGCAAAAGCGGCGGATGCTGCGGGCTTTGCCGGACTTGGCGTCGATATCGACGATGGCGCCGTTCAAACGGACGTCCGCTTTGGCCACATGAAAAGTGCGCGGATGAAAGCTAAACGTCGTTTCGAACACCTGTTCGTATTGTCGACCCAGGATTCCGTCGTGGGGGCCGGTCATCCCGACGTCGCATTGGAAAGCAGTACCCCCGGGCAGGATCTGTTCGTCCGCGGTCGGTACGTGGGTGTGCGTTCCCAACACCATGGCGACGCGGCCGTCCAGATACCGTCCCAGCAGCAGTTTATCGCTGGTGGCTTCCGCGTGGAAATCGACCAGGCGCACGACGACGTCGGCTGGAATCTCCTGGAGCAAGCGATCCGCGCAATGAAACGGACAGTCGACCGGCTTCATGAAGACGCGGCCAATCAAGTTGATCACCGCGACGCGCGTCCCGTCACTGGCGGATACCAGCGTCCAACCCTTGCCGGGGGCTTCGGGCGGATAGTTGGCGGGGCGAATAATCTCTTGCGCCGTCGAGAGATGTTCCAGGATTTCGGCCCGTCGGAAAGCGTGGTCTCCCAGAGTGACGCAATCGACTTCGGCCGCCAGAAGTCGTTTGAGAATAGCTCGGGTGATACCCGATCCGGATTCAGTGTTCTCGCCGTTGACCACGACCAGGTGCAGGCCTTCCTGCCGGCGCAGGATCGGGATGGCTCGGACGGTGAATTCCACGCCCGGGGTCCCGACGATATCGCCGACAAACAAAACTCGCATACATCCTCAGTCTAATCGACAACCTGCCGGCGCCTGCGGCTTGGCGTTAAACGAAGCTTTTCAACGAAGGCGCCATCCAACGACACGAACTCGCGGGAGAGTGGGAAATGGGATTTAACATGGATGTGAGCCCCAACCTATTTGGCGTACTCGACAAAACGCGATTCGCGGACGACGGTGACGCGAATTTCGCCGGGGTAGGTCAGACGTTCTTGAAATGCCTCGGCGATATCGCGGCAGATTTTGGCCGCCTTGGCGTCGTCGGTGTCTTCGGCGCTGACCAGGACGCGCAGATCGCGTCCAGCTTGGATCGCGAACGCCTGTTGGACGCCGGCAAATTCCTTGGCGATCGATTCGAGTTCTTCCATTCGTTTGATGTACCGTTCCAGGGATTCGCGGCGGGCCCCGGGACGCGATGCGCTGCAGGCGTCGGCTGCTGCGACCAGCACGGTGTACGGGTATTCGATCAAGATTTGATCGTGGTGTCCCAGCGCGGCGTGAACCACATCCGCCGACTCGCCGTGGCGTTTGAGAATATCCGCGCCGATTTTGGGGTGTCCCCCTTCATGCTCGTGATCGGCGGCCTTCCCCAGGTCGTGAAACAGACCACAGCGGCGAGCCAGCACCGGATCGAGTCCGATCATTTCGGCCATCATCCCGGACAGGAACGCGACTTCGATACTGTGCCGCAGCACGTTCTGGCTGTAGCTGGTGCGGAAGTGCAACCTTCCCAAGTACTCGACGATTCGATCGTTCACGCTGTGGACGTCGACTTCGCGCAGCGCCTCGGTCCCTTTCTTCATGATCAGCTGGTCGACCTCGCTCCGCGTCTCGGCGACCAATTCCTCGATTCGCGACGGATGGATCCGGCCATCGGCAATGAGTTTGTCGAGTGCGATTCGGGCGACCTCCCGGCGGACCGGGTCGAATCCGCTGACGATCACGACTCCGGGCGTGTCGTCGATGATTACGTCGACCCCGGTTTCCTTTTCGAAGGCGCGAATATTGCGACCCTCGCGGCCGATGATCCGCCCCTTCATCTCGTCGTTGGGGATGTCCACGGTGGAGGTCGTCGACTCGGCGACCACTTTGCTGGCGTAGCGCTGGCAGGACATCAGCAGGATTTCGCGCGACTTGGACTCGACCAACTCTTTGAGCTGCCGTTCGTGCTCCAGCAAGCGGTTGCCGATTTCGCGGGCCAGTTCGGTTTCCAGCAGGGACATCAATCGCTGGGTCGCCTCGTCGCGTCCCAACCCGGTGATCTTGTGCAGTTGCACGCGCTGTTTTTCGAGCAGTTGGTTGATCTCGTTTTCGCGCTGGTTGATGCTCTCCAGTTTTTTCTTCAGGCGTTCCTGCGTGGTTTGGACGATCCCTTCCTGCTTGCGGACGTCCTCCAATTGTTGTTCCACGGCGGTGCGCTGTTTGTCGAGCTGCCGCTGCTGTTTGAGGGACTCCTCGCGAACGCGATTGAGGTCCGATTCGACCGCGGCTTTATGCCCGAGTTCCAGTTCCTTGACGCGGAAGTTCGCGTCGCGGAGTCGGTCTTCAGCCGCTCGCTCCGCGTCCGCCAATACGGCGGCGGCTCGGTTCTTCGCCCCTTGCAGAACCAATCGATAGTACAGCAGGACGCCCCCGGCCCCGACGGCCAGTCCCCCCACCGCACCCAAGACGATATCCATCCAACTCATTCTTGTTACTCCCCGCTATTTGGGTAGCAACACCAGCTGGCGCTACAGAACGATTGTCCCGCCGGCGCCGGCGTTTGGGCTCAAGCATGATGGA
>JBGSLW010000148.1:0-22143 GCA_041740495.1 Pirellulaceae bacterium
AGCGAAGCTTTGGGTCCGCAGTTGGTCGCCGCGGCGGAAGGCTGGACGCCGGCCCTCCGGCAACAGGCATTCGACGTCCTCCTGCGGCGACGCCCTTGGACCGCCAGCCTGCTGGACTCACTCGATCAAGCGAAGTTGCAAGTCTCCGACTTGACTCTTGAACAACGGAGAGCGCTGACCCATCACCCCAGCGACTCGTTGCGCCAGCGAGCGGTCGCCCTGTTCGAGCGCGGCGGGGCAATCGTTAGCCCGGACCGCCAGTCGGTGCTGGAACAATATCGTGCCGCCATCGACGGGAGCGGCGAAGTGGCTCGTGGCAAGCAAGTCTTCACCCAGATCTGCGCCAAGTGCCACCGGCATTCAGGGGAAGGGACCGAGATCGGTCCCGATCTCACCGGGATGGCGGTGCACCCCAAAGAGGAATTGCTCGGGCATATTCTCGATCCCAATCGCAGCGTCGAAAGCAACTTTCGCATGTACGTCGTGCAGACGATCGATGGTTTGACCCTGTCCGGTATGTTGGCGGGTGAATCGCAGACCGCGATCGAACTGATCGACACGCAAGCACAACGCAAGAGCGTTTTGCGCGAGGACATTGACGAGATGCGTGTCTCCAAACAAAGCGTGATGCCCGAAGGATTCGAAAAGGAAGTTTCGGTCGAGCAAATGACCGACCTGCTGGAGTTTCTGGCGGCCCGCGGCGCGTACCTTCCGCTGGACCTGTCCAAAGTCGCCTCCGCGGCCAGCGACCGCGGCATGTTCATCGACCGCCGCGCGGAGGTCGAACGCCTAGAGTTCGACGCCTGGGGAAATCAGACGTTCAAGGGCGTGCCGTTCACACTGTTGGATCCGCGGGGCGGCCAGCGGCCCAACGTCGTCTTGTTCCACAGCCCGCGAACCCCGTTGGTCACGGCCATGCCCAAAAGCGTGGAGTTGCCGGTCAACGCGCCAGCCCGCGCCCTTCATTTTCTCAGCGGGGTCAGCGGCTGGGGCTTCCCCTACGATCAGGAGCCAAGCGTCTCGCTGATCGTGAGATTGGTGTATGCGGACGGCCAGATCGAAGAGCACGCACTGAAGAACGCCGAACACTTCGCCGATTACATTCGCCGCGTGGACGTCCCCGGTTCGGAATTCGCCTTTGATCTACGCGGCCGCCAGATTCGTTACCTGGCGATCCTTCCGGCCCGCGCTGAACCGATCCAAAAGATCGAGCTGGTCAAGGGACCGGATGGCTCCGCACCTGTCGTGATGGCCGTGACAGTGGAAACCCGTTAGGTCGCCCGCAAAAAAGCCATGGGGTAGGCCGGAACAAGTCTTCGTCCCAAAACACAGTTTTGCGTCCCATCGAGATCAGCCGCATGGCGCTAGCCTGCGGTTTCCGGTGTGGGTTGCGCGAAGAAACCGCAGGCTAGCGCCACGCGGCTGATGTTTTGGGACGAAGCCCGGGCTTCGCGGTTCCGGCAACGTGGTTTTTTGCCGCGCCAACGTTAGCGCTGGAATGGAGCCCCGCTGATTACGACAGACCGAGACGCTCCAACACCCGTTGGCTGGTAACGCGCGTCGAGCGTTCGCGCAAGACGTAATCGCGACCGCGGGCGCCGGCCTGGCGGAGAGAATCCCGGTCGGCCAAGCGCTCGGCCAGCGCTTCGGCCAATCGCGCTGAATTGCGGGGTTCGACCAGCCAGCCTCCGCAACTCGCCTGGATCAATTCGGAAAACGCGCCATGGTCTGGCAGCAGGACCGGCGCCCCGCAAGCCAGCGCCTCCAACGCGTACAGCCCCTTGGGCTCGACGAAGTCCGTGGGGACGCACAGCAGATCGATCCGCGCGAGGAACCGGATCTTCTGGTCGCGGTCCACGATGCCGTGGTAGTGAAACGCTTGGGACAAGCCCGCGTCGCGAAGTCTCTGGAACTGGGCCTCGGCAAAGGGACGATGGTCCTCCCCCAGCCAGCCGGCAATCTCCAACCGGACATCCGCCATGGCCGGGTTGCGTTTCAGTTGCAGGAAGGCCTCGACCAGATGCTGCAGCCCTTTCTCCGGGGCCAGTCGCGCGAGATACCCGATGGTGCGGCGCGCCGGATCTCGCACCGCGGTGACCGTCTGAAAATCGTCCGTGTTGATCCCCAGCGGAGTGACCGTCAGTTTGGCCGGTTCGATCCGCAATCGCTTCGCGATCAGCTCGGCATAATGCTGACTATGAACCAGAAATCCGTCGACGTGCACGGCGATCTCGCGAATCAGTTCCACGGCCTCCTTTTCATATTCCTCCGGTAAATAGTCCAGAAAGACATCGTCCCCCTGCAGGATCACGTACACCGGCGCCTGCAGCGTCCGTTTCCAAGTCGCGATTCCCCCGCCGATCAAAATGTTCGTGAGCAGCAACACCTGCGGCTGGACGACTTGCTGCAGGTAGCGGTTCAATCGATAGACCTCTTTGCGTTGAAATCCCTTTTCGCCGCGCAACATAGAAATGGTCAACTCCCCCAGCAGCTTGGGATTGGCGCCGACGGTTTGGGCGGTGGCCCGGCGAATCAACCCAGGGCGATCGAGCACTCGGTCCAGCCAACCGGGAAGGTAGCGGAACAACGCCAGCTTCTGCTGCAAAAACACGTTGATCCCGCCGAAGAACACATGATCGATAGTGTACGTTTGTTCATCTGTCCGGATTGGGGTGTAGACCGGAATCAGGTCGACCTGTGCGCCGTGTTGTTTCATCGCCGCCGCCAAGGCGTTGTCGTGCATACAACTGCCGCAGTACATGCCTCCGGCGCCGGCGGTCAAATAGGCAAGTTTGCGGGAAGCAGCAGAATTCATCGTGCAGTTGCTACCGTGTCATCGCGTTACCGTGTCATCGCGTTACAGTGTCATCGCCTGGGCCATGCGGACCAGATCGGGATCGAGCAGTTTTTTCTGGCCGCGGATTTCTTCATACGGCATTCCGTTGATTTGTCCGCTGCGCGATCCGATCAGGCAACCTGTTTCGCCGTGGCGAAGGGCTTGGATCGCTCCCCACCCCAATTGGGTTCCCAAGATTCGGTCGAAGGCGGTCGGATTGCCGCCGCGCTGCACGTGTCCCAAAATCGTCGCCCGCAGGGCAAACCCCAAGGACTCGCGATGTGTCTTGAAATGTTCGACCAACGCGGTGGCGTCCATCGCGGCCCCTTCCGCGACCACCACGAGCGCGTGCGGCTTGCCGCGTTTGTAGGCGCCGGCGATCACATCGGCAATCTCCTGGGGGCTCATGGGGAATTCGGGCACGACCACCGCCTCCGCTCCACCGGCGATGGCCGCCATCAATCCCAGGTAGCCGCAGTCGCGCCCCATCACCTCCACCAGAAACGCGCGGCGGTGCGACGAAGCGGTCTGCTTGAGCCGATCGATCGCCTCCAACGCGATGTTCAGGGCGGTGTCGACTCCCAAGGTGATATCGACGCCGAACAAGTCGTTGTCGATCGTCGACGCGACTCCGACCACGGGGAATCCCTCCTGATGGAGTTGGTCGGCCCCGGTCTGCGTCCCGTTGCCGCCGATGATCACCAGGCTATCGATCCCCGCCTGCCCCAACCGTTCCAACGCCGCCAACCGAACTTCGCGTTGTTTGAATTCTGGACAGCGCGAGCTTCCCAAGAGCGTGCCGCCGTTCTGAAGATACCCGCCGACATCCCGCGCTGTCAGCGGTCGCCACGCTCCGTCGACCAATCCGCGATACCCGTTCGCCACGCCGTACATCGACCACCCCAGGTCAATCCCAGAGCGGACGACCGACCGAATCGCCGCGTTCATTCCGGGCGAGTCACCCCCGCTGGTCAACACCGCTACACCGCGCATCTGGAGATTCTCCTGTGGGATGGCTTCAGAACGTCGCGGGAGCTCGCATTCGATCCCGGCAGATTCTGCCGCTCATTTGAGTATTCTAGACGAGCACCCCGCACCTCAAGGAGCCCCGTTTTAAAGCGCACTGGAGGACAAATTCATTGTAGAACAGTTGTCCTCAACTGTTCCTCCCCACCGGAAACGCTCCGCAGGGCGCCGAGCAATTGGGGACAATTGCTCTACGCTGGACCTGAAGAACGGACGCTGGAAAGCCGATGGAGGGAATGCGGCCAGGTAGCGCACGCGCCACCTGGTGCGGCATCTCCCCGGCTGGCTGGCTTCCCGGTAACATTTCCACTAGACGGAATTTCGTAGAAACCCCTCAGAAACCGCGCGACCATGGCTGAACGATCGACCTATCAAAGCAAAGTCATCAAGAACTACTACCAGAATCGGGACGCAATCGCCCTTCAGCGCGCCCAAGAGCTGGTGACCGAGTTGTTCCTGGCTTCGGGGAAAAAACGGCAACAGTATTGGGACGCTCTCCGCAAACACCTGCCGTTGTTGGGAATTGAGCCGACTACGATCGAGCATCTCGTGAAACAAGACGACCCCAAGCTCGTCGCCGAAATTCTGACCAAACTGGCGTAGCCCCGCGCCACCCTTGCGCTGAACGAGCCCGCAAAAAAATCAGCCGCATGGCGCTAGCCTGCGGTTTCTTCCGCGGCGTCGGTCTGTTGCGCTGCGACCGGTTTCTTGGGGAGGAGGAAGTGGCGCCGGCGGTCCGCGGTAGTCTTCAGACCGTCCTTCCACCGAGGCAGGCTCGGTGGGGAGGAGGAGGTGGCGCCGGCGGTCCGCGGTAGTCTCCAGACCGTCCTTCCACCGAGGCAGGCTCGGTGGGGAGGAGGAAGTGGCGCCGGCGGTCCGCGGTAGTCTCCAGCCCGTCCCTCCACCGAGGCAGGCTCGGTGGGGAGGAGGCAATCGATTGGATGGCCGGTTCAAATTGCGATACAATAAGGGATGCCCAGGGGCAGGGCGGTTCAGCTCGGAGACGTCGAGCATGTTTGGGAACAGATTGCAGTCGAGGGCGCCTCGGATTGAATTCGCCCGCGTGGGTTGCGTACTCTGCTGGTGGTTTGGAATCGCTGGCTTTTCGTTGGGCCAGAATCCGCAACCGCAATTGGGTGTGGCGGTGCAGTTGCCGACGTTCGGCGTGACGATCGATGCGAATGGATTGTTAGAGGTCGCCACGGTCGAGGATCCGACGGGGCGACTCCGCGCCGAACGGGCGAAGGCGGCGCGTGCTGCGTTGAAAGGGAACATCCTTCGTCGCTCGACGCAGCGCAAGATTTCTTTGCGCAGGTTAGAGCAGGCCATCGCCCGGACCTTGGCGGACGGTCTCCCGTTGGAGGACTCGATTCGCTATCTGGCAGGGCTCAAACGGGTCGAACGAGTCTTCGTCTATCCCGATGCGCACGACATCGTGCTGGCCGGACCGGCGGGTGGGTGGATGGAGGATCCGACCGGCCGCATCGTGGCGATCGACGACAACGCTCCGGTCGTACTATTGGATGACCTGCTGATTGCCCTGCGGGCTCTTGGACCGCGTGCGCCGCGCAATCAAGTCGTACTCTGTTCGATCGATCCCGCCGCCGAAGGGCTGCGTCGGTTTCAGGGAATCCACCGCCTGATGCCGCAGCGATTTACACCCGCCGAGCATGTGCCGATCGCGGATTTTTTGAACTCGCGGGCGGCCGAGCTCTTGGGTCCGGCGCACATTTGGATTCACGGAGCCCCCGCCGATTGCCATCTGTCCCAAGTCATGGTCGAGAGCGATTATCGGATGAAGCTGATCGCAATTGGACTCGAGCCTCCTCCGGTGGAAATGACGACGTTCGCCGCAGCGGTCGACCGCCCGATCCGCGATTTTCAGCAATGGTGGCTGACCCCCGACTACGACTGGATCGTCCAGGACGCCCGCGCCGAGGCGATGCAGATGACAGGTCAAGGAGTGCAATTGATTACAAATCGAGTCGTGTTGCGGCCCGATGGGAGCCTGGAGATCCAAGAGCGCCGCGCCAGCCGCGCCGCCAAGACGTATGCCCGTGAGTTTACGGAAAAGTACACCGCCATCGCGGAAGCGTCTCCCGTCTTCGCCCAGTTGCGAAACATCGTCGACCTGTTGGTCGCCTCCGCCTGGCTGCAACGGCACGACGCCTGGACTCGGATCGATTGGCCGGGAGGATTGCTGCTGGATCGGGGGCAACTCCCGCACCAATCTTTGCCGGTGCCCCGCACGGCACCCTCGGTCGCCAACACGATTTTCAAGGGGGAGATGCTGCTGCTGCCGGCCGGCGGGGGGTTTTCGATCAACCCGTCGATCGCACTGGAGCCGGAAAACCTCGCTGTTGATCTAGACGGCAAGCTGCTCCAGCAGCGAACCGAAGTACAATTGCCCGCCGACGAAAAAATCTGGTGGTGGGACTAGCCTTTGTCCCAAAACATCAGCCGCATGGCGCTAGCCTGCGGTTTCCGCTGGTGGATGCGCGAAGTAACCGCTGTTGGACGCGCGAAGAAACCGCTGTTGGACGCGCGAAGAAACCGCAGGCTAGCGCCATGCGGCTAATCTCATGGGGACGCGAAACTGTGTTTGGGGACAAAGCCTAGCGTCAGAAGCCACGATCGGCGGGGTCGTTGCCGTGCACGGTCGTCAAGGCCCGCAAAATCTCGGGGTCGATTTTTTTGGGAACGGTATACACCGTAGCATCCGCGAACACCATGTTGACGCCGGCATGATGGTACGTGGACCCCAAGCCCGGGGAGTCGAATACCGTGGCGCCAGGCAAGTTGAGTCCAATCGGCTGTTGGCTGGTATCCGCATCGCGCGGTTCGGTCCACACGATATTCCGCCCGACCGCTTCGACCAGCATGAGCGTTCGGCTGGTTCCATCCGCTTCGGCAACGTCGTGTAGATTCATACCCCGACCATCGGCAAAAACGGTATCGGGGCCGGTCACTGCCAAGAAGTGAGTAAAATATCTCCCCTTACCATCGCGTTGATTCTCTCGGCGCCTGGCCGACGGGCACTCTAGATCCGGCATACTCGTTTGCGCCGCCGGCAGATTGGCCTCGCTATCCCAAGTCGCATCGTCGCGATATCGCTCGCGAACCTTCGACATCTCCATATAGCTCAGCAGTTCGACTCGCCAGGACCGAGGTGGTCCCTCCGCGGCCGACACCGTTAAATCAGGCAGTCGACCGTGATCGGCCTCCCAATCGTGCATCGCGAGCGCGATCGACTTCAAACGATTCTTGCAGTCGGTCCGCCGCGCCGCTTCGCGAACTTGGGGTACCTGCGGCAACAGCAGCAGAATTGCCAGTCCCAATCCGATCACGCAACCTGAAATCAGCCAAGCCCGGCTTGTGCGTTCCCGGCGCTGCACGAGCGCGACGTACGTTGCCAAAAGGTTGGCAACACCGATAACGAAGACAAAAAAAGTGTACCCGCGAAGAAAATCCTTGGTGAATTCTGGTCCCTCGTAGCCATTCGTGAGGACCAAAGCTGCGAACATGAGGATGGGCCAGATCGCCAGATGTCGAAACCTCGGCCGAGATTTCGCCATCCAAATAGTTGCGCCCAAGGCGATAACGACGAGGGCTAGAAGCACAATGTGGAATGCCACGACCCAAATCGCCGGCTCCGGATTCGGGGGAAAAGACCGCTGTGCCAAGAACCACATGATCAGGTTCCGAACGTGGGGAAAAATGCCGCAGGCAGCTGACCCTGATTGTATTCGAGATTTCCTACACATAATACCTCACGCCACCCGCGGTCCACGCGTCAGCTCGGTAGCTGGAGGGTGCCGGCAAAGGCACTTTGCAATCGATGCAGGACAGCAGCTTGTTGGTCCGCGTGGACAGTGAAGCGTCATTCCGTATACTTGGGGGCAAGTTGGCGGTCGACCGATCGCAGAATTCCGAGCCCCGTCTCGCTCAACGACTTGAGGTACTGCAAATCGCATGCTGAAGCTGGAAGAGATCAAGAAGTCGTTCCGCCAGCCGGATGGTCAGGCGGTGCCGATCTTGGATCTGCCTCGATTCGAGGTGGCAGCGGGCGAGCAAGTCGTCTTGATCGGCGATAGCGGTTGCGGAAAGTCGACCTTGCTGCATGTGATCGCCGGGATCATCCGACCCGATTCCGGCCGAATTTGGCTGAAGGGGGTCGAGGTCAGTAAGTACTCCGAATCGCGGCGCGACAAAGTCCGCGCCAACCACATCGGCTACGTGTTTCAGACGTTTAATCTGCTCCCCGCCTTCTCCGCCCTGGAGAATATCCAGTTGGGCATGTCGTTCTGCCGGAAGCAAGTCGAGCCCGATCGAGCCCGCCGGTTGCTGGAGCGAGTCGGCTTGGCCCACCGCCAACACAACAAGCCCCGAGCGATGTCGGTCGGGGAACAGCAACGAGTCGCCGTGGCCCGGGCGCTGGCCAATAAGCCCTCGCTGATTCTGGCGGATGAGCCGACGGCGAACGTCGACCCGCGGAACCAACGACAGGTCGTCGATTTGATCCGCAGCACCTGCCGGGAAGAAAAGATTGCCTTGTTGCTGGTCACACATTCGATGGACGTGGCTAGCCAATTCGATCGGGTCGACCGCCTTCCCGAGATCAACCGGGCGGTCAGCCAGGCGAGGGCCAGCGCATGAACGTGGTCAAAATTGCCTGGCGCAGTATCCAACATCGCGGTCTCGGGTCACTGCTGACCATCGTTTCGATGGCGTTGGGCGTGATGCTGGTCGTGGCCGTCCTGACGATTCACGGAGTCGTTTCCGAATCGTTCCGAACCAACTCGAGCTTCGGATACAACGTCTTAATGGGTTCGCGCGGCGGCAGCATGCAACTGACGCTCAGCACGGTGCGTTATATGGGGAAGCCGCTGGAGCCGATTCCCTTCGAGTATTACTTGGCGTTCCGCGACGCCGATTCGCGCAGCCGCTATCTCGAGCACTCGGTCGCGAACCGGGCGTTGGGCGCCGAGTTGGCGACGCTGGAGTTGCATCAGCAACTTCTGTCCGGCCTGGGTGGCGGAGGACTGACCGAGTCGTTGACGACGGTGGCGATTGCCGACGGACTGAACCGGGTGTCGCGCGATCAGATTGGGTTCGGCAAGCCGGGATTCCGCGCCGACTTTGCGGCGATGGCGATTCCGGTCAACCTGGGAGACGCCTGGGCCCGCGAGTTGAATTCGGGGCTCCCCGCGTACCCCACAGTGGCGACGACCAGCGAGTTCTTCAGCGAGTTGGTTCTGGATGTGGAGACCGGAAAGAAATTCAAGTTTGCATCGGGCCGGCCCTTCCACGATTACGACGAGGAACACGGCTTCTTTGAGTGCGTGATCGGCAGCCAATTGGCTCAACGCGAATCGATGAAACTTGGCGAGAAAATCAGTCCCGTCCACGGGGATCCCAATACGCAGAGTGCCCACTTTCACGACGAGGCGGCGTTCACCGTCGTGGGGATCCTGGAACCAACCGGCACCCCCAACGACAAGGCGATTTTCTGCAACATCGAAGGCTTTTATTTGATGGACGACCACGCCAAACCGATCGACGAGGGGCAACCGGTCGCCCCCCCCTCGGACGAAACGGAAGAAGGAACGGACGAAGAGAATCAGGAAGGCGAGGAGGCGGACGAGTTCGATGCGCGGCGGGAAATTCTCCCGCGTCCGACGGCTGACGCGACGCGCTGGACTCCGGTCGCATATCGCCCAAATTCTTCAGCGCAGGATGTAACGCCACCGGCCGATCGACCATTTCCATTCCCCGCTCAGTTGAACCGAGAACCGCTCCCGCTCGAGCAGCGCGAAATCACCTCGATCTTGATCCGGACCAATCCGGAGGGGGACGAGTTCGGCGCGCTGCCGATGGTGATCATTGGCAGCGTGAATAACGGCGGCTACATGGAGCCCTCGCTGAATTGGTCGAACTTCCGGCCGATTCGCGCCCAGGTCGCCCCGCAGGCCGTCAATCCGGTCGAGGAAGTGACGGCGCTGTTCGCCAACTTCATCGACCCGGTGTTGTGGCTGCTGCTGGGGCTGACGACCGTGATTTGCCTGGTCTCGGGGATCAGCATCCTGGTCGGAATCTACAACTCCATGAATCAGCGGCGGCACGAGATTGCGGTGATGCGGGCTTTGGGTGCTAGCCGTTCGCGCGTGACCACGATCATGTTGTGGGAGTCCATCCTCCTTTCGTTGGGGGGTGGGTTGTTGGGCTGGGTGGCCGGGCATGCCTTAAACGCCGCTCTCAGCCCGTTGGTGGAAGCTCAAACCGGTGTCCAGATCGGTTTTCTGCGGTTTGCACCCCGTTTGCCGCTGCTGGAGTATCTGATTCCAGGTATTTCCAATTGGGGGGCAAGTTTCGTACAATACTTGGAGATTTCGCCCGAGTTCTTGTTGATTCCCGGACTCATCTTGTTGGCGATTGTCGTGGGGGTCTACCCGGCCATCACGGCTTACCGTACCGACGTCGCAAAATCGCTGGGCAGTTGAATGCGGATCGATTCGATCGCGGATCTGCAAGTGGCCTGGGAATCGGACTGTGACGCGTAAATTTCATGACCCAGAACTTAGGTGTGCCGCCGTGCGTAAGAACTTCATGATGACATTGCATCGCCTGGCCGTGGGTTGTTTGGTCGTATTCGGCGGAGCTCTCGGAAACCTGCCGCCGCTGGCCGGCATGCCGACGTGGTCCGCGGCGGATTCGGCTGCCGGTTTCCGTGCTGCTTGCCCATTTTGCAATGCGGTGCAACAAACGTTGGCGGAGCAGATGAACACCAGCGACGTGGTGGTATTGGCCGACCTGGTTCGGCACCTCGATCCGCCTCCGCAACAAGATGCGCTCCCCAAAGCGGTCTTCAAAGTCGCTGCGGTCATCAAGGGGAAAGCGGAATTTGTCACCGTCGGCCAGGAATTCCAAGGGATCGTTGTCGGCCAGTTTGAACCGGGCCAACGCGTTCTGGTCATGGGGGTCAACCCACCCGATTTCTCTTGGACCACGCCGATCAAAGTCAGTCCCCGGGCCGAGGAATATTTGTCGGCGGTCCCGACACTCCCTGAGACCGGGTTCGAACGCTTGCGATTTTTCCAGAAATACTTGCAGGACGAAGAACCCTTTTTGGCATTCGACGCCTACGAAGAGTTCGCTCGAGCCCCCTACGCCGATGTGCAGGCGCTCAAGCCGTATATGGACCATGACTTGGTGGTCGAGTGGCTGAAGGATCCCGAAGTTTCCAGCAGCCGCAAGCGACTGTATTTCACGCTGCTGGGCGTGTGCGGCACCGACGACGATCTTGCGATGCTCGAGTCGATGATGAAGTCGGAGTCGGGAGAGATCCGCCGGAGCTTGGATGCGATGATCGCCTGCTACATCACACTCCGCGGCGAGGCCGGATTCGATTTGATCGACGAGTTGTTCCTGGACAACCCCAAGTGCGATTACGTCGACGCGTTTTCAGCGATCTCCGCGATTCGCTTCCACGCGATGGAAAGCAAACAGATTCCGCGGGAACGGATCCTCAAATCGTTCCATCACGTCCTGAAGTCGCCGGAGCGGGCCGACTTGATCATCCCCGATCTGGCCCGTTGGGAAGACTGGTCGGTGATCGATCGGATGGTCGACCTGTTCAAGAACGCCGACGAATCCTCGCAATGGGTCCGCGTGCCGGTGATCAGTTATCTGCAGATCTGCCCCAAACCCGAGGCCAAGATCGCGATCGACGAATTGCGGAAGATCGACCCAGACGCAGTGCGCCGAGCCGAATCGCTGTTGAGCTGGGAAACCGGCGGCGACGAAGGCCAAGACGAATTCGATCAGTCGGAGGAAATGGACGAGGGCGACGATCCGTCGAAAGTTCCCGCGGGCCAGCCGGCCGGCAAGGACGGATCGACCGCGCCGTCGGCTGCACCCTCCGTCCTGGAACCGAACAAGTCCGGTGGGGGAGACGGCGGCCCGATTCCTACTTCGATTTCGCAGGCCCAAGTTTCGCAGCCCCAAGTTCCGCAGGCGGTCGACCCCGAAGACGACGGCCGCCCATCGTCCACGATTCCTGTCCAGGAAAACCGCGACGATTTTGTTTCGACTCTCCCCACCATGCCGGCAGCCATCGCCCCGCGTTCCGGGGCAGCCGCGATCGCTGCCGAATCGAAACCGGCGGTCGTCGCCCAAACGATGCCACTCCGCTGGTCGATACTCGTGATGGTGGCCCCACTGGTGGTCGGCGGCTTGTTGTTCTTGCTGCTCTGGTCCGTGCTCAACGGCTGGTTCGAACGCCTGATTTTCTAAACACCGGATCTGGCAATACCGACGCTGGAAGGGGGCTGTTGACGATGGATGCCGCTGCCATCATCGAACGTGAATTCCTGGAAATCCGCGCCAAGATCCTGCAGGTCGGTGCATCGCTCGATCGCATCGAACGAGCCGGCGGCAGCCTGCAAGCCTCCCCCAAGTCCGCGCTGCTGCTCGAAACTCTCAAGATCCTGCTCGACGGCGAGGGGAACCGCGCCGAGCGCATTCAGCTGGCCTGTTCCCGCCCCTACGACGCCAACTGGCAATCGGATCGCTGACCTCTGGCCCACAACCAACTTTTTCCCCCAAGGATTCCTGCGTGGAGTACATCGATCCGCACATCCATATGGTCTCCCGCACCACCGACGACTACGAGTCGCTGGCCAAGATGGGGTGCGTGGCGTTGAGCGAGCCTGCGTTCTGGGCAGGGTTTGATCGAGGCAGCGTGGAGAGCTTTCGCGATTACTTTCGCCAACTCACCGACTTCGAACCACGCCGCGCAGCGCAATACGGTATCCAGCATTACACCTGGTTGTGCATCAACGCCAAAGAAGCCGAAAACGTGCGGCTGGCGCGGCAAGTGATCGAAATCATCCCCGAGTTTCTGGACAAACCCAACGTATTGGGAATCGGCGAAATCGGACTCAACAAGAATACCGCCAATGAGGCGGTGGTTTTCGAAGAACACCTGCAGTTGGCGGTCGATCACCAGCAACTGGTCCTGATCCACACTCCCCACCTGGAAGACAAGTACCAGGGGACACGGATGATTCTGGACATGCTGGCCAACCAACCGGGGCTGCAACGGGAACGAGTACTGGTCGACCATGTGGAGGAACACACGATCCGTCATGTGTTGGACGCGGGTTTCTGGGCTGGCATGACGTTGTACCCGGTTTCCAAATGCACACCGGCTCGGGCGGCGGATATGATCGAGCAATTCGGGCCGGAGCGACTCTGTGCGAACTCGGCCGGCGATTGGGGACCGAGTCGCCCGACGGCGATCGCCGATTTGATCTTTGAAATGCGCCGCCGCGGCCACGCCGATGCGACGATTCGACGAATCGTCTTCGACAACCCGCGGGAGTTCTTCGGCCAGTGTCCCAATTTCCGCGATCCGCATCGGTAACCACTACAATTTTTTACCGTCAGCCGCAAGCGGAAGCGGTACGCCGGAGGCCCGTACGCCGAAGACAGAAGGCCGGAGTACCGTACGCCGGCCTTGTAGGCCGGCGCCATGAACTTCCACCATGAACCTAGTCGTTTCCCACTTGCTTCGTTTCCGCGTCTCTGCGGGCGCCACCACTTCGATCTCTCGTCGCACGAACAGTTGAGGACAACTGTTCTACATTGTGCCCCCTTCTACACTGTGCCCCCTTCTACACTGTGCGCCCGTCCCATTCGTATTGTCCGCCAGCCGCAGGCGGCGGTGCCCCGCAGTGTTGACGCTCTCCGCGTACCCCTTGCGGCTGACGGTTCAACATCGGAATCCCTACCATTCCACGCGCAATCATTCCACGCGCAATCAATCCACGCGCAGGGTACGGTTGCGGCGGGCGGCGGCGCGGCGAATTTGTTCATCGGTGATCACCCCCAGCAGAATGACGATCCCCATCGTGAAGAGCTCGAGCTGTTGGGCGACGCCGATCATGTTGGGTGCGTTGAACAGGACTCGCATAATCGCGGCGCCCAGGATCATTCCGATAACGGAGCCTTCGCCCCCCCGCAACGAGCACCCCCCCAAGACCGCCGCGGCGATCGCGTAAAGCTCATAAAAGCTCCCATGGCCGCTGGGTTCAACGTTGTTCGAAGCGAGCGTAAACAAGATTCCCCCCAGGCCGGCACACGCGGCGCAGGCGACGTACGCCAGGATGATCATCCGGTCGGTATTGATCCCGCTATACCGCGTCGCCTCTTCGTTGCGGCCCAGCGCGAACAAGTAACGACCGTAGATCGTTTGTCGCAAGAAGATTCCTGCCAACACGGCGACCGCCAACATGATGAAAAAGGGGACTTGAATCGTCGTCTTGTGGATCGTGGTTTGACTCAGCAACCAAAACACAGCCGAAACAGCGGTCAACGCCAACCAGGACTTCTCCCACGCCGAACCCCCTCGCGAAATCGGGGAGATCAGCCAGAAGACGCCGCCCATCGTGACCGCCATCGCGGCGCAGACCGCCAGGAACCGCCAGACTTGATCGGACTTCCAGCCCGTCAAATTCACCGGCTGATCGCCGATCCAACGCTTGCAGATCGCAATCGCCGCACCTCCCGCGATGCAAAGTACCAACGGTCCGACCACATGCCGCAGCCAACCGCGGCGATCCCCCTCGCGCCACCACCGTCGCGTCGAGGCGACAATCATCCCAATTCCGCAGACGATGAACGGATACAAACCCCATTGCATCAGCTCGGCCGGTCGATCCTCGGCCGGGTCAGGAACTTGGATCGAAAACGTCCGCAACTGCCAGCTGCCCAGCTGGAACAGCGAGTCGCCGAATTCGGTTTGCCAACCATCCCAATATTTGGCACTCCCCACCAAGATCATCGCGGCGCCGATCACCAGCCAGGTCCCCGTCGTGACCCCATCGGCTCGTTCGCCAGATTTCACGCGCCAGAGCCAGCGTCCGACCGCCGCCAGCACGACGACGACGCCGCCAGCCAACAACACGAACGTCGCAGTACAAGGCTTGCCAATCGCCAGCAGGCGCAGCGAGTCGTCGTAGGTTGTTCCGAATCCGATCGGCTTGTCGTCGGCCAGCCACCGGCTGAGCCCTCGATAGCACATCAATCCGCACAACGTCACGACAAACGGCTGCAGTTTGAGTTTGGTGATCAAAATTCCGTGCAGCCAACCGATGTGGAGGGCCAGCAACATGACCAGCACCAGACAAATCGGAATTGTGAGGCCCGAAGGGAGCTCCAGTCCGGTGGCGCCGATGGCGGCCGCCCAGAGCGAGCCTCCCGCCAAGGCGGCCGCCGCCGCCACGATCCAGTGTCCGGGTCCCGGTGGACGGTGTTGTACCCACGTCCGATACGCTCCCCATCCTCCCGTGAGAATTCCGATCAAAAGCGCTTCGATCCCCACGACGCGCAGGAGAAACCCCAGATTGGCCGCCGCTCCGTGCTCGGTCCACTGGTTGATCGTGAGCGTCATGACGCAGCCGGTCAAACCGACCAGCGAACCGATCGACAGATCGATTCCGCCCGTGATGATCACGAACACTGCCCCGATCCCGATGATCCCGAACAGCGAAATGTAGCGAACCAGATTTTGCAGATTGAAAGGCTTGATGAACGCATCGTTGAGGAGCGCCGTCGTCACGCAGACATACAACAGCAACAAAAAAATGCCGGTGATCTTGCTGGCAGACTGATTCACGTTCCGTTCTCCATTCCTTGTTTAGCCGACAGGTCAGCGCATACACCTTCGCCTGACGGTTCAACATAAGTTAAGCTGCCGCCTAGTGTAGAAACAGTTGTCCTCAACTGTTCGAGTTAACAACGCGTACACCTTCAACTCTGACGGTTCAACATAGGGTAAGCTACCGTCTAGTGTAGAACAGTTGTCCTCAACGGTTCGAGTTAACAACGCGGACACTTTCAGCTCGGACGGTTCTGCATAGGACGGAAACACGGGAGGTTCACTCCATTAGTCCGGTGGCGAGCCGCATCACGGCTTGTTCACTGAATCGGCTGCGCGGCAATTCCCCGGTGATCCGCCCCTCATGCATCACCAGGATTCGATCGGACATCGACAGGACCTCTTCCAGATCGCTGCTGGCGAATAGGATCGCCGCGCCGGCGACTGCCATCTCGTGGATCAGGCGGTAGATTTCCTGTTTGGCGCCGACATCGACGCCGCGGGTCGGCTCATCCATCAACAGCACCTTGGGGGCACAAGCCAGCCACTTGCCGATCACCACCTTCTGTTGGTTCCCGCCCGAAAGCAATTGGACGGCCTGCTCCGCGGACGGCGTCTTCACGCGCAGCGCCGCGATCTGTTCGCTGGCGACGTGCCGTTCTCCGGAATGATCGATAAAGCACCCCAACCGGACCAGTTTGCTGAGCCGGCTGAGCGTGACGTTCTCGCGAATTGCCATCTCCAAGATCACGCCTTGGGCTTTGCGATCCTCCGGGACCAGCGCCATCCCGGCGGCGATCGACTCGCGACACCGCCCCAACCCGATCGGCTTTCCCGCCAAGCGGATTTCGCCCGCCGCCGGCAGGTTGATTCCAAAAATCGCCTGGAGCAGCTCCGAACGGCCCGCGCCGACCAAACCCGCCAACCCCACCACCTCGTGCCGCCGCAACTGCAAGTCGATCGCGTGCCGCGAGTTCTCAGGCGTCCGCAACCCCGTCACCAGCAGCACCACCACCCCGGGTGTCTGCGGAGTATGCGGATGGAAGCTGCTGAGCTCCCGTCCGACCATCAACTGCACCATCGCCTGATGGTTGATCTGATCCCGCGTCAGCGCGCCGGCGTTCCGCCCATCTCGCAGCACCACCTCCCGGTCCGCGATCTGTTCGATCTCGCTGAGGCGATGCGAAATATAAATCACACTCACCCCACGCTGCCGCAGCGCAACAATCAGTTCGAACAAACGATGCGTCTCGCGCAGCGACAAGCTGCTGGTCGGCTCGTCCATGATCATGATCCGGGCCTGCGTGGAAATCGCCTTGGCGATTTCCACCATCTGCTGCTGCCCGATCGAAAGCTGCCGCACCAAGGTATCGGGCGCCACGGCCAATCCGACCGACTCCAGTGCGTTCCGTGCCTGGTCGTGCATCGCCGCCTGCCGCAGCCATCCGCAACGGCCGATCTCTCGCCCCAGGAAGATATTCGCCGCGACGTCCAGGTTGTCGCACAGGTTCAGCTCCTGGTGGATCAGCGCGATCCCCAGCCGGGTCGCATCGGCCACGCTCCCGATGCGCACCGGCCGACCCGCCACCCGAATGCGCCCTCGGTCCGGCGTCTGGATCCCCGCCAGGATCTTCATCAGGGTGCTTTTGCCGGCGCCGTTCTCGCCGATCACCGCGAGCAATTCCCCCGAGTTCAGGCGGAGACTGACCGAATCCAGGGCCTGCACGCCGGGAAAACTCTTACTGACTCCCTCGACCTCCAAGACCGGTGGGAGGTTGGTTGCATGCGTGGTTACTTGCCGGCTCCCTTGATCAGCGCGTTCAACTCATCGCGAAACTCGATCACGTTTTCCTTGGTAATCTTGCGGGCCGGGATGTCGACGAAACCATCCTTCGATTCGACCTTTTTCCCGCGGACCATCTGCGCGAGAAGCTCGACCGATCGGTATCCGTACATATAGGGATTCTGCACCACCGTGCCCGCACAATTCCCCGCGGCGATCTCCTGTAGGGTCCGTTCGTTTTCGTCAAACCCTACCACCGCGATTTGCCCCAGCTTCCCAGCGCTCTTGAGCGCGTCCAGGATAAAGGGCGGGTTGTACTCGAACAGCCCCACCATACAGTCGATGTCGTTGTACTTGACCAAGGTCTGCTCGGGGAGTTCCTTCTTGCGGACATCGTCGAAGTCGTCGACCAGCGTCGCCACAATCGTGTAGCGATCTCCCTTGATCTCCCCCCCCGGTTCGTCGAATCGCGCTGGGTCGTGCGAACGTCCCAGCAACTCGTCGATCACCCCTTGCCGCCGCAGCTTGGCGTTGTTCTGTTCCATCGAGCCAATAAACAGGACGACCTTACCACCCTCGGGAATCGCCTCGCGTATCAACTCGCCCACCATCCGCCCGGCGTCGTAGTTGGACATACCGATGTAGAGGAGGCGGTTGGTCTGCGGCGCATCCGAGTCGTGCGTGATGTACTTGCAGTTGTCTCCGACCTCGTTGAGGATATCGGTCTGATTGGCTGGATCGACAGGGCTGACGGCGATCGCATCCATCCCTTGGCTGAGCAACTGCTCGAGAATTTGTTTCTGGTTGGCGGCTCGGCCACCTTCCCGAGTCGGCATCTTGACGATGACTTCACAGTCGAGGTCTTGCCCCGCCTTGAGCGCCCCGGTCTCGGCGATCTTCCAGAAATTGGCGATCCCATTCGTCACGAAAGCGATTCGCGGCCGATCCGCTTGCCGTGTGCGACCGGCCGCCGCCTTGCCGCTCACCGGCTCTTCCGCCCAGGAACTGGCACAACCTGCCGCGAGCATTACCACACACCATGTCCAACCACCCATCGTGGCCATTTGCCGAATCATTGAAACCACCCTGCGAGAAAAGGGCGACCGCGGTAGAATGCCCAACGCACCCCCCGTTTCTGCGCCCTGGTTTTTTGATCGATTCCAGCGCCGATTCTAACTTGTTCGTTTCGCGCCAGCAAGAAAACGCACCATGTCGCGCCTCGAGAAAATTCGCGAAATGTTGCAGCACGAGCCGGAGGACGTGTTTTTGCGGTATGCGCTCGCCATGGAATTGGATAGCGCCGGGAACGCCGAAGAGAGCCTGAGCCTGTTCGCCGAACTGATGCGCGGCGAACCTCCCCACGTCCCGTCGTATTTCCGCACCGCCCAGATTCTGGCTCGCTCGGGGAAAACCGCCCAGGTGATCGAAGCCCTTCAAGCGGGGATTCGTGCTGCCCAAGACCAAGGGGACCAGCACACCGCTATGGAAATGGCGCAGATGTTGCAAGAGCAGCGGACTCTCGACGACGAACCGTAAAACCATATGACCACGACCAAAGTCTTCTACGACGCCGACGCCGATTTGAATCGACTCCGCCACCGCACGGTCGCGGTGATCGGCTACGGCGCCCAAGGACGATCGCACGCCTTGAATCTCCGCGACAGCGGTTGCCAGGTGCTGATTGGCCAGCGCGGTGGCGGGGCAGGGCACGCCGCCGCCATCGCCGATGGGTTCGAGCCTCGCTCGATCGCCGACGCGGTGCAGGCCAGCGCCTTGATCAATCTGCAACTGCCTGACGAATTGCACGGGCCGATTTTTCAGGCGGAGATTCGAAACTATCTGCAACCGGGCGCACTGTTGATCACGTCGCACGGATTCAGCCTGCATTACCAGCTGATCATCCCGCCCGCGAATGCGGCCGCGATCCTGGTGGCGCCGAAGGCGGCCGGTCATCGCGTCCGTTCCGCGTACACCGAAGGGAGTGGCGTACCCTATCTGATCGCACCCGGGCCGCATGCCACCGCCGAACACTTCGCCGATGGACTGGCGTTTGCGAAAGCCTTGGGGGGGACACGGGTCGGCGTCTACCAAACGACCGTGGCCGCTGAAACCGAAACCGATCTTTTCGGCGAACAAGTCGTGCTGTGCGGCGGCGTCTCGCAGTTGATCAAGACCGCCTTCGAAACGTTGCTGGAGGCAGGATATCAGCCCGAGCTGGCGTACTTCGAATGCTTGCACGAACTGAAGCTGGTGGTCGACCTGATCCATCGCGGCGGCTTGGAGTACATGCATGCCCATATCTCAAACACCGCCGAATACGGCGATTACACTCGCGGGCCACGGCTGATCGACGAACGTGCTCGGCAGACGATGCGCGAGATTCTCAACGAAATTCGCTCCGGGGCGTTCGCCCGAGAGATCCAAGCCGAATTCGCGGCGGGGCAGCCGCTATTGCAAAAGAATCGTGCGGCGGAGTCCCAATTGGAGATCGAACGGATCGGCAGCCAATTGCGCCAGGCGATGGGCCTGGTCCCATGAACCGCGGCGAAAGCCTGCTGGTCGCCCTCGCCACGTACAACGAAATCGATTCGTTGCCGGGACTGATCGAGCGAATACGCCGGCACTTGCCGCATGCTGCGCTGCTGGTCGTCGACGACAATTCGCCGGACGGTACCGGTCGCTGGGCTGTTCGACAGGCCGAGATCGACCCGCGTTTTTTTTGTGTGATTCGCCCCCGACGGCTGGGACTGGGAACCGCGGCCAGGACGGCGTTCCAATTTGCGGTCGATCGCGAATTTGAGTGGCTGGCAACCATGGACGCCGACGGCAGCCACGACCCAGCCGACTTGCCGAAACTGCTGGCGCGCGCATTCCAATCGCAGGAGCCTCCGATCGATTGCGTCATCGGGTCGCGGTACGTGGAGGGGGGCAAAATCGAGGGTTGGCCGTGGCGGCGGCGGGCGGCGAGCCGCCTGGTGAACTGCTTGTCCCGTTTCCGCTTGGGTCTGGCGACCTTGGACAACTCGACGGCGTTTCGAGTCTACCGGGTCGCGGCGCTCCACCGTCTGCCGATCGAGACATTGCGTTCGGGCGGCTACGCCTACTTGGAGGAGATACTATGGCGTCTGCAACAAGCCGGAGTGCGGACTCGGGAAGTCCCTGTCACGTTTCGCGATCGGGCCCACGGCCGGTCGAAGATGAGTCTCCGAGTCGCCTCGCAGAAACTTCTCGATTTGATTCGGATCCCCTGGCGTAAAGAAAAGGTGTCAGGAACCAAATCTTAGTCGAAAGCGAAACGCAGTTATCGGTCTTGCCGCACCACGTCGCTCGTGACTGCTCCTTTGGCGACGAGCGTTGGTCCAAGCGAATGGTCAACGGTCGGGGTTCGAGAGCACCCTCCGCCGTCGTCAACGCCCGGAAACAAAACAATTTGGTTCCTAATATCTTCGAATAGACACCCGTTGAATCATTTCTTGTGGGTGATCTAGTTGTAAGTAAGTAGCAGCCCTGAGACGGCCGTCCCAAGGCTGCGGCGGCTTGTAGATCGATGGTTCCTTGGTCATCGAGACCGAGTGTCAGCGTGATCGCAAGCCGTTTCATTTCGAACCCGTACCGTCGCGTGAGCCGCATCGCTGCGAGCTCGAATATTAGGAAGGGACAAAATGAAGAATGCATCTTACTCGGGTTGTACCATCATTGGAATCGATGTCTCCAAAGACAAATTGGATGTGTGCAATGACCACGACTCGGTCACCGTCAGCAACTCCAGACGGGAGATCGTCGCATGGATCAACTCGCTGGATATTTCCAACGACACGCTCGTCGTCATGGAAGCAACCGGCGGGTACGAATCGCTATTGGTTAGCCTGCTCCACGAGCACGGTATCGCTCTGGCGGTGGTCAATCCGCGTCAGGTTCGTGACTTTGCCAAGGGAATCGGACTGGACGCGAAAACCGATCGAATTGACGCCGCACTGATCGCCCGTTTCGGCCAAGTCGTCGGCCCGGCTCCACAAGCCGCACAGTCCGATGCGCATCTCAAACTCGGTGCCTTGGTCCAGCGGCGGCGACAACTGGTTGACTTGATCAACCAGGAAGAAAACCGTTTGCAGCAAACCCGTGACCGCGACATTCGCGACTCAATCCAAACGGTGCTCAAAAGCCTGAAAAACCAGCTCAAAACGATCGATGACCGCATCGCCAAAGCCGTCGCGGCCAACCAGGCCAACGCCCGCAAAGTCGAGATTCTCAACTCCGTCAAAGGCCTCGGGCCAGTCGCCGTCAGTACGCTCGTGGCGGAGTTGCCGGAACTCGGGCAACTGAACCGTCAACAAGTCGCCAAACTCGTCGGCGTGGCACCGATCAACAACGACTCCGGCAAATCTTCCGGCAGGCGCCCCATCAAAGGCGGCCGCAGCGGAGTGCGACGCGTGCTGTATATGGCAACGCTGGTCGCAACACGATTCAATCCCGCCATCAAGCGATTCTACGCCCACCTGGTCGCGCGCGGAAAACCCAAAAAACTGGCTCTGACCGCAGCCATGCGAAAACTACTCACAATCCTCAACACCCTGATCCGCACCGATCAACTATGGCACGATCCAACAGCAACAAAAACGGCATCGTAATCCACTCCGGATTACGACGCCTGGTTGGCAAAAACGCTCACACGTTGATGCACCGAAACCACTGGATATCCCTCGCCTGGATGCACCCCTGCAGAGCCAGACTCCGTTTCTCCAGATGCATTCATACTACGACAACCAGCCCACGACGTCGATGCACTGAAACCCATGCCTCAAAAAACCCAATCGTTCCAACTGCAACCAACCAAACCCC
>JBGSLW010000149.1:0-5184 GCA_041740495.1 Pirellulaceae bacterium
CTAGCCTGCGGTTTCTGAGCCGCTGAACCCGAAAGAAACCGCAGGCTAGCGCCAGGCGGCTGATCGGTCGATCGGTGATTGAAGGAAGGCGGCGGGCGCGCGTTACCAGCGAAAGAAACCGCAGGCTAGCGCCAGGCGGCTGATCGGTCGATCGGTGGTTCAAGGAAGGCGGCGGGCGCGCGTTACCAGCGAAAGAAACCGCGAGCTAGCGCCAGGCGGCTGATCGGTCGATCGGTGATTGAAGGAAAACGGCGGGCGCGTGCTACGATTCCGGTAGGATGTGCGCGAGTGCCAGATATTCGTCGTGCCGGCCGACGCGCTCGCCGTTACGGCCCACCGTGCCGTCGGCGGCCAGTCGGCTACGCACGGATTTCCACAAATGGCGGGTGTGCGGAAAGCGGCCGGCCTGACTCGAAAGGACTTGCTCCACCGTCTCCCGTCGCGTGGCGGTTCCAGAGAGAAGTCGCGCGAAGCGGGCTTGGACTTGGCGAGCTATTCGGCGATGTTGCCAGTGAATGACCATGTACGGCGCCAAGAGGATCAGCGGTGTGACGCCGATTGCCGCCACCGCGTTGCCGCCCCACCAGAAGAAAACTGCCAGACAGGCGCCCAAAGCGGTCGCGGCAAACGCGAGCAACGGCTTGTGGGCTAGACCGCGTTCGATCGCCGCTTCTTGCGACCCGAGAAACTGTCGCGCCACGTAAACTTCGCGCGCGGAGCCGGTTTCCAGCTGGTCCCACAGGTCCAACATGGACTCGGTCGAGTTTGTCAAACTCGGGTTGGTGTCCGCCAGCAATTGGCGGATGTCCACCCGAGCTCCCTGGGCGCCCAGTATGCACCGCTGGAACTGCACGGGCCGCAGCGACCGGCTGCCACACACGTGGCAGACCGCGAATCGATCAATCTCTTTTTGAAATACCGGGAAGTAATAGACATGGGTCGCCATCACTCGGGAGTAAACGAGATGCCGGGTGATGCTGAGACAGTGTTCGCAAAAATCGGCGGCAAAACCGAGAGGTCGCGTCCGTTCACGCTCGCCGGAAATAATGGGAAACATTGGCCCGATGCCTGTGTTCGAGCTCTACTTCGGTAAGGGGACCTTGTCCATAAACTTGGCGATGAACGGAATCTGCCACTTGCGACCTTGCGATGCCTGGATCATACAAAACACGGAGACCCCGAGCATTGCCAAAAAAACCAAACCGCCGAGCGGAAGGATCAGCAGATTCAGGAACGGGATCAGCGACAGGACAAAAAATCCCAACATCACGAACACACAACAGATCAACCACACGACGCCTTGCCGCGCGTGCCAAGCGATGTAGGGATCGTCCTTTTTCACGACATACGGGATCAGGGCAAAGATGCCCAAGTAGCTGAGAATGCACATCAGCAAGTCGGGCTTGGAATCGGACTCGGCGGATGGCTGGTTGCTCATGGTGATGCCTCGGGGTTAGCGGTTGATTGATCTATTCTCTGAGCGCCGACAAGTCCTTGTCTAGCAGTCGGCCGAAAAATTAACAACTTGGCGGTAGGCCATGCGTTTACTCAAGTCTCCTCCTCCTCACCGAGCCTGCCTCGGTGGAAGGAAGGTCTGGAAACTAAGGGAAGCTGTCCATCCAGTTCCTCCTCCCCACCGAGCCTGCCTCGGTGGAAGGAAGGTCTGGAAACTAAGGGAGGGAGCCCCAAAAGAAAAAACAAGAAACCGCCCTTGTCGCCATCGCCACATTATGAGCAATTATTGAGGCATTCGGAGTTCATCTCGCATGGCGTCTGCCCATCTTTCCATAACGTCACCCCGGAGCCATTTCCGCTATGAAAGTCCTTCGCCTAATTACCTCGCCGCGCCGACGCGTTGCTCGTCGACTCAATCTTCTTTTTCTGGCCGCGCTCGCCGCGGGGATCGACGTTGTCCTCTGCGGCGGGGTCTCGTCAAACGCCGCTTGGGCCGGCATCCAGTCTGGCGGGGGCGTCCAGCCGGCGACCGCGGCGGAGGCGAGGCGACTGATCGACCTGCAACAGTTCGATCGTCTGCAGATCAAGCAGATCTATGACGCGTCGGAAACGTACTTCAATTATGTCGCGGCCGGCGGCGTCGCTGCTGCGGTCAAACATTACGAGCAAACACTGACTCGTGTAGGCTGGAAACAGCTCGATAGCGGCGTGGCCGCGACCGAGCAGTACGCCGATCTCCTTTTTGAAAATCAGGGCTTTCACATCCGCGTCAGCCTCGGACAATCCAGCGAGCCGTCGGAGTGCAGCGTGATGTTGGCGTTGCTGGGCAACGTCGATATGCGGACACTGCCGCGCGTGGCCGATGCAATGGACGGAGAGCACGCCACGGCGATCAACGCCGGTCACAAGACCAATTTGACGATCCCCGCGGCGGTCGAGGAGCTGTCCGCCAAGATGGTCGGTGCGGGTTGGCAGCCGACCAGCGGCTTTCAAGAATCGCCGATCGATGTTCCGCACTACAAGTCGCTGACGTTTCGCAAGGAGGCTTGCCGGGTGATGGTGGGCGTCTCGACCGACCCGCGCAACGCAGCGAACCCGCGGATGGTCTTTTATATCGCCGAGCCGATGTCCCCCTTCGACTTTCCCTCCTGGGAATCACAAGGTCCGCTGCAGCTCGATTCGCTCGGACAGCTAGCGGCTTGCGAAACCAAGTGGACTCGTGCGCAGCTGGTCGATCAGTTGAAGACCTGGTCCGCCCGGTTCGACTGGAAAGCGGAAAACGCAGAGGAATACCTGGCGGAAAAGGCGCCGCGCCTGGTGGTCGCCGATGGCACGCCGAGCGCGATTCACTTGGCGATTGTCGAATCAGGCGGCACGACGCGCTTGCTGCTGGAGCGATCGCGGCGCGTCGAGGAATCGGCCGTCGCGGATGCAGCGGCCGAGGCCGCGGAAGACACGGCCGAAAAAATGCTTGGGGAATTGGGAGACGCCGAAGCGCCCAAGGCCGATCAGATGCCCGACCTGGACATCGCCGACTTGGGGAAGTCGATCCAAGATCAGGTCGACGCGGAACTGAAAAAGGCCCTACAAGGCGTCCCCGGGAATCTCAACGCACCCGGCGGCAAGTCGATGAAGGAGCTGCAAGCGCAGGCCGACGAGCTGATGAAGCAGCTGAACGCCGAAGGAGACGACGACGGCGACGACGCGGAAATGGATGACGAGGCGGACGATCGCGACACGCCGAAACTGGAAGTCGTTCCGGAAGATGCAGAGCTCAAGGATCCCGCGGATAGCGCGATCCAAAAAACCAGCGGCATGATGCAACTCGGCAGCAAGAAGATTCAACTGAACCACGCGGTGGCCTACGTCCGCGTGGAGGACGGCGGGCCGGTCAAGTGCCTTGTGTTCAGCGACCAGCCGCTCAAGGAAGACGTGCTCAAGCAGCGGTTGGCCGGCGGCGAGTCGGTCCACGGGTTTGACTTGAGCGGCTTCGACGCGGCGCAAGTCGAGATTCGATTCGAAGGGGACTCGGTCTACCTCAATTTTTATTACGACGGCCTCTCGCTCGGGACCAACACCGGTCAGATGAAGTCGACGGTTTCGTACGTCGATGGACTCCTGCGCGGCCGGATCACGTTGGAGGACTACGAGGTCCGCGACGAAAAATTATCGTTCCAGCTGCAAGTCGCACAAAAGCCGTTGACCGGCAAGGCAATCGACGATTGAGCCTAAGGATTCAGCCGTTTTTGGAACCGCGCAATCGCCGCGACCAGGACCACGATACAACAGACGCTCAATCCGACGATCGGCCCCCACAAGTCCGCAACAACGGATCCGCGCAAGATTATCCCCCGCAGAATCTCGATGAAGTACGTGGCGGGCAGCAGGAACGAGATCCAATAGATCGGCAACGGCATCTCCGCGCGGGGGAAGACAAACCCGGAGAGCAGAATCGAAGGCAGCATCAGGAGAAACGCAATCTGAAAGCCCTCCAGTTGCGTGCGGGCAAACGTCGAGACCAACAGGCCGAGCCCCAGCGAGCAGGCGGTGAACAGCATCGCCAACACCAACAGCCAGAAGATATTGCCGGCGATCGGGACGCCAAAGACGTAGATCATCACCGTCAACATCAACAGGACCTCCAATCCCCCCACGGCGAAGTAAGGTAACAACTTTCCCAACATCAGACCGGTGCGGCCGACCGGCGTCACAAAAAGCTGCTCAAGCGTCCCCAACTCGCGCTCGCGGACGATCGCAAACGAAGTCAGAAACAAGGTCACCAGTTGCAGGACGACTCCGACCAGGCCGGGGACGAAAAAGTGGGAGCTATCCAGGTCGGGGTTGTACAACAAACGAGTGCGGACCTCGATCGGCAACACGGGTCGGCCCTCCACGTTGCGGGCCGGCGCCAGTTGCAACGCCTCGCCAAACTGCCTGGCCCGCTGCAAGGCGACATTCTGACCGACCAACGCCGCGGCGTTCTGTGCGGTGGTGGCGACCTGCGAATCGCTCCCGTCGATCAGGACCAGGACGCTGGCCTGTTCGCCGCGCAGAAGTTGTTCGCTAAACATCGGCGGAATAATGATCCCGACTTGGGCCTTCCCCGATTGCAGTAAGCTGTCGAACGAGCCGCGATCGGGCGCTCGAGTCACCAGTTTGAATTTGCGCGAATTGGTGAAGGATTCCAAGAACAATTCGCTCGACCGGCGCCCGTCCAGGTTCAGAACCACCGTCGGGATGTGCTCGATTCGCGTGTTGATCGCGTACCCGAAAATCACGGTTTGCAACACCGGCACGACCAGCATAAAAAATAAGGTCGTCGGCTGGCGGCGAATGTGGGCAAACTCTTTGACCAAAACGGCCCAAAGCCCCGCCCAATCGGTGTGCCGGCGCCGTCGGACGTCGGGCGGACTTCCACCGCGGGGATTCGCGGGAGGGCTGGGTGCGCCGGGTAACGCCGGGTCATACGACGCCGACAGGGCCGTCTGGTCTGTCAAGTCAACCGGGAGCGGTGCATCCGCTTGGTTCAACGCCTCGACCAACGTGTCGACACCTTGCTGGTCCGCCTGCCGCGTGAGCGTCACGAAAACATCTTCCAGAGACGCGGCGGCGGGTTGGATTTCAATGCGGCGACCGTCCGCCGGCAAAAATTCGTGAATCTTGGCCGGCGTGAGACTCGCCTCGACCAACAGGTGCAATCGTTCGCCGAAGAGTGTGACGTCGCGGATC
>JBGSLW010000150.1:0-2902 GCA_041740495.1 Pirellulaceae bacterium
GATTTGGTCGCCAACAGGAATCGTTGGCGAAGGCCCAGCAGGCAAACGCGGCCTGGCGGAAGAAACTGCCGGCACCGGAAGTGCCTGCCGCCTTGGAACAGGCCCGGTTGTTCGAACAAAGTCGCGTTTCCTGGCTCCGGCCGGCCTGGTGGCGGCTACGTTACATTCTGAAGGATGCGTATGACTTTCGTGCACACGTCATCCGCCCCAGTTGGTCGCAGGTCCTTGATTCACTCAGGAAAGAATACGAGCAATCCGCTGCGCTCGACGCGCAACGCAAGGCGATTGCCAATGAGTTCCAACTGGACGGCGAGGTGGATGGACTCCTGGCCCACGTCGAACAGTTGCGCGGCGTTCTCCCCAATTTGCCGCCGTGGCTTGCCCGCATTCACGCAGCGCTGGTGAAGTCGCCCGCAGCGCAGCAGATTGTCGCCAGGATCGTCGAGGCGGATGAGCCGCTGCGCGCGTTGACTGCCGAACTGAACAAGGTCCTTTGCGAGCACACGAACAGTACGTTTGAACAACTGCGCGCGGAACTGAAACAGATTCAGGCCGCGTTGGGAGACTTGCCGGCGTTTCTGCACATCCTCGCAGAGGTCGCCGCGGCGCCTCCCGCGATTCGGTCCGCCTTCTGCAATCTCCCGCTCAGGCCTTCACAGATCGAAGCGGCGGTCGTCGATCGCAGCTTGGCCGAGGCATATCGTCAGCAACGGCAGATTGCCGGTTTCACGTCCCAAGTTCGCGATCGGCAAGCCGGCCGCCTCGAGCGCCTCTATGGCCAATGGCTGGCGGGCAACGCCAACGACCTCAGAACTCGAGTCAGGCAGCGGTTTCTGGCCAACGTCCATCTTGCCGGCCAATCGTCCACACAACTCGACGGCGATGAAAAAGAACTCAAGAAGCAGTACAGTCGCGGCCGCCGGGAGTTGGAGCATGAGTTTGGCAAGTCGATGCGCTACAAGTCCATTCGTGACCTCGTGTCCGGCGATTCGGGTATGGTCATTAAGGACCTCAAGCCGGTCTGGTTGATGAGTCCCCTCAGTGTCTCCGAGACATTGCCGATGGATGCGAGTTATTTCGACGTCGTTATTTTCGACGAAGCGAGTCAAGTCACACTCGAAGAGGCGGTGCCGTCGGTGTTTCGCGCTCCCCAGGCAATTGTAGTCGGAGACGAAATGCAGCTGCCACCCACTGATTTCTTCTCGGCGCGACAGAATTCCGACGAGGAGGAGGAAATGCTCATCGAGGAAGGTGGCGAACTGATTCCTTACGATTTGGCCAGCAATAGCTTCCTCAATCATGCTGCCAAGAATCTGTCGTCCACCATGCTCGGTTGGCATTATCGCAGTCGCAGCGAATCGTTGATCAGTTTTTCGAACTGGGCCTTCTACGACGGACGACTGTTGACCGTTCCAGAAGAACGCCTGCCAGGGGCGGGCCAACGACCACTTGTCGCGACGCAGGCAGCGGATGCCGAACACGGAGCCGCGGAACTGTTGGGTCGGTCGATCAGCTTTCATCGTATGGAGCACGCGGTCTACGATAAACGAAGGAACCGGGCCGAGGCCGAGTATATCGCGCAACTTGTCCGCGAACTGCTGCGTCAGGAGTGTGGACGGAGTATCGGAATTGTCGCTTTCTCCGAGGCCCAGCAAGACGAGATCGAGGGCGCATTGCGGCGTCTGACACAAGACGATACCGAA
This sequence comes from Pirellulaceae bacterium, assembly GCA_041740495.1. Lineage (GTDB taxonomy): Bacteria > Planctomycetota > Planctomycetia > Pirellulales > Pirellulaceae > JANMEB01. The sequence goes on from JBGSLW010000150.1 coordinate 1,704, forward strand.
TTCCGCGATCGCCTCGATGCCGAATGGGAACGAGAGATCGACGGACAATTCGTCGGCTTGCTGGTCAAGAACCTGGAGAACATTCAAGGGGATGAACGGGATATCATCATCTTGAGCGTCTGTTACGGGCCTGGTCCTCAGGGCCGGATGCTGATGAACTTTGGGCCCATCAACAAGAGTGGCGGGGAACGCCGCCTCAATGGGGCGTTCTCCCGCGCCAAACATCACATGGCAATCGTCAGTTCGATTCAGTATTCGGATATAACCAACGACTTCAACGATGGCGCCAACTGTTTGAAGAACTATCTCCGTTATGCCGAGGCCGTGTCGTGTGGTGACCGAGAAGTGTCACACCGGGTTTTGCATGGAATGTCCCGCTGGTCGACAGCGACTGACGACTTGGATGAGTCAACTGACAACCCGGTGGCTGAGCAACTTGCCGCGGCATTGACTTCGCGAGGGTACGTCGTCGACCGGGCTGTCGGCCAGTCGAGTTTTCGCTGTGATCTGGCGGTCCGCCGTGAAGGAGAGTCGGCATATCGGCTGGCGGTCCTCTTGGATGGCGACGGCTACTACGAGCAATCCGATCTGCTCGAACGCGATCTGATGCGCCCTAAACTCCTGCGAGATTTTGGGTGGAAACTGGCGTTTGTTCTGGCCAAGGACTGGTACGACGATCAGGCTGCCGTACTCACTCGCCTCGAACAACTGCTGGCCGGCGATGAAGAATCGGCGGTCGCGCAATCGTAGCTTCGACCAACTCTACGAAGCGTCGAACGTGGGATCATTCGACTGCGCATCTTCATCCATGTTCTCGCGCGGATTCGTCTCGGGCTCTTCCACGAACCCCAGTCCGGCGCACGCGGGACATTCGTCCTGCGAAAGCACAAAGCGACTCTCGCCTTTGAAATAGCAGCGTTGTCCGGTGCCGTGGCATTCGTTGCAGACGCTTAGCATGGTCTGGCTCGCCCAGTGGCGATTACTTTTCCAGCAGGATCGCGCAATCCTCCAATCGGGAACCTTCCGCATCAGAGACGGCGAACTTGGCCGGCCCGTAAAGCGACACGGCCGCGTAGCGGCCGGATTTATCGAGCAGGTAGAACTTGATGTCAAAGTTCGGACGTCCTTGATCATCGAGCAGATCGGGTCGTTGCGTGTGCTTGACGATCCGCCGGCAGATTTCCAGGCCGGCGTCACGC
>JBGSLW010000151.1:0-7202 GCA_041740495.1 Pirellulaceae bacterium
GACGCCGGCGGCATCTTCCGCCCCGCCCGCGCCTGCGCCGGCGGGCGACTCGGCCGTCCATGGCCCCTCGAAATCGAACGGGAAATCCAAAGCGAGCGATGCGCGGCAGGAAGTGATCCATCAGCTCAATCAGGCGGCCCAGGCGGACAAGCCGGCCAACCATTTCGACTTGCCCAGCATCGAACTTCTGGAATGCGCCAGCGCTGTTTCCGTGGAGGAACTCCGCGAAGAGGCGCTGCGGAAGGCTGCAATTCTGGAGCGAACCTTTCGGCAGTTCGGATTCAATATCCGCGTGGTCGATATCGAAACGGGCCCTGTGATCGCGCAATACGAACTGGAGCTGGAGGCGGGGCTGCGGCTGGCCAAGATCACCAATCTGGCCGACGACCTGGCGATCGCGCTCCGGGTTCCCAGCGTCCGGATCGTGGCTCCGATTCCCGGCAAGAACACGGTGGGGATCGAAGTCCCCAACGAGAGCCGGCAAACGGTCCGTCTCCGCGATGTGATGGAACAGAGCGCCGGTCGGGCCGCCAAAATGAAGATCCCGCTGTTTCTGGGGGACGATGTCCGGGGGGAGCCGCTGATCGTCGACCTGGCGTCGCTCCCGCACCTTTTGATCGCCGGGCGGACCGGAACCGGCAAGAGCGTCTGTCTCAACGCGATCATCACGTCGATGCTGATGACCCGGCGTCCCGACGAAGTCCGGATGCTGATGATCGATCCGAAAATGGTCGAGCTGAGCGGGTACGGCAAGCTGCCGCATCTGATGCACCCGGTCGTCACCGACATGCGGAAGGCCGAGGCGATTCTGGCTTGGGCGGTCGACAAGATGGAAGATCGCTACTCGCTCTTGGCCAAGGCCGGCGTCCGCCACATCAGCAGTTACAACCAACTGGGCGAACAAGAGCTGCTGAAGCGGCTGCAGCCTGAAACCCCCGATGAGATCGCGGCGATTCCGCTCTCCCTCCCATTCATTGTGATCGTCGCCGACGAAATGGCGGATTTGATGATGACCGCCGGCAAAGAAGTCCAGCAGCACATCATTCGCCTGGCGCAAAAAAGTCGCGCGGTCGGAATCCACCTGATCCTGGCCACGCAGAAACCGACGGTCGATGTGATCACGGGCCTGATCAAGTCCAACCTGCCGGCTCGGATCTGTTTCCAAGTCGCGACCCGCACCGACAGCCAAGTCGTGCTCGATTCGAACGGCGCCGAGAAGCTGTTGGGCAACGGCGACATGCTCTTTCTCTGGCCGGGGACCAGTACGTTGTTGCGAGGGCAGGGGACCTATCTGACCGACGAAGAAATCAACGCGGTCACGGCGGCGGTCAGCACGGGCGAACAGAATTTCGTCCAGGAACTGGTGCACCTGAAGGTGAGCGACAACCCGGAACAGGCGGACGGGAGCTCGGAAGGGGAATTCCAGGACCGGGACGAATTGTACGAGAACGCGGTGGAACTGGTGATCCGCGAGGGTCGCGGTTCGGTCTCGCTGTTGCAGCGGGCGTTGGGAATCGGCTACGGTCGCGCGGGACGCCTGATCGACTTCATGGAGCAGGATGGCGTCGTCGGTGTGTACGCCGGGCAGAAATCGCGTGAAGTGATCATGACGATGACCCAATGGGAGGAAAAGAAGGCGGGTGGTGCGGCGAGCAGCGACCCCCCGTCCTTGGCGGCGTCGAAGTCGACTGGATCCGCGGCGATCCGTTCGCCGAGCGACGACCGGCTCCAGGACGAATGGGAGGACGACCAGGACCAAGGTTCCTGGACCACGGCGGAAGGCCCGGACGACGATTTGGCGGCGGACGAGGACCTGGAAGACGGGGGCCTGGAAGACGAGGACGAACGCGATGCGCGACCGACACGCGGCCGGAGATTGGGGAACCTGCGCACCCCGTTTCGGGTCATGGGAAAGCGTGAGGACGACGTGGATCCGGACGAAGACGAGGACGAGCCGCTTCCTTGGGATGACGACTGACGCGGGCGTCAGACCCGTTGCTCGAAATCCCCTCGCGAGGTAAAATTCTCCTCCTCAAAGCAGGGCCGGACATGTTGCGCCGGCCCTTTCGTAATTTTTTTGCACGCAAGTCCACGGCCGGCCTGCTTTTTCAAGGTCGGTGGGCGTGAGGAATCCCCTCCGCAGCTGGACGAGCAGGAGTTTGTATGGCGACAGAATTAGTCCAAAGTCTGGTGGATGCCGGCGTTCATTTTGGCCATCGCGCGAGTCGATGGAATCCCAAAATGGCGCCCTACATTTTCGGCCGCAAGAATCAGATCCATGTGATCGATATTCGCGAGACGGTTCGCGGCCTGTTGCGAGCCAAGAAGTATCTGGCCAATGTTGCGACGAAGGGGAGCCTGACTTTGTTCGTGGGAACGAAGAAGCAAGCGAGCGCCGCCGTCGAACGCGAGGCGAGCCGTTGCGGGATGCCGTTTGTCAGCGAGCGCTGGTTGGGTGGAGCGCTCACCAATTTTCGCACGATCCGCAGCCGGCTAGGCCGGTTGGAGGAGCTGGAGACGATCCGCGGCGGCGAACAACTGCAGACGTATTCGAAAAAGATGCAGTCGGCGCTGGCCCGCGAGTACCGCAAGATCTACCGCAATCTCAACGGCTTGCGGCTGATGAACCGGATGCCCGAGTGCCTGGTAATCGTCGATCCGAACAAAGAAAAGAACGCCGTGCGCGAAGCTGCCGGAATGGGGATTCGCACCGTGGCTTTGATCGATACCGATTGCGATCCCGACAAGATCGACTTGCCGATTCCCGGCAACGACGACGGGATCCGCTCGATCGAGATCATCCTCTCGCATCTGGCGGATGCCGTTCTGGCGGGGGGCAAAGTGGTGGCTGCCCAGAAGGACCAGAGCAGCGAGCCTGCGGCGGCCGGCGCATCCGCTTAGGCGGTTGTGGCGTGCCGCGTCCGTACGAAGACACGGGCGCGACAATACACGGGCGCGACAATACACGGGCGCGACAAGACACGGGCGCCACAAGACACGGGCGCGACAAGACACGGGCGCCACAACGAGGCGCCGTGGAGAAGGGGGGCACAGCCGCTCGGTTTGCCAAGTTTATTGGGTCCTGGGGCGAGCCGTGTGGAATCGGGCGGCGAACCGAAGTACCGAGCTCAGTCGCACGGCATCGGCAGTTGCATCCGCAGTAAATCAGGCGATCCCCAGATCCGGCGATCCCCCGAACCTTTCAGGTCGATCCCCGGTCCTGGGCGGTAGGCCTGGCCTTTACCACGCATTCTTCGCGAATTAGATATTCCATACTGATATTGCCTACAAGGAGTCGACGCATGAGCGAAATTACTGCCACGGCAGTCAAGCAACTTCGGGAAAAGACCGGCTTGCCGATGATGGACTGCAAGAGTGCCTTGCAAGAGTCGGGGGGCAACGAAGACAAGGCTATCGAAATCTTGCGCAAAAAGGGGATGGCCTTGATTTCCAAACGCAGTGATCGGGAAACGGCGTTCGGCCGTTTCGGTTTGTACTGCGGCGTCAACCGTCCGGCCGGCGCGATGGTCGAGCTCAAATGCGAGAGTGCTCCCGTGGCGGGGAACGAGGAGTTTATCCAATTGGCCAACGACCTGGCTCAGCAACTGGCGACCGGGCCCGGAGCGAGCACCGCCGATGCGCTTTTGGATCAGCCTTCTCCCAGCCAGTCCGGGAAAACGCTGCGGGAACAGAAGGATGAGCTCTTCAATCGAATCCGCGAGGTCTTCAATGTCGGGCGAATGCTCCGCATCGACGGGGGGACCGGCGGCTACTCGCACAATCTGGGAACGGTCGCCGGCGTGTTGATTTCGGTGGATGGCGGGAACGATCAGGTCGCCAAGGATATCTGCATGCATGTGGCGGCGATGCGTCCCTCGTCGTTGACCAAAGAGGAACTCGATCCCGCGCTCATCGATAAGGAGCGGGAGATCCTGCGGGCCGCCGCCTTAGCGGAAGGGAAACCCGAAGCGATCGTCGATAAGATGGTCGATGGCCGGCTCCGCAATTTCTTCGCCGAACGCGTTTTGCTGGAGCAGCCGTTCGTGAAGGATGACAAGGTGACGGTGGGGAAACACGCCGAGTCCCATCAAATGAAAATCAAGAAATTCGTCCACTGGGTGCTAGGCGAAAACGCATGAGCCACGCCGACAAACAGGTCGCCGAAAAACTGGTTGCCGACAAACAGGTCGCCAAGTACAACCGGATCGTGCTGAAGCTCTCCGGCGAGTGCTTCAGCCGCGCCGGCGAACGCGGGATCGTGATGGACGAAGTCATGCACGCGGCGCGTCAAATCCAATTGACGCACCGGCTGGGTTGCCAGATCGCGATCGTGATCGGCGGGGGAAACATCCTCCGCGGCGCTCAGTTCATTTCCAAAAACGTCGGCGTGCAACAAGGGACTGCCCATTACATGGGGATGCTGGCCACCGTGATCAACGGCCTGGCTCTGCAGGACGCCCTCGAATCGGTCGGCTGCCAGACTCGATTGATGAGCGCGATCTCGATGGACGTGGTTTGCGAACCGTACATCCGTCGCCGGGCCGACCACCACCTCAAGCATGGGCGGATCATCATCCTGGCGGCGGGGACCGGCGGTCCCTTCGTGACCACCGACACGGCGGCGGCACTCCGGGCTCTGGAACTGGGGGCGGATATCCTCCTGAAGGCGACCAAGGTCGACGGCGTCTTCAGCGATGACCCGGAAAAGAACCCGCACGCGGTCCTCTTCCCGGAGCTCGATTACGCCACCGTCCTCTCCAAGAACCTGCGCGTGATGGATTCCACCGCCGTCGCCCACTGTGCCGAACACAAGATGCCGATCATGGTGTTTAATTACAAGAAGGACGGGAATATCCAGCGGGCCGTCGCCGGAGAAAAGCTGGGGACCTTGATTCACATCGCCCCCACCCCCGTCGCGGCGGTCGGCGCGTAAACGCCTGTTGGCGAGGATTGCGTTGAACGCCAAGCCGGAGGCGCCGGCAGGTGTGAATGGTGGATCATGGGGAAGCCGGCGCCTTCGGCTGGGCGTTAAACGTGGGGACACGAGAATGGCGTTGGAGAACTGTACGGACTACGAATGGTAAAGCCGGCGCCTTCGGCTGGGCGTTCAACGAAGTGACGCGAGAATGGCGTTGGAGAACTGTACGGACTATGAATGGTAAAGCCGGCGCCTTCGGCTGGGCGTTAAACGAGGGGACACGAGAATGGCGCTGGAGAACTGACCGGACTGCGAATGGTAAAGCCGGCGCCTTCGGCTGGGCGTTAAACGAGGGGACACGAGAATGGCGTTGGAGAACTGTACGGACTACGAATGGTAAAGCCGGCGCCTTCGGCTGGGCGTTAAACGAGGGGACACGAGAATGGCGTTGGAGAACTGTACGGACTACGAATGGTAGAGCCGGCGCCTTCGGCTTGGCGTTAAACGATATGACGCGATAATGGCGTCAGAGAACTGCCCGCCCTCCAAGTCGGGGAGAGGGAAATGGGCTATGGTCCAATTCATATAATCGAGTATCACTCGCCCCACAGTCACCTTGGGAGAACCACCGCCATGGATTTCGATGAAATCGTTCTGGACGCCACCGACCGCATGGACAAGGCGATCGAGATTCTCAAGAAGAATTTGAGCGGCATTCGCACCGGACGCGCCAACCCGGGCCTGGTCGATTCGCTCCGCGTCGACGCGTATGGGTCGCCGACCCCTATCAAACAGCTCGCTTCGGTCGGGGCCCCCGAACCGACGCAGATCGTGATCCGTCCCTACGACGCGTCGACGATCAAGGACATCGAGAAAGCGATCGTCGCCAGCGATTTGGGATTCAACCCGCAGAGCGACGGGCGCGTGATCCGCATCAACATCCCGCCGCTCTCCACCGATGTCCGCAAGAAAATGGTGACTCGGATCAAGGAATTAGCGGAAGAAGCCAAGGTCGCGATCCGCAACATCCGCCGGGACAGCAACAAGCACGCGGATCAATCCGAAAAAGACAAGGTCTTCTCCGAAGACGACTGCAAGAACGTCAAACAAGAGATCCAGGACTTGACCAAGCAATACGAAGATCAGGTCAACGATCTGGCGAAGGCTCGCGAACACGACGTCATGGAGCAGTAGATCCAATGAACTTCAGCACGACATAGGTCGTCTGCTGTCCCGGCGTCGAGGGATAGACGCACTCCCACCCCTCCAGCCAGCCTGCGGCGCGATACACGTCGTACTCGCGCTGCTCGGCGATCAGATATTCAATCTGGTGGGTGCGCGCCAAGGACGCCAATCCCACCGAACCGCGCCACAGCGGTGAACTCTCGTCCCACCGATCGCCGTACGTTTCCGACATCCGCTCTGCCCAGACGACGAGATGCCGTGCGTCCTGCGGCACATCTTTCCAATTGGCGTATTCTGCTCGGGCAGCCAGCCATTTGAACGTCTGTTGATACCGCGGCGTCAGACAAAGGGCGTCTGGCGGCGTGTTTTCCCGCACCCAAGCGCAGACGCGCCGCCAATTGCGCTGCGTCGCCGCCGTCCGCGCTGGATCGTCCGCGTAACTGGGAAGAGACTGTCGGTCGGAACCAGACACCGGGTCGCGCACGTGCTGGACCGCTCGAGCGGCGAGCGCCAGCGCGGAATATCCCATCACCACTCCCGCCAGCCAGACCGGCGCCTGGAGCACCCGACGGCTGTTCTTTCCGGTGGTCCCTTGCGGTCGCGGCGGTCCGGTCGACGCGGATACTTCCATTGGGTTCGAGCCTATCGCAAATTCCGTCGGCCCGCGCCCCTTGCTAACGTCCTCGAGGCGGGGGAGAGCGTAACGGGATAGGCATTGCGTCAGCCCCAAAGCGGCTGCCAAAGGAATCGCGAAATCCGCCAGCCGATACCAGTAGAACCGCAGCCAGGATGCCGCGGTCGATTCCGGGATCCACTCGGAACTCAAGGCGATTCCGGTCGCCGCCAAGACCAGCGATCCCACCGCGAAGCCGTTCACCCATTCGAACTTTGCCGGGGTACCCCGCCGGGTCAGCTCGCGCCATAGCAGCACCAACATCGCAAAACGGATCGCGTGCCAAACGGGAAAGTCCCAAACGTACAGGTGGTGTGCCAGCCGGACGCGGACATAAATCCAATGTGCAAATTCCAGCGTGGCGACCTCGGCGCCGCGGTCCAGCAAGAGGGCCGGCAACACGCCTACGAGAGCGCCGAGCGCGGC
>JBGSLW010000152.1:0-10023 GCA_041740495.1 Pirellulaceae bacterium
TGACGCCACGATCAGCTCCTCCTCCCCACCGAGCCTGTCTCGGTGGAAGGACGGTCTGGCAACCAGGCTTTGTCCCAAATCACAGTTTCGCGCCCCAATGAGATTAGCCGCATGGCGCTAGCCTGCGGTTTCTTCGCGCATCGAACACCGGAAACCGCAGGCTAGCGCCATGCGGCTGATGTTTTGGGACAAGGCCTAGCCTTATTTCTTCGTCGGCTGCGTCGACGTTGTTGCCGTTCCTGCATCGGGCGCCGGGCCGACTAACGCGGACGGATCGACTAAGTGGAAGTAATGCCCATGGTCCGCGGTCACAATCAAAAGCGACTCGTTCCAGGCATTGCGCGCTTCGATCCAATCGGTAATCGTCTTGACTGCTTCGTCGCCGCTGAAGACCGCGCCGATCGAATTGTCGATGTTGTCGTCGTGGTTGGCCCAGTCGACATCCCCCGGTTCGACCATCAACCAGAACCCGTCCGGATCCTCTTGCAGGACGCGGATCGCGGCCGCAGTCATTTGGGCCAGCGTCGGATTCTCCTGCAGGTCCGCCGGCGAGTATTTTTCCATCGACTTGTACCCGCGCGTCGGATCGTAGTGCCCATCGGCCGTTTGGTAAGGGAGATGCGAATAGGTCGTGCCGTAGAAACCGAGCAATCGAGTGCGGTTGTTCGCGGCCGCGTCTGCCGCCTCCGCCAACCGATCGGCGCCGCTGACTCCCGCGGTGCGAATGGCTACGGTATATCGGCCCCCGTTTTGCACATCGATGGTCCGCAGATCTTCGTCCGGCAAGTAGCGATTCCCCGGGACGAAGTTCTTCGCCTGCCGATCTTCCGTCTCCTTGTTGTCCCCCCAGCCGCAACCAAGCAAAACGTCCACGCCGGGCAGCGGCTGGTCGCGATGGGCTATCGAAGGGAGCCCCAACATTTCCCGAGTCAAATCCTGGTAGTCGTCGCGCGACACGTTGTTGGCATAGGCGCTGGCGGGTGTGGCGTGGCTGATCGGAACGCTGGTCACAACGCCGATCGCAAAGTTCTTTTCCGCTTGCAGCCGCCGTGGCAGCGGGACGACCTGCCGCCCAAAGACATCCACGTTGATCGCCGCATTGTACGTCTTAATGCCACTGCACATCGAAGTCCCCGACGAGGCCGAATCGGTGACGACGTCTTGCTGGCCCCGGAAGGTGCCAATCAGGTACTCTTTCACGGGAGGTTCGGTCCAAGGCGTTGCGCCCCCGAATTGCGGTTGGTATCCCCCTCTCCGATCGTCGCTCAAAACGCAGGTCTGGGAATCGCAATCCAGATCGCAGCGGTCGGTCAGCGGGCTGGTGACCATGAATCCGTAGTCCATCGCGTCGCAGCGATAATCCAAGAAATGCAGACCCGATCCACGCCCTTCGCGGAAGGCCGGCCGGCCTGATCGTACGGTCGCCGCGGCGAGCGTCGTCTGCCAGTCCATTCCGTCGAAGATGACCAGGAAGATGTACTTTTTTCCGGCAGCGGCAGCTTGTGCCTGCAGATCATGAATCTGGGTTTGGTCGAAATACTCGGCGTTCGGATTCAAGGTGCCAGCTGGTACCACGCCGTACAACTTCTTGATCGCGTCTTCATGGCGGTAGGGACTGGCGGCCCCTTTGTAGCCGCTCAAGTCCATCCCGAAGGTGTACACGGGGACCAGCCGGTTGGAATGTTGCTGGTGGTTGGCGTAAATCTGCGGGTTGGTTCCCCAATATCCCCAAGGCGCAGATTTGCTATCGATCGCCTGCAATTGCAATTCGCGGACAACGTCGCGAGGGATTTCCTGGGCGGATGCGGAAATGCACCAACCGGCCCAGATGAGAGATGCGGCGGCGAGGGAAGGGGTAACCCAAAGCTGGCGGGACATGAACAAGGTACTCCGTGGGGAATCAAAGGCCGGTTGTGTGAGGGGGAAAGGGAAGGCAAAACGGTTCGAGATCGCGAGTTCAAAAATGCAAATTCAAGATTCAAGATTCAAGATTCAAGATTCAAGATGCAAAACCCTCAAATCTCCAATTTTGAATTTTGAATTTTGAATCTTGGATCTGGAATTTTGAATTTTGGATCTGGAATCTTAAATCTGGAATCAAACGCTCAACGAACAACTCCCACTTTCCCATACTCGCCACCCAATCATCAACGAAGACGCCGATTCTACCCACCAACCCCCTCCCCTTCCAGCCTTTCCTTCTCAGACCACGTCCTCCCTAGCAATATGCAGTTGCCCACGCCATCCTTCCGCGGATAACGAGACCTTCCCATGAACCCGGCGGTAGTTGTCCTATTCACCCTCCCGCGGATAACGAGACCTTCCCATGAACCCGGCGGTAGTTGTCCTATTCACTCTCCCGCGGAAAGTGAGCCGTTCCCATGAAATCCGCGGGAGGGTCGGACGCACGACGCGGCCGGGGAGGGCCAGTGTTCCGCACCAAAGCCCATGCGCACGGCGCTCCCCTCTCCGCCCACATCGATGCATGCGACTCTCCCCCCGAAGACGGGGGAGAGTGAATCTAACGCGAGGACTTTCACGACAGACAACTACACGACCCGGACGTTCCCGCGTGTGAAACCTACTCGAAGCCGGCACTCGAAGTCGGAGGTTAGCAACAACCGGTTCCCAAGACTCTCGCGCGGCTCGCTTGACATCCGCCCGCGTCGACGCTATTGTACTAGTTAGCTAGTACAGGAGGCGCCCGATGCAACTCACCATCGATCCCGACAACGGGTTGGCGATCTACGATCAGATCGTCCGCCAAGTCAAATACGCGGTCGCCGCCGGGGTGCTCCGCGAAGGGGAACTCGCCCCCAGCGTCCGCGAACTCGCCAAACGCCTGACCGTCAACCCGAACACGGTCGCCCGCGCGTATCTGCAACTCCAAGCCGACGAAGTCCTGGAATCGATCCGCGGCTCGGGACTCATCGTCCGCAAAGCCGCCCCGGGCCGCTGCCGCCGTGAACGTGCGGATTTGATCCAAGCTCGCCTCCGCACCGTCTTGCAGGAGGCCAAACAGAGCGGCTTGGGAGTCGACGACATTCGGACCCTGGTCGATCGCGAACTCAACCGGCTGGAAAAGTAAAGGAACCGTCCATGAACCAGGTCATCGAATTCCACGACGTCTGCAAACGCTTCGGCCGCCAAATCGTGCTCGATCACGTCAGCTTCAACGTCCCCGCCGGAAATGTCTTCGCGCTGCTCGGCGAAAACGGCGCAGGAAAAACCACCTCGATCAAATCGATGTTGGGACTCTGCACGCCCGAATCGGGGACGATCCGCGTGTTGGGGCTCGATCCCCACCGCGACGGGACCGAAATCCGCCATCGAGTCGGCTTCGTGCCGGAGCAACCGCAGATGTACTCTTGGATGAAGGTCGAAGAAATCGGTTGGTTCGCCGCCGGCTTCTACGCCGAAGGGTTTTTCGACCAGTTCATCCGCCGTGTCGAAGCGTTTCACGTCCCGCGCGGGCAGAAGATCGAAAACCTCTCCAAGGGGATGCGCTCGAAAGTCGCCCTGGCTCTGGCGCTCTCGCACGATCCCGAATTGTTGATTTTGGACGAGCCGACTTCGGGGCTCGATCCGCTGGTCCGTCGCGAGTTCCTGGAGAGCATGGTCGATCGGGCCGCGACCGGGAAAACCGTGTTGCTGGCCAGTCACCAGATCAACGAAGTCGAGCGGGTCGCCGACTACGTGGCGATTCTCCGCGAAGGGAAACTGGCGGTGGTCGATCGCCTGGAGGACTTGAAAGAGCGGCTGGCCCAGCTGCTGATTACGGTCCGCGAGTCCTTCGTGCCGCTCCCCGATCTGAACGGCCAGGTGATCCACAGCTTCCGCCGCGGGCGGCAATGGCAGGCGCTGGTCGCCGACCTCACCCCGCCGCAACTCGAGGCCCTGCGGACGCACGAGTACGTGGAGGCGATCGAATCCCGACGCCCCTCGCTGGAAGAGATCTTCATCGGCTACCTCGGTCCGTCTGCCGCCGCGCTGCCGACCGAGCCGCACCCGTCCGAGGAGATGCAACCATGAGTTCGCTCGCCAATCCCTCCTCTGCCGCCGCGCGCGGATTCTGGCGTTTGGTCTGGAAGGAAGTCCGCCAGTACCGCGCGGTGGTGCTGACGTTGCTGGGGACCGGGCTTCTGCTGCAGGCGCTCTTTCTGGTGTTCCAATTCGGCTCGCTGCCGGTCCTGTTGGTCGCCGGCGTCTTTCCCGTCATGTGCGGGCTGGCGATCGCCGGGACGGCGTTTGCCGGCGAGCACGATAACGCGACCTACTTCGGGCTGCGGGCGCTCCCCGCGACGCGGCGAGATATTCTGGTTGCCAAGCTGGCGGTCGCAGCCGGCGCTGCCCTGCTGGTCTTCGCGCTGCTCTGGCTGATGGTCTTCGTCTTCGGCGAGCAGGTCATCGGCCCGCACGAATACGTGGCGGACCGCAGCGAATCCGGCGAATGGGTGCTCAGCTCGCTGGCGATGGTCGCCGAGGTCTTGGTCTACGGGGCGCTCGTATCGCTGATCGAACGAAACGCGCTGGTGGCGGTCGTGAAGACGATCACGCTATTATTTATCGTGCGGCTGATTTCGTTCGTGGTCGCCTATGTCGGGGTAGGTGCCTGGGTAGGGTTCAGTCCACAGTTCCATTCCGCCGGCGAAGCAAGCGATGCGGTGTTCGTCGGGTCCTATCTGCTTCGGGTCGTCTTCTTGGCTGCCGGTATTGCGCTGATGCTCCGCGCGGCGCAGCGGTGGTATGTCGGTGAACGATTGGCGATCTGGCCGGGACTGCAGCGCTGGCAGGAAGATGCTCCGCCACGCACCTACACGGCGGCTGAAACCGCGCCTGGAATCTGGCGGCGGTTGAGTTGGTTGCAGGTCCGCTACTTCGGCTGGATCGGACTCGCGATCCTGGGTGCTGCGCTGGCCGTGTTCTTGTGGGAGCGATCCGCCGCATTGGAAGACATGGTCAGCTCGCGGCGGCAGATCATCCGTCCCGAGTGGTCCATCGCGCTGGCGATGCTGGCCAGTGTCTTGATCGGCGGACTGACGTTCCGCGCCGCCCACGCTCGCAAACAGCTGCTGGCGCAGTTGGGTGTCCCGCCTGGGCAGGTCTGGCTGACTCAGTTGCTACTCCCTGTCGCCATTTGCGTCCTTCTGGTGGCACTGTTTGCCGTCGTATTCCCGGCGGTGATGAGCGAAGTCAATTGGTCCGATGGATTCTTCTGGGGATTCGCGGTTTTTCTTTTGAGCTTTTTCACTTGGGGGCAGCTCTGTTCGCAGCAGACGCGTTCCACCCTGCCGGCGTTGGCCTGGTCCGGCCTGGCGGCGGGGCTAGTCGGCTTCGCCTACTACGGGCTCTATCTCTTGTCGTTTGACTCGCCCCATTGGCAGCGCTGGGGAGCGGCGGCCTTGACGGCGTATCCGTTGCTCGAGTCCTTCCTGCGCAGCCCCAGTTGGCTGGCGGGAACCGGTTCGCAAGTCTGGCGCTGGATCGGAATCCGCACGACGGTTTTCACGCTGCTGGCGGCCGGCCTCTTGTGGAAATTCGAAACGGAGATCCCGTACATCTCCGACGAACAGATCGGCCTGGCGCAGAACGATGGCGTTCGGCCGGATACGAGTCGATTTGAGGAGATCTTGGCGATCGCCAGCCAGTTGAACGACCGTCGCCGCGAAACTGATCGGCGCGTTCGGTCAGCCCATCCGAATGTCGATGTCATGAGCAACGAACTGCGACGAGAAATTGATGTAGCTTGGTTCGCCGCCTGCCGTCAATACTTGGAGCGGTTGCTCGAGTTGCCCTACGAGAATGTCGGCGTCCAGTATCTATTCGTGCGCGATTCGACGCAGGCAATTGACTATGGCCTAGTGGCTGGTGCCCGGAACCAATGTATGTGGTTTATGCGCGTGGCGCTGGGACAAGTTATTGACGCCGGCGATATCGAACTGGCCGAGCGAATCATTCGCAAGGAGTTGTTCTTGCTCGATCCAGCCCTCATCGCCCGCTGGGCCTGGCTGCCGGAAAATGACAGCGAACGGATCCGAAGATTGATTCGGTATGTCGAGTCCGACATCGATCCGCAGCAAGCGACGGTTTGGTATCGGTCCGGGCTCTACGAGTTGTCGATTCCGACACAACCTTCGCATCGGTACTCAAGCAGTCCTCTATTGTGGTTGCGGGATCTGATCACTGTGCCTCGCGAAAATCGCGCGTTGCGGCAGCGCGCGTTTGAACTTCCCCAAGCAGTCAGGGATTACAAACAGGCGATCGAATCGGGAATTGCTTTCTATCGCCTCTATGTCGATAGCGAATTCGCGGAGGACTCCGCCGGTCGATCTTTAGCAAGAGACCATTATGAATGCGGCAGGTACGTGCCGTACGTCTGTACGCAGCGATTCGTCCCGGTTCAGTTGGCGGCCATCGCCTGGCTCCGCGACCACCCTGGGGAAACATTCGAGTCGCTCGATCAACTGGTTCCCGACTACCTGGCGAACATTCCGTTAGATCCCTACACCGCCGAGCCGGTGATCCTGGAGCGCGATCTACGCGTCCCGCTCTATCCCGAGTCGATTTGGTCCGATGGCGCTTCCCCAACCAGCAGCCTGTTCCTATTCTCGCCCGGTGGCATTGGCGTCGAGATGTTGCGCAACCTGGCGTATGAATATCGGCGGAAGGCGAATACTCCCGAGGTCAAACCGGAGTTTGCTTGGACCTATATGAATCCTGGGTACGAGTTTCGCATCCTCAATTTCACGAGCTATGCCACCGCTCCTAGATACATCCCACCAGAAGATTATCGCAGGCGGATCTTCCCGATCGAGGTAGAAGGCTTCGGCCCGCCGTCAGCTACGAATTCGACGGAGTCCACATCGGAGGAATCGCCATGAGTTCGTTGTTCGAAATGCGTTCGCGGAGTTTCGGGCGGCTGATCTGGAAAGAGTTCCGCCAATTCCGCGCGTTGATTTTGACGCTGGTGGCGGCGGGTTTGATGTTGCAGGTCGGCACGCTCACCTTATCAGGATACGGGATGCTGCCGGTGTTGTTGAGTGCCGGCGTGATCCCGATTCTTTGCGGGCTGGCGATCGCCGCGACGATGTTTGCGGGTGAACATGAAAGCGGGACGTTTCTGGGACTACGAGCCTTGCCGGCCTCGCAATTTCAGATCGTGCTCGCCAAGTTCGCTGTCGCCGCCGGCGGCGCCTTGGTTTCGTTCCTTACTCTTTGGTTGTTGGTCTTCGCGCTCCGCAAGCGTCTGGTCGGGCCCGAGCATGATCTCGTGACCTCGGCCGAATTAGGCACATGGCTCTTCAGTTCGCTGGCTACGCTGGCGGAGATCCTGATAGCCGGCACGTGGATCTCACTGAAGGAACGGCGGGTCCTGCCAGCACTGATCAAATCCGGAGCGATCGTCGCTGCGATTCGCTTGCTGGCGATCGGGACCGCGCTTATCGTGTGCTCCGGACGATTCGACAGCCTGGAGGCCGCCGACCGAGCGATCCTGGGGATCACAATCGCCGTTCGGACACTCGCATTTGCCGGCATTGCCGTCGCATTGTACTTCGATCTTGCGCGGTGGTTCCACGGCGCAGGACCAGCCGAGCGGGCGTCCTGGCTGCCCTGGATCAAGGTCGCACGCCCCACAGCGCCCACCATCCACGGGCCGGTCGAGCCCGGAGGCGTCCGTCGCCTGATCTGGTTGCAAATTCGGTACATCGGCTGGTGGGTCGGAATACCGGTTGTGTTCGCGGTGACGACTGCGCTGTTGTCGATCTACCGGATCGCAGAACCGACTCAGCTGTCCGGACTCGCATTGGGATTGGCAGTGTGGAGTGTCGTGGTGTTGGGCGCCGTATCGTTCGCCGCCGCGAATGCAAACCGAACATTCTTGGCTCAGATCGGCGCGTCGCCGCGCGGCGTCTGGATAATTCAATGCGCGCTACCCAGTGCGGTGGCCGTTATCAGTATTTTCGTAGCCTCGTTGGCTCGCGTTGAGCTTGCGCGGAATTCGCTCGATTACGCGTTCAACTTGCTGTTACCGACGATTGCGAGTTTCTCCTGGTCCTTGCTAATCTCGATGCACTCCCGTTCTCCGATCACGGCCATAGCGAAGTCGGTTGCTGTGGCCGTCGCAATCACCCTGGGATTGAATTGGGCCGTTCGCGGTCAACTTTCTGTCGCCTGGATCCTGACGCTGGCTGGTCTCCTAACACTTTATCCCGTGGTGGAGGGGTGGTGGCGCGCCCCCGCCTGGCTAAATGGCACTGAATCGTCCCGCTGGCGTTGGCCGTTAATTCGGCTCGGGCTTGCATGTTTGCCGGTTGCATATGGGTTGTGGCGAATCGAATCCAACGTTCCGCATTACACCAACTTAGAGATTGCGACCGCGCTGAACGGGGGAGAACCCCCCGAGACCGCAAGCTACGAGGAGATTCAGAAGTTAGCGCATCAAGTTGACGTGAACCTCAGGTCGTCCATATTGAAGCATGGGCTCAACTATAGGTTTCCTTACGAGGTCAAAGAGATCCAGGTCGGGCATGACGTTGTCCACGACTGGGTCGAATCGAGCCAATACGAAATGAACCAGCTAATGCAATTGCCTTACAAGGACATGGCGATTCTGGCATTGGCAACGGAGTCCGATTCCGATATGGCACAGGTTCGGCGTGCTCGGTTCATCGAAATTCAACTCGACATGTTCTTTTCGGCAGCTTTTTTGGACGCCGTCAACCAATCAGACGTCGAGTTGGCCGAGAGTCTATTACTCCACAATCCGATGGCGGTGGATCCGATGTTGGTCGCTCGCTGGGCCTGGTTGCCCGGAAACGACTCGTCGCGGCTCCGTCATTCGATTCGTTCGCTCGAGGCGATGGGGGATCAATGGGAATTGATCGTTCGCGAATCGAGTACAGATGTGCTTACAGAAGGTTGGCCCGTTCTTCGCCGCACTCGCGGATCGGATCTGTTGGAGCGGTGGGCGGAAATCCTCAAGGTACGACAAACGGATCGGAATCGGCGCTTTTCGGCGGTCGAGTCGGGGGCGGTTCTACGAGAGTGGGCTCGTCAGATACAGCACGGGGTTCCGCTCTACCGACTTGTGAGTGAATCCGGTCCTCAAGACCCGTCACACACGTTAGACGAATCGAGAGACTACAATTTCCTCATGAGGTTAGGTTATCGGCTAACGCAACGGCGTGCGCTAATCCTGCAATTGGCCGCGATTGCGTGGGCTCGGGATCACGCGGGAAGTCTCCCCGAGTCGCTTTCCAACTTGGTCGGAGATTACATCACGGAGATGCCACTCGATCCTTGGACCGGGCAACCGTTTGTTTACGAACCGAATGCGAACACGGGCATCCCAGAGAAATTTTTGTGGGTCGCGCTGAAATCGGATGTGCCGGTAGATGGCATTCTCTATTCGCCTAGTGGCGCCGGCGCCAGTGCCGTGCGACTTTTGACTCGTCAATGGCGTGCGCAAGGCGTTTTGCCCGGCACGAGTTGCCCGATCCACTGGCATTATGTGGAAGGGGTATATTGGTTTAAGGTTGGTGTGTCGGAGGTCAGTATCTCCATCCTTCGTCAAGAGAAATCGAGTGCCCAGGGCCAAAGTACGATCATACCCCTCCGGTTGCGACCAAACGAAGCCGAAGTTCTTCAGGCTCCAGCCTTGGCCGCTCCGGCGTATTGACCGCATGCTCCGTGGCCGACAATTCAGTCCGAAGGGGCGACGTTGGTTGAGCAAGCTGCCGACGTCCGCAAATTCAAGATAGTGTACGTACGTACACATAACGCCCCCTCGCCCCGGCCCTCTCCCCCATCCGAATGGGGGAGAGGGAGAGTAGGAGAGGGAAGGGATGGAAGGGGCCAGGGTGGCCGGCGCGTGTAGCTGGAAGCGAAACGATCCGCCCGGCAAGCGTGCTGCATGGGGAGAGTAGAACAATTGTCCTCAATTGTTCGTAGTTTGCGGCGCACTTACCCTCCCCGGCCGCATCGTGCGACCGACCCTCCCGCGAGTCCATTGCGACGCTAACT
>JBGSLW010000153.1:0-3705 GCA_041740495.1 Pirellulaceae bacterium
CGTGCGACTATGCAGAGGGCGGCGATGGGGGGGAGGGTACGGGAATGCGTCGGCGACGGCATGAGAATCCGATTTCCCTGTTCTCCTTTCAGGATATCATTACCTCGGTCACCGGGATTCTGATTTTGCTGGCCATCCTCCTGGCGATCGCGGTGATTCAGCAAAAAGATGCCTCCAAGACCAAGGCCGCGGACGCCGATGCGGCCGACTTGCAGCGCCAGCTTTCCGAATTGGAATCCGAAGTTGCCCGGCTTCAACAGATCGTTTCGGACACCGAAGCGATCGTAAATTCCTGGTCAGGCCTCAGCGCCAATGAGTTGCGGCAAGAGGCCGCGACGTTGGCGAACTCGCTCGAGATTTACCAAGACAGCTCGAACCGCCTGGAGCAAGAAGTCCAGCGGAAGCAGTCCGTGTTGCAACAATTGCGCAGCGACCCGCAACACGCTCAAATGGTTCAGGCCACCAGCGATGCCAGCCGGCAGTTGGCCGAAGCGAAGACCAAACTAGAGCAACTCAAGTCCGGCCAGCGCGTGGTATACAACTTTCGCAGCACCACCCGAAAGCCCTGGATCGCCGAGGTCTCGGCCAATGTCATTCGCGCTGCCCAACCGGGACAGGCGATGCAAGCGACCGAATTCTCCAGCGCTGACCGATTTATAGAGTTCATGCGGAAACGTCCCGAATCGGAGCGCTATGTCGTCCTGTTGCTTAAGCCGAGTGGAATTCACGCGTACGATGCCATTCGCAATCAACTGGCCGGGGCGGATGTCGATTTGGGCACCGAATTGATCGGGGAAAACCAGGTTGCCGTGGATTCCCAGTCGGGAGTCGAATTCGAATGAGACGTCGTTCCCCTATCGCGAACGACAGCATGGATTTGTTGTTGGACACTATCACCAATACCTTTGGCGGGATTTTGTTGTTGGCTTTGTTGCTGGTCTTGCTGATTCGGCAAACCAGCGACCCCAAAATCTCGCCGCAGGCGACTAGTCCCGCGAGGATTCAACAAATCGAAGCACGCCTTCAAGAATTGTCTGCAGTCCGCGAATCACTGCAGCAATCGATCGCGGCGCAGCAAATCACGACACAGTTGACGGCGGACAAGGTCTCGGAGGAATTGATTGCACAATTGTCGACGACCGCCAAAGAGTTGGGGCGCGCCAAAGCGGTAGAAGCCGAGCAAGCGGCGCAAGCGAATCAGATGCAACGCGAGTTGGACGAACACGCCGCGCAGATGTCGCAGATGCAAGCCGAGTTGTCCAAACTTCTGTCTGAGTTGAGCCATGCCGAAGATGTGGTGAAACAGGAGCAGGCTGCGCGCACGCGGACTATGGACCTGCCCAGGGAAGAAGAAACGTACAAGCCGACGTTTGTGGTCGTGGTGAAGAACAACCAGCTCCATCTGCTGCGGGACGAATCGGGACCCGCCGCTTTCAACGTCAACGCGGCCCATTTCGAGAAATGCAGCCCGTCGGAGGCCGATGTCGTCTTGTCCAGCGGAGACGGATTTCGAGTCCGCTCGAATAGCGGCGTGACTATGGAAACCGCGGAACTTATCGCCGCGCTCAGCAAGATCGACGCCAGCGACTATTTTTTGACGATCGTGATTGCCCCTGATTCCTTCGAAAAGTTCACCAATCTGCGGGCCGCTTGCGTGCAACTTGGTCTCGAACATCGCATCTTGCCCGTCGACGATTTCCCTGTTTACGAAACTCGTGGCGCTGCGCGGCAGTCGGCACAATAATACATCGATGTAATCGAACTCTCCGGGCCAGCCCATAAAGCTTAAGTCATGGCAGCGGCTATCCCACCGAAACGGCAGACGCCTCCACCCCTTCCGAAAAATCGGGAAGACCAGAACGATGGGCTCTGGATCGTCGCGACCGCGGGATTCGTCACCCTGCTAATGGCGGTGGCTTTGATGTTGCTGGTCTTCCGCGGGTGCCCGAGTCAAGGCGGCACGGGGAGTTCGGGGGTAGCCGATGCATCCGGAGGTGGTGGCAATGATGGACAAGGAGCTGGTCAACAAACATCTCCCGAAACGGGTGGCGGCGCGGCGGATCAGTCCAGTGTAGCTACACCAGAGACGGCCCCGAATCCGGGGGCCGAAGCGCCTGTCGGACAATCTGAAGCGAATGGCGATCAACTGGATGCGCCACCCGCCGTGAAGGCACCATCGTCCAGCCAAGACAAGAGCGCGCCGCGCGATGGCAATTCCGCACAAGAGGACGATGAAGCCGAAAGCGCTGAAGGGCTCTTGCCCAGCGCCGAAAGTTCATCCAAATCTCCGCCGCCGAAATCGGGAGTGACGATTGGGAATTTCAGTTCGCCTGGCGTCGCCTTTTTCGGCACGCGCGGAACCGGGAATGACATCGCGTTTGTGCTCGATCATTCAAGTAGTATGGGGATCGGGCCCGGACTTACGCAGGTTGCCAACCTAGATCGCGTCAAAAAAGAATTGTTGCGTGCAATTCATCGACTTGAGCCAGAACAGACGTTTTCGGTGGTGGTATTCAATCACGTGGCCACTTCGGATCCACGATTCATGAAAGCCTCGTCGACGGCAAAAAACCGCAGGGATCTTGCCGATTGGCTGGACGGCATCCACGCGGACGGCGGCACCGATCCGCTTCCGGCGATGCGAATCGTCCTCCCGCAAGATTTCGATGTGATCTTTCTCCTGTCCGACGGCGAGTTTGGCGGTGAATCCGTCGCTGCGATTCGCCAGGAAAACGTGAACGAAACCGTAATCCACACGATTTCGGTTTCTCAAGACTCCCACACCCTGCGGCAAATCGCGGCGGATTCGGGAGGACAGTTTGTGTTTGTCCGATAAACGACTGGAGGTAACGGATGGCGTTTGAAAAGTCGCACGACTCTCCGAGTCGTGAGGTGCCGCAAAAACCAGAGAATCAGCGGCCGGATCCTCAGATGAAACATGACCAGAGGCTCGACTCGGAGAGTCGAGCGACGGTGGAGTGGCGTTGCTATGATCCGGAGGCGGACGTCGTGATCACGGAGCGGAATCGCCCGCATTGGGACCAGGCCGGTGCGGTCACCTTCGTCACGATTCGCCTGGCGGATTCGATGCCCAAAGCGGTATTGGAGCGATGGCGGGCAGCACAACAGGCCTGGCTATTGCCACGAGGCTTGGTGGAAGTGGATTTGGATTCTTTTCTGCAACGCTCGGATGTTCCCCGGGAACTCCGCCGCGCATTTACCAAGTTCAAGAATCAACATTGGAATGAGGACCTCGATTCCTGTCACGGCACTTGCCTATTGAGGCATTCGGAGAACGCGGCCATTGTCGCCAATGCATTTTTGCACTTTGATCGCGAGCGATACGACTTGGAACGATTCGTGATTATGCCCAACCACGTCCATTTGTTGGTTCAAATGCGCTCAGGATGGGACCTTCGCGCCCAATGCGAGTCTTGGATGCGGTATACGGGACGTCAAATTCATGCCCGCATGCAAACAACTGGACCCTGTTGGGCTGAGCCGTTTGACCACATCGTGAGGAATTCCGAACAGTTTGAGTATCTGCGGAAGTATATTCTGGAAAACCCGCGCCGGGCAAAGCTCCAGGTGGGGGAATTCGTGTTGTGGATCGGTGAAGTGAATTTCGTGGATCCGACGATCGACTCGGAGAGTCGATCGACGTCGCACGACTCTCCGAGTCGTGACGTGCGGTGAGAAGTGCGC
>JBGSLW010000154.1:0-14554 GCA_041740495.1 Pirellulaceae bacterium
GAGTCGGCTTGCGCCGTCTCGTTCCAGGCTTTCAGGCAAGCCTTACTCCCTGGAGCGACGCCGCCACGCATGGCGGCTGTGCAGGTCTCCCCGGATAAGAGCGTGATCTGTCGCTGCACAAGCTCGCCCTTTACCTGTCCAGGTAACCGTGACGTTATCGGAACCGCCGAAGGTACTGTGCTTCCGGACGAAAATCTGCGGAGCGTTAGCTGCCCTCGCGTCGAGGTTGCCGACGGTTGCAAAGTCGAGTAAAATTTGACTTATGACCGATTTCCTTGAACAAATTCGCCAGTTGCCGATTCCCGACCAGCTCCTCTTGGTGGAAAGGATTTGGGACGGATTGCACGATAGCGCGGCCGTCGTCCAGGCTTGGCATCGCGACGAAGGGCGCCGTCGTCTATCGGAATTGGCACGTGATCCTTCGAATACGTTAGATCGAGACGAACTTTGGAAGCGCGTCGATGATCTTGTAGATGAATGAATTGCTGCGCTTTCATCGGCTCGTTCCGGACGACCTTGCGTCTGCCATTCGATGGTATGAAGCAATCTCGCCGAGACTCGCAAATCGGTTTCGAACGGCGGTCGATGGAACATTGGATCGACTCGTCGAGAATCCGTTAATGTACGCCGAGGACTCCGACGGGCTTCGCTATGCTTGTGTAACGTCCTTGCTTGTGTAACGTCTTTCCCTTATTTGGTGCAATACACCACTCGGGGACCTGGTCTTCTAATTGTTGGGATTTATCACTCGTCGTCAGATGCCACCAAGTGGCGCGAGCGCATCCGCGAACCCCAATAACAAGTAAGAATTTGACATCGCGTAGTGGCGCTTTGCTGCGGAGCCGATGTTCAAGTTCTTGGTTCAAAAAGCCCGGTGTCGTTGGGCGGCGGATTCTATAGAGAAACGGTCGGTGGGAGTCTGCCGACGGGATGCTGGGCCGGGCGAGAATGCGTCGCCCAGAAGATGATGTAATGCTCTTGTGCACGGTTTCCAGAGGTTGGTAACGATCGATTCGTCGAAGGCGAGGCGCATCGCGGCGAGAGTGAGTGAATCCGGCGGCGAGCCAATAGATCCAGCCTCGGTGGAGCCAGACCAGTCAGCGGACGTTGTCTTGCTGGTTCCGGCAGTTGGGGCTCATGGTTCCGTAGTAGTCGAGAGCCAGCGCGATCCATCGTTGCTGACTCCCCCGCCTGGGACGACGAAGTGCACGTGGGGATGGTGGACCAAGGGATCGCGTCCCCAGGTGTGGAGGGTGCCGAAGAATCCGACGCGCTGGCTCCCCAGGTAGCGGGGATTGAGCGCCTCCTGCATGCGAACTCCCAGGGATTAAACGGTCCAGAAGTGGACGGCCAGTTTCAGATCATCAGACATGCGGGCATCGAGCTCCCCGCTGAAGAACTTGGATCGACCGACGGCGTTGGACATGGAGAGTCTCCTGGTTGAGAGAGAATAGAAACCTCAACCAGAAACCTTGCTTGCCGCGGTTCTCCGCCGCTAGAATAAGAACACTCCAACCCGCCGCACCAGCGGCTTACTTGAACCAGCGGAGGCACCAAAGTTGCCGTTGGTTCGTTGATTGGAATGGACACCCTTTCGACGGCAACTTGGGTATGCCCCGATGAGAAATGCTGGAGCGCCGGACCGTGCGGTCACCGTTGGATTCATTCTGGCGGGTGCTTACAACGTGTTTGGCATGTTGCTCGTCTCTATGTGCTTCACCAACCCCTTGCTGAACGCGACGGAACCCGCGGTCTTCTCCTGGCTCGGCCAGGTTGCGGTCGTGTTGTGGGGGCTCGCATACTGGGCGGTCGCACGCTCCTATGGGCACGTACCGTACCTGCTCCTCGTCTATTTCGTCGAGAAGATGGTCTACTCCACAATCTGGCTCCTGTGGCTACTGCAGCGCGGTCACTCCCTGTCGAACATCGCCTCGGAGTCACCTCTCACCGCCGTGTTCTTCGGGTCGTACGGGGTCGGCGACTTCGGATTCGGACTCTTCTTTGGCTGGGTGGCTCTCAAAGTGTTACGAGGTAGTCGCGACACGTCTGACGAACCTGCCGCTACAGCAGCCGGCGGGGGCAGATAGGCCTTTTGGTGTTCGTGTCACTCGGCCCCCGCCGCTGCCGAGCTGTGTCGTTCGGCTGCTGGGGCTGGCGAAGTCCAACACCGATCATCGATGTTCCCTTGACGGACCCGCGCCTGTGTCAGATGCAGGTTTCGGTTGATGGTATTCATGCACTGCTGCCCGGAGCTCCGCCGGATGCACGGATGCTTGAGCAGATGACGCGCGCTTATCAGGAACAAATCCGCAAGTCCTCCTTGTGGAATGAAATGGTTCGGGAATTCGGTCCGCAAAAAGCCGAGGCGTTATTGAAGCAATGTCGCGCGGAATTGCGCTGACGGGCCGCTTATCGGATTCGGCATTGCCGCACCGCCGCGATGGGTGGGCACGTGGTGAGTTGCCCCACCCCGCCTTCAACGCTGTTCTCAATGGTCCGAAAACTGCTTAACTAATCGTTATGCCGCGGGTTTGCGCGATTTGGACTGGCGTTGCCGTTGAAGGCGATTCGCCGTAGCATTGTTAAATGCCCACGGTTCTGCGAAACGGCCCCTACCGATTTTTCTTTTATGTCGGCGACAGGGACGAGTTGCCGCACGTCCATGTGGAGCGAGACAATTGCGAGGCCAAGTTTTGGCTCGATCCGGTGCGTTTGGCGCGCAGCCACGGGTTTGCCGCAAACGAAATCAACAGAATCGAAAAACTGATCCTCGAGAATCACGAACGTCTTTTGGATAGCTGGAATGAATTCTTCCACGGTTGAATCGCAGATCCCATCCGCCACAAAGGCTCGCGTCAACGATGAAACTCTGTCTGTTGATCTCTCAGACGGCCGTACGATTTCCGTGCCTATTGCCTGGTTTCCGCGTCTGTCCCACGGCACATCCGAGGAACGCAACCATTGGCGATTGACCGGGAATGGTCGGGGCATTCACTGGCCAGCGCTAGATGAAGACATCAGCGTGGAAAATCTTCTCGCGGGCAAGTCGTCGGGTGAAAGCCAAACGTCGTTCAAACGATGGCTGGAAGAACGAACGAAAACATCGACGAATCGTTGAACGCTCGCTCGCTGAATATTCGGGTAACTGCCGGTGTCAGCTTGTTTGGGGCTTCGTGATGTTGTGCTCACACGCCTGCCCGAACCGGCCTAAAAGGACGTTTCTGTGCGTAACCTCGCAGCGCTGGCTCCAGTTTCCTCCCCACGGTCGGTCCCCCTTCCGAAGTTGCCTTCGCCTCGTACTTTGTCGATCGGAGCGGTCATTTGGTATACTGAGCTCCCCCGAGACTCCCAGTTTCGTACAGGGGACTTGCACCCCATGAAATCACGCCCCCTGCCGGGCGTACACAAAGCGTTGGACGCGGAGCCGGGGATCGGGCGGCTTTGAAATAGAAGCTTTGCTCGCCGCGGCCCGGTCAACGCCGTCGTTATGCGGACCATTCGGCTGCTTACCCCAAACGTCGGCACTTCGATGGCTTCCTCGAAAGAATGGTTGCGGAAACACGAACGACCCATCGGTGCATTTTGTGGGTCGTTGCTGGGCTTGGCATGCTTCTGCTTGCCTCTTGCCTTTTTCACGACTTTGCCACTCGTGTTAGCGATAGCTATACCGACCATCGGATTCGTGGTGGGACTGCTTCTTGGCCTCAGGTATCCCGGCATTGCGACAAGCGTCGTCGAACTATTCTACTTTTATTGAAATTTCTAAGCTACGATTCGAATCCAAAAACCTCGTGACCATCGGCCAACGCACATCGCACGGCCTACACAACGGCAAGACTCAACCGCGAACTCCGTTAACAAGTAAGAATTTGACATCGCGAAGCATCGCTTCCCGCGGCGCCGCTGCGCTAGAATAAAATGAAACAAATCCGCCGCGGCAGCGGGCCTATTTGAACCAAGCCGTGAACCGAAGCGGCGAAGTCGGGCGGTTTTGCAATGAACACTCTTTCGCGCGTACCCGGTGACGCGTGACGTTCGTCGCCCAAGATGAGAAACTAAAATGCCCCTTTCCGCGACTCAAACTGAACTCGTACGACCTTTTCTGCCAACAAAGGACATTTCGGTGTCCAAGGAGTTCTACGCGGCACTTGGCTTCGAAATGACGCTCGACAGCGATGTCGTAATCTTCAGGGCGGGCAGTGGCGGCTTTATCCTTCAGCGGCACTATCATGAGGATTGGGCAGGCAATTGCATGATGCAGATGATGGTCGATGATCTGGATGCGTGGTGGTCGCATATTGAATCACTTGATCTTCCTGGTCGTTTCGGTGTATCGCCCCCCCAACCTCCAGCACTGCAACCGTGGGGACTTCGAATTGCGTATGTTGTTGATCCAGCTGGCGTTTTGTGGCACGTCGCACAACGGCGTGGGGATGCGGTACAGGACGCATGACGCTCGAACAAGCGACGAATCGGGTAGGCGCGGCGATTTCTGACCGCGCCCCCCCACCACCTAGCATGCAAGTCCGTACGGTTCCGGGAGTGTCGGCGTGCGGTTCGACGAAGGATTTGGGTTCGCGCCCGTGAGACCGGTGACGCGACAGTCCGAGTGTTGGTCTCACCAGGTTTTGCGGTCGACCGGAGTGTTCCTTTGGTATACTGAACTCCGGCGAGGCTCCCAGTCTCACACTGGGGACTTCCGCCCCTAAAAAATCACGTTCGTGACGGGCGTACCCAGACGATCCAGGCGAGCGGGCGGCGGCGGTTTTGAAGTCAACGTCAATCGCGCCTGCCGCGCACGATGTCGTTAGACGGCTTGGCATTAAGTGACGTTGTCGCTTCTTGAGAGACAATGATGCGTCGAAGGTGGACAGCGATCGTAGCGTCAATTGTGGCCTTTGGCGTGGTCACGATGTTGGGGGTTTTGTTTATTTTTCGGCCAGTTGCAGAGGTCGATGCAAAATTACCCCCGTGGCCCCCCCCGATCGCCCTTACTGTCTACTTGGTGCTTTCCGTTTTCCTTCTTGATTGGGCGGAGCGTCGAATGCGTAGTTCCTATCAGGCCGCATTTGTTATCGCTGCAGCCCAATCCATCTTTGTCATTGATCTTCTCTCCCGAGGGGAGCGAGGGCTCCTGACAGCCGCTGCCGGTATGGCGGTTTTGGCGATTTCATGGACGTGCGCAGCATTTGTGCACTCGCGGTTGAAACCATTCACCTCGATTGAATGAACGCGCGGCGCACCGCCAACCCGCGACCAGTCGGAACAGGAGGAAACGGAGGCAACGGAGAAGGCTCTGTTACCTCCGTGGTCTCCTATTCAAAAATAGGCCGGCGGTTGATGATGAGAATTGTGCCGCCGAGCCACCGGAGAAGTCGGAGACGTTGAGGCGTACCGTAGCTCACGACGACTTCAATCCAATTTTCGGTCCGGTCAGAACTCCCCGCTGAAGAACTTGGATCGACCGAGGGCATTGGACATGTTGCGTCTGCTGGTTGAGAGAAAATAGAAACCTCGACCAGCAACCTTGCTTGTCGCGGTTCTCCGCCGCTAGAATAGAGGCGTTCCCACGCGCGGGACCAGCGGCCTACTTGAACCAGGGGACGCATCGAAGTCGCGGTTGGTGCGCCGTTTGAGGCGGAATCCTTTTCGACGATAAGTCGATGATCCTGTGCGTTATCCACACTTGTAGAAATCATGGGATTTTTCTCCAGTCTTCTCA
Organism: Pirellulaceae bacterium; assembly: GCA_041740495.1. Classification (GTDB taxonomy): domain Bacteria; phylum Planctomycetota; class Planctomycetia; order Pirellulales; family Pirellulaceae; genus JANMEB01. The sequence continues at coordinate 5,723 of JBGSLW010000154.1, forward strand.
GGACTACCGTCATCTTGCTGACGTCCGGGTTGATCGCCTCCTGTGCGGTGGAGGCACATCGTGAAGCTGAGAAGTCCGATGATCCCACGGTGGTTCGGATGATCAATTTCATGGTTCCGCAGGGACACGAGACTGCGTGGTCTGCGGCCTGCCGCCGCCTGTCGGAAGCGGCGACGGAGTTGCACGTTGACGCCAACTGGCTCATTCACCGGGTAGACGACCAACAGTACTACCTGGTAACGTTCGGGAGTCGCTTGGAATTCCAAGATCCGGAGTCCATTGTCCAGGGCTTTTTGCGGCACGATGTCACTGTCCTCAAGGACGCATTCAAGCAGCTCCAAGAAGTGCCCTACGAAGTGACCTCGGACGAGGTGTGGGAACAGGTAAGCGCGTGGAGCACGACTTCCGAGATGAACTCATTGACGCATCCAGGAGTTGACCTTCGATCCTATCGGGTGGGCTCAGGGCAACTCAGCATCGCGGATTCTGTATTGACCGAGATGGCAGCACTGCTGACCCGGGAACACTATCCGTATCCAACCGAAGGTTTTCGCATCGAGCTTGACGCAGGCCTATTCGTTCACGTCATTTCGTTTTTTGGAGTGCGGGACGACTACCACGCGCTGGGCCGACCGGCAGCTTTTCTGGCTGCCCGTGGCCATAAGGAAGAGTGGCTGAAGCTCGTGGAACGTCTGGACGCCGTCACACATGAGGAGCGTCGAACTGAATCCAGGTACGTACATGAGCTGAGCTATGATCCCTGGCTCTCTGAGGAGTCGGCCGAGAGCGGTGGATAACAGCCGGTTGCAACGGACGATCAGCCATGCAGCCCGCCGCTGCCTCAGAGCGGATTCTCTAGGGAAACGGTTGCTGGGAGTCGGTCGACGCGGTGCTAGGCTGGGCGCGAATGCGTCCGCAATAAGTGGAAGAGATCGTGCGGCGCGTAGGACGGGTGGCTCAAGGCCAACCAAAGGCTAGTTTGAACAGGAGGCGACGGAGACCACGTAGAATACCAGCGGTCGCCACCTGATGGTCTTCGCAACTAGGGAAGATCACCACGTTGGACACGGTAAAGTTGGACACCGTAAAGCAGGAGACGATGATGGGAAGTACGAGGCGACGATGGTGTTGACGACGAGCCGACTGGAGCTGACTTTGCAAACGCCGGCCGAGGTTCTGGCGTGGGTGGAGACGTTGCCGTCTGAAGTTCGAGTCGAGATCTCGCCGGACTGGCTGGCTCGCGTCCGGAGTGCGCGCGGCCCGGATCCTTGGTCGTGTCTGTTTCAAATTCGGTTGCGAGATGGTGATGAGGCGGGGACCCAGGTCGGGAGCTGTGGATATAAGGGTCCGCCGGACGACGACGGCATGGTCGAGATTGCCTACGGGATCGACGAGCCTTTTCGCGGCCAAGGATTCGCCACCGAGGCGGCTGCCGCGTTGGTCGAGTTCGCGTTGGGGCGTGCCGAGGTTCGCACCGTGCGGGCCAACACCAAAGGGGGCAACCTGGCGTCCGAGCGAACCCTGGTCAAGTGCGGGTTCACACTCCGCGGCGAGTTTCAGGATCCGGAAGATGGCGCCGTGAATCGGTGGGAGATTGGCGCGTGAATTTCCATTTGCTTCGCCGCTTACACGATCAGCGGTTGATCGTGGTGCTGGTATCGTTGGTCGCTTTGCTTTTGGCCCATCCGGTGTTTGAGTCGTGGAAAGGCGCGCGGATCTATTACCACGTCTTCTTCGACGCCGTGTTGCTGGCATCGCTGTTCGCCGTCTGTCGTTCGCGAATTGCTTTAGTGATTGCCACGATCGTGGGGCTGCCTGCGTTCGTCTTGTTCTGGGCGTCGGAGATTCCCGGATTCGAGCGGATCATGAGTCGAGATCTATTCGATGGGGGGCGTTATTTCCTGATGGCGGTATTCCTTTCGATCATCGGATTGTTGATTCTGTGGTACGTGATGCGCAGCGAACGGATCACGGTCAACATTTTGTGCGGGGCGGTCAGTGTGTATTTGCTGATGGGCCTGATCGGTGGAATGTTGTATTCCGGATTGGATCGGATCGATTTCCATTCGTTTCAGTTCGCGAACGTTTTGAAACGAGACTCGCAAGGGCAGCCGATCGATTGGTACCAGCGATCGAGTCTCCTGCTGTACTACAGCTTTGTGACTCAATCGACGGTTGGTTTTGGGGACATCGCGCCGATCACGGCGTCGGCTCGGACGCTGAGCGCGATCCAAGCGGTTTTGGGGCAGATGTACTTGGCCGTCTTGATTGCGCGGTTGGTGGGCTTGCACATCGCGGTGAACACCTATAATCGCCAGTTGAGCCTGGCGGGGCCGCAGCCTGGTCCTGTAGTGGAAACCGGGCCGATGGAACCGCTGCGGCCGCACGCTTCCGAGGGGGGGCTTTCGGCGCCGACGGAGTAGTTGCGCTGTGAGGCGGTTTGCTTAGTGCGGGTCGAATCGGCTAATCTATACGAATTCTGGGGGGTGGCCCGCGCGGGTCAGACGGTGGAATGTGTTCACGGGATGGGGAGACTAGGGCGGTGGAAGCTGCGACGGAATTAATCCCTTTGTTTGCTGAGAAGTTGGCGGCCGATCCGCGGGTTGCCGAAGCCAAGAAGTTGCTGGTGGCCGCGGTGCGCGAGCACGCGGCGGGCGTCTGCGAGATTCGGCCGGCGGATCCGGCCCGCGAGGCGCGCTATCGGGCAACGCTGGAATCCTTTGGACAATTGCGAGGGGGGAACCTGTACTTTCCGTACTTATCGAGCGGATTGGGGAACGGCCCGTTTGTCGAGTTGGCGGATGGAAGCGTGAAGCTCGATTTCATCACCGGGATCGGCGTGCATGGTTTTGGGCACAGCGATCTCCGGTTGGTGGAAACGGGGATCGACGCCGCGATCGGCGATACGGTGATGCAGGGGAACTTGCAACAGGGGAGTGAGACTCACGACTTTGTCCGCTACCTGGTCTCGCTGGCCGGCGAGAGCGGCGCGGCGTTGCAGCATTGTTTTGTGTCGTCCAGTGGGGCGATGGCCAACGAGAATGCGCTCAAGATCGCCTTTCAAAAGAACGCGCCGGCGTCGCGGGTCTTGGCGTTCGAGCATTGTTTTGCCGGTCGATCGTTGGCGTTGGCAGCGGTCACGGACAAGGCCTCGTATCGCGTCGGCATCCCCAGCGTGTTGGACGTCGACTTGTTGCCGTTTTACGACGAGCAAGATCCTGGGGGCAGCACGCACGCGGCGGTCAAGGCAATGAAGCACCACTTGGCGCGGTTTCCCAAGTTGCATGCCTGTCTCTGGTTGGAACTGGTGCAAGGGGAGGGTGGCTATTACGTCGGCAGCCCCAGCTTTTTCCGGGCATTGATGCAACTCGCGCGCGAGCATCACATCGCGAACATCGTCGACGAGGTGCAGTCGTTTGGTCGGACGACGCGTCCGTTTGCCTTCCAGCATTTTGGCTTGGATGACCTGGTCGACATCGTCACGATTGGGAAGATCACTCAGGCTTGCGCGACTTTGTATGGCGCGGAGTACCGGCCCCAGGCTGGTTTGATCAGTCAGACGTTTACCTCCAGCAGTTTTGCGTTGCTGGCTGGCCAAACGATTTTGCGAGGGCTGGTCGAGGGGGGGCATTTTGGCGCGGCGGGGCGCAATCAGCAGATATTCGAGCGGTTTGTGCAACAATTCCGCGAGATTGCGGACGAGACCAAGGGCTACCTCCGCGGGCCGTTTGGCGTGGGCGGGATGATTGCGTTTACGCCGGGGGATGGTCGGCTGGATACGGCCAAAGAGTTCGTGAACCGGCTCTACGCGGCGGGGGTCATGTCGTTTACAGCGGGCGCCAATCCGGCGCGCGTTCGCTTTCTGGCGCCGCTGGGTTGCACCGAGATGGAGCATATCGATTTGGCGTGCGGGGTCGTCCGCGAAGTGGCACTCGGGCTTTGCCGGGGCTAAAGTCGTATGCACGTCGTTCGTCCTGTCCGCGCAGAGGACTTCGAGCAGCTCTTTCATTTGATAGGGCAGGCGGAATATGGTCTGACGACGCTCCAGGTTTCCCGAGACTTATTGGAGGAGCGGATCCGATCGAGTTTGCGGTCGTTTGCGGAACGAAAGACGAACAAACCGGGGGGGGAGCCCTATGTCTTTGTGCTGGAGGACTTGAGCGATGGCGCGATCATGGGCACGAGCGCCATCTACAGCAAAGTCGGCGGATACGAGCCGTTTTATTCTTACGAGATCAAGAAGTCGGTCCACGAGTCGAAACAACTTGGGATTCGAAAAGAGATCGACGTCTTGCACCTGAAGAAGGAGCACAACGGCCCGACGGAAATCGGCAGTTTGTTTCTGGCCCCGGAACAATGGGGAGCGGGCCGAGGCCGGTTACTGTCGATGTCGCGGTTTCTGTTCATGGCCGAATTCCCCCAGCGATTCGACCGGAACACCATCGCGGAGATGCGGGGGATTGTGAACGCCGATGGGCACTCGCCGGTGTGGGACGCCATCGGAGCGCATTTTTTTCAAGTCGAATTTCCCAAAGCCGAGACGCTGACCAACGAATCGAAGTCGATCATCGCCGACTTGATGCCCGAACATCCGATTTACATTCCGCTGTTGCCGTACGAAGCCCAGCAGGCGATCGGCAAAGTCCACCAGCACACCGAACCGGCGTTGGCGATGTTGCTGAAAGAGGGTTTTCAATACTCGGGGATGGTCGACATTTTTGATGGTGGGGCGACCGTGATCTGTGCGACTGCCGCGATTCGAACGGTTCGCGAGAGCCAAGCGGGAGTGGTCCATCAGATTGTCCCGCACCTGGCGGCCTCCGAGCAGTTGGTGTCCAACGGGCTGCTGGATTTCCGAGTCTGTTTGGGGCGAATCCATTGGGATGGTGGGAACGCTACGCTCGACGAAGTCACCGCGCTGCGGTTGGAGGTCAAGTCGGGAGATCGCGTGCGGTCCAGCCGCATCAAACCGTACGCATGAGAGGACCATGAACAACGACGCCAGCTTGTATATCAACGGGGAGTGGGTTGCGGCCAGCGGCCCGACGTTTCAGTCGACGAATCCTGCCGACGAATCGGTTGTGTGGCATGGTCGAGCAGCCGAGGGCGACGACGTTCGCGAGGCCACGTTGGCCGCGCGGCGGGCGTTCCCCGCCTGGAGCTTGTCGCCGCTGGAGCAGCGGATCGAGGCGGTTCGCCGTTTTGGCGCCTTGGTGAAACAAGGTGGGGATGAATTGGCGCTGGTGATCAGTCGTGAAGTCGGCAAACCGTTCTGGGAGTCGAAGACCGAAGTTGCAGCGGTGGTCGGCAAAGTCGAGTTGGCGATCGAGGCACTTCGGGAGCGGCGCGACACCACGCGTATTCCGCTGGGCGACCAGACCGCGGTGACTCGGTACATGCCCGTTGGAGTCGCGGCGGTGTTGGGCCCGTTCAATTTTCCTGCTCACTTGCCGAACGGGCATATCGTGCCGGCGTTGTTGGCGGGCAACACCGTGGTGTTTAAACCGAGCGAGGTTGCCCCGGCGGTGGGTGCTTGGCTGGTGAACGCCTGGCACGATTCGGGGCTGCCGGCGGGTGTTGTGAATCTGGTGCAGGGGGGGCGATCGACAGGCCAGGCGTTGTCGCAGGATCCAGAGCTGGACGGGTTGTTTTTCACCGGCAGCAGCGCCGCAGGTCGAGCCCTCCATCGCCAATTCGGAGAGTGGCCGCAAAAAATTCTGGCTCTGGAAATGGGTGGGAACAATCCCCTGGTGGTGTATCGCACGGGGAACCCTGCCGCCGCGGCGTACCATACGGTGCTGTCGGCGTTTCTGACGGCGGGACAGCGATGCACCTGCGCACGGCGGTTGATCGTCGTGGCAGACGAACGGACGGATCGATTTATCGAGCAGCTGATTGGATGGATGGGACGACTTCGCGTCGGGTTTCACACCGATTCGCCGGAGCCGTTTATGGGGCCAGTGATATCCGCGGAGCAGGGAGATCGACTGTTGGCGGCCCAGGCGGAAATGGCGGCGGTGGGGGGGCGGCCGCTGGTTTCGATGCAACCCTTGCGAAATTGCCGCGCGTTGCTGTCGCCAGGACTCATCGACATGACGGACGTCCAACGGCCGACCGACCAGGAACATTTTGGTCCGCTGTTACAGCTGTATCGCGCGGCGGACATCGATGCGGCGATCGCAACGGCCAATGCCACCTCGTACGGCCTGGCCGCGGGGTTGCTTTCCGATGAGGCGGACGCCTTCGAGTATTTTGTGGCGCGGATCCGAGCCGGCGTGGTCAACTGGAATCGGCAGACGACCGGCGCGAGCGGCAAGCTGCCGTTCGGCGGGTGCGGCTTGAGCGGCAATTACCGACCGAGCGGATATTTTGCTGCGGACTATTGCGCCTATCCGATCGCCTCGCTGCAGGCGGAGTCCTTGGATCTGCCCGCCACACTCATGACCGGGATCGATCCCGGCGCCTGAATCAGCGGACCTACCGACCGATTCCGGCTCGCGGGACTTGGACCGGGAGCGGTTGCGCGTCGAATGCAATCCCGGTGCCCGACAGGCTGGGGAGCGTTTTGGGGCGAACCGCATTCGGCATATTGGGGAAGCTCTCGATGGTGGCTCGATAGTCGTTGATGACTTGGACCACCTTCTCATTCCATTGGTCTTGTTTGTTATCGTCTTTGCGGAGGACCCAATCGAAACTGCCGACGCAGACGTAGCTTTCGTAGCGGTCGTGGAATTCGTAGGCCTCGACCCCCAATTTGCGCAGTTCGGTCGTGAGGCGGTGGGCCTTTTCGGTCGCTTCGGCCAGTTTGCTTTTGGTGATTTCCTTTCGCAGTCTTAGCAGTTGAGCCTCTTCGCGCTTCCTATCTTCAATCTCGGAAATTCGAAACGTCGTTTCACCGCGAAAGGTCGCCACGCGAACGCTGAACGGGTGGGGGCAATCCAGCAAGCTGTATTTCACCCCGCGATTGAGGTCGATCACCAAACGGTCGATCGTGTTCTGGTTGAAGTAATCCGGGGGGAGGAGCGGGTTGGCCATCACGAAGGCATGTCGCATGGGACCCTTGGATTTGACGTCGGGGTTGCTGTTGACTTGCCGTTGAAGCTCCCGCAACCGGCCCATGGACTGGCTGGTCTCGTCGGTTTCCTTGAGCATCAGGCACTCGGGTTTCATCTGTTTGATTTTCTCGAGCGTCGACTCGGCCTGGCGATCGTCCAACGAGGGAAAATCTCCGACGAGCACGGCGATTTCGGTCGGATCCTCTTCTTTGGCGAACTTCATTTCGGGGCGGCCTATTCCCGGTTGACCGAATTCGTTGACGTAGACATCCCAGCCCATGCCGTACACGGTTTCGGGCCGGTCGAATTTCTTCTTGTACATCACCGCTTTGAGGTTGTGTTTTTTTCGCAATTCCATGACCAGTTTGCCAGCCTGGTGCAGGCCATTGTCGCCGCTGAAGGAGGCGCACATGATCAACCAGGGTCCATCACTTTCCTTGATCCAGTAGGAGGTCCCTTCGTTGGCTTCGACCCGCCGTTTGAATAGATTCAGTTGGCCGTGGGCGGCCGTGAGTCCGCTCAACACGGTCCAAGTCAGCAGGGTGCAGCACCACACCAGTCGGCGTTCCATGTTTGGTTCTCTCCGGAAACAGGAATTCGAGGCCACGCGAATCGGCTTGGCATGTCGCAGCGGTTCGCGGCGAGTTGGCGGACAGTAGCAAATACGGCAGGCTCGATCCAAGATGGATTTCCAGGAGTTCAGGGCAATCGTCGCGAAAGTCACTGGGGGCTATCGCTCGGCGCTAAATTCAATAGCCACCTTTGCCAAAACGAGTCATGACGGTTGCGAAAATCGTCGAAACTCGACAAATTCGCCCGATTCAGAGCCAATCCCCAAACCGGCCGACCCCCTCACTTTGCCCTTTCCCCCGAAGCGGGGGAAAGCGTAATGGGATAGGCTCTTAAGGTGGCTGAGCGACCGAGCGGGTGGCTCGCGGGTTCGATTTGCCAAGCTAGCGATGTACGGCTAGCGACGAATGGTTGAACCGCCAGGCATTGAAATAAAATCGTCGCTACATTTTGGAGAAACGCGCGTCATGGGATCACTTGAGGGAAAGCCTGCGGTTGCCTACGAACTTCCGGATGCGGCAGGCCATGTCCATCGGATGGAGGACGATCGCGGTCACTGGTTGTTGTTGGTATTTCACCGACATCTGGGGTGACCGACTTGCCGAGCGCATGTGTCGCAGTTGCGACGCGTTGAACAAGAGTTGGAGTCGCACGATGTTCGGGTCAAGCTGGTGACGTTCGACGCCAACTTTTTGGCCAGGGCGTATGTCCAACAAACCCATTTGAGCTGGCCGCTCTTGGTGGATGCGGAGCGGTCGCTCTATCAGGCGTATGGGATGTTGCGCGCGACGTGGTGGCAGCTGTACCGCCCGTCGTCGATCGTGAAATACCTGGGATTGGCCGCGCGCGGCGTGCTGCCCGGGAAGCCGGGGGAAGATTGGAACCAATTGGGGGGGGACGTGTTGATTGACCCCGCCGGGATCGTACGCTTGCACTTTGTCAGCACGGGCCCGCACGATCGGCCGCCGATTTCCAGAATCCTAAAGCTGGTAGAGCAGGTATAAGCTGTTTGCGTGATCGTTCGCTGGAAGGGTGATCTCAGCAGTCGGAAATAATCTCCGGCAGAACATCGACCAGCGAGCCGCTGAGCCTGGGGCCGTTGGTTGCCACGACGCGTGACGCGATGTAATTCCCCCAGCGAGCGGCGACCGGAGGGGGCCAGCCGCGGGCGAGTCCGAAGAGGGCACCGCCCGCGAACGCATCGCCC
>JBGSLW010000155.1:0-7841 GCA_041740495.1 Pirellulaceae bacterium
GACGCCGGCGCCGATCACCAACACCTTCGCGGGCGGCACTTTGCCGGCGGCGGTGATTTGGCCGGTAAAGAAGCCTCCATAGGCGTTGGCCGCTTCCAACACCGCTCGATAACCAGCAATATTGGCCATCGAACTCAACACGTCCATTTTTTGAGCTCGAGAGATCCGCGGGATGCACTCGATGGCGAACGCATTGGCGTGGCGATCCCGCAGAACGTCCAGCAGTTCACCATTCCGACCGGGGAACAACTGGCTCACCAGCGTCCCTCCCTGCTTCAGCTGGTTCAATTCAAACGTCGACGGGGGCGCGATCTTCAAGACCACATCGCTGGTCGACCAAATGGCTTGTGCAGAATCCACCAACTTCGCGCCTGCCTCCGCATAAGCGGCATCGGCAAAGTGCGCTTTCTGACCACATCCCGCCTCGACCTGCACGTCATACCCCAGCTTGCGAAGCTTGCCGACCGCTGCGGGAGTGCCGGCCACCCGCAGCTCGTCGGGCTGTGTTTCGCGAACGACTCCTACAATCATGGACTCCACCTTGCTGCGGTATGCACCGAATTCGCGGTTGGGACGATAACGAAGGGTCTATCTTATTAACCCCCCCTCGCTGCGGCGGCGAGGTCAGGGTGAGCGGCCCGAGTGGTTTTGGACCAGGCTCGACGACGAATGAAGGTCCAGCGATCCTAAAACGCCCAGGACGATTCGACAAGCCGGGAGTCGGGAACACCTCGAACGGTAACCATCTCTGCCACGACTTGGCGAAACGCTCCCAGGTGCGGTGCCGCCACCGTGAGGGGCGTTTCCGCGCGACGCGGTGCGGCTCGATTCGGTTCCACAATCACCCGGGAGCGACTCTGTTTCCATTGCCGGCATTGTTCGGCCAGCTCCAGCAACAGGCGCGGATCGATCGGCTTTCGCAGCTGATACACCAGCTCGTCGATCGCCCGCCGACAGATGATCTCGGGCCGCTGAAAGCCGCTACAGTAGAGGACGGGGACTTCGGCCTGCCAAGGGATGCACCGCACTTCCTCGACGATATCGCCCCCGGGAACACCCGCCACATCCAGTTCGCTCAGGATGACATCGAAGTCGATCGATCGACCGTATTCGACCGCGTCCACCGCCGAGCGGGCGCCGAACACCGTCAACTCCCCCGCACGCAACATTCCCATCGTCGCCGCCAGCGATTCAGAATCGGCGTCGACCACCAAACAGACCGGACCCGCTCGCGAAATCATGGATCGCCCTCCTCACCGAAATGAACGGCCAATCCATTAGCGCTTGCAATTCCTGGCGCGGCGTTTCCACGACGCGCTGGAATCCGGTATCGACAACCCAGGCGGCAAACTTTTCGCGATCCGCGGCAGCCCTCCTAGTCGATAGTCTCTGCGCATTCGTTACATTCGCGGCTGGCACAATGACAAACTCACTGGCCGTGGGAGGGTGATGTCGTCTGGAACGGCTATCTGAACACCGTTGGTAGAAACCGAGCTGTCGTTTGGTGCGAGAACTCCTAGTTCTTCTTCACTCTCCACCGTCTGTGGGGGAGAGTCGCACGCAGGGATGCGGGCGGAGAGGGGGCGCAGTCGACCGACGCGATGAAGCGCCCACTTGCCCTCCCCGCCGCATCGTGCGGCGACCCTCCCACGGGCACATTGACCAGTTCACTGGCCGTGGGAGGGTGAATTCAACTGAGAATACACGACTTCGCTCACACTACTTCGCTCAATCGCAGTGCAGGTTCAATTCGACGGACTGCTCGGCCGCGGAAGCAGGGCTGCCGTTGTCGTATTTTCACTTCGCCGAATAGGCTCTCAGTTATTTGCCGGAGCAGGCTGTTCGCAAAGCTGCTCCAGCCGCTCCAGGCTTCGGGCGAACTGCTGCCGCATTTCCGCATGAAAGAACAACCGGAAATAGCCGTAGAAGGGACCCGCTGGCAATCGCCCGGTCAGCGTCCAACGGACTTCGGTCGGCGAGTCCCCCCGGAGTTCAATGCGTCCGTGCCCTTCGGGAAACGGACCCGCCGTCAACCGGTACGACACGGCGGTGTCGGGCTCCAAACCGTCGAGCCACAACTTGCCGTCACCGCGCGGATCCCGCCACCAGATCGCGGCTCGCCCCGCGGCGTCCTCTCCCGCCGGACGATGAATCTCCGCGTCGACCTGGCTCCAGGGAGACCATTGCAACCATTGCTGCAGATTGGCAATTTGCGAATAGACATCGGCTCGCGGAGCCTCGATCGAAATCGATTGCTCGACGTGAAACGACCGGGGGAGGAGCGTCCCGACCAACAGCACCAGTCCGACCAAGACGGCCACCAGCAGCAACAGCCGAGCAAAATAAACGCGCCACATTGCCGCGATTCAGGCTATTTCAGTTCCAGGATGCGGACATTGCGGAATTCGACCGGATCCCCGTGCCCTGCGAACCCGAAGTGACCGCGCGGCCGCTCTTTGCCCGGATGCGGGGAGTCCGCCATGTACTCGGTCACTCCCGCCAGATCCGCGTCCAGAATCGTCGTCCCATTCAGCTCGACGCGAATCTTGCTCCCCCGCACCGTCACTTCCTGGTAGTTCCATTCACCGGTGGGACGCAGGTAACCGCGATGGGCCGCGACCATTCCATAAGCCGAGCCGTGATATTGGCGGGGATCCAGCTTCGCATAGGACTCGTGTTCATTATCCAGCACTTGCAGTTCGCACATCCCTTGGTACGCGGTGTCACCCTCCCCTGGAAAGCGAATGGCCAATCCGTTGTTTCCGGCAGGCGGGAGTTTGAACTCCAGACGGACGACGAAATCGGCGAATTCACGTTCGGTATAGATCGTACCTCCATGCCCTGGCTTGCACTTCACCACGCCGCCTGCGATCTCGTAATTCTCGGTCGGCCCGGCCCAGCCGGCGAAATCATTCTCCGCCAAGAGCGGCTCAAACCGATCGTCCGCGGCCGCCAGCCAACGATTGGCCTCCTCCGCTGGTACCTCGCGAACGAAAATGTTTCTCCAGCGGATCTCCCCCCCGTGCGTCTGCAGTTGAATCGGTCCAGCCGCGACGATCGGGCGTGGTGCGTCTTTGAACTCAGGATTATTCTTGTCCCAGTAATTTTCCAAACTGGCTCGGTCGACGACCATTTGGCCGTTGAGCCAAATACTAGTCCGATCGCCGACTTGGATAATGTGAAACCGGTTCCACTCGCCGAACGGCTTGTCGGCCAAAACCAGTGGATCGCGACCTGGGGTCCCAGGCGTGTTGTTCCACAGGCCTCCCGAACCCTTGTCGGCGCCGATTTCCCATTTGCCCCCCTCTTTGGTCGAATCCCAGATCTGTACTTGCGGCGTTCCCTTCAAGTAGATGCCGCTGTCCGCTTGGGGGACTGTCTTGTAGTCGATCCACAACTCGTAGTCGCGGAAATCGGCGTCGGTCGACAAAAAGACGCCGTGACCATCGTTGACGATCTCGCCGTTTTCCGCCCGCCAATGCTGCCGCATGTCGGCATCGTTGGCGGCATCGCGCGCCTGGCGGGCCGTCTCCTCCAGGTCTCGGTACGCTCGCGGGTCGATCGTTTCCATTCCCCGCCAGCCGCTCAAGTCCTTCCCGTTGAAGAGGGCAGTAAAACCGGCAGGGGGCTGATTGTTCTCCTGCCTGGCCTCCGCCGCAGCCCCACTCACTGTCCACAGCACCAGCCACGTCCAAACCGCTGTCCGATTCATTGCCAACTCCCAAATCTCGCGCGATCGACATCGCGAATCTTCGTTCGTTACTTGAACACTCCTACTACCTTAACCGGCCAACGACCGAATCGAAAGGCTGGCAGACCGAACGCAGTTGCAGTTTATCGCCTTCCGGTCCGCGAAAGGACTTGCTCCTCCGACATTCGCGGAGTGAGTAGAGACACGATTCGACCCGCAATGTCCGGGCTATTCGATACGGATGACAGCGTCGGCACCCACGACGGTGGACCACGGTTGAACCCACCACCGCGTCACCAGACCTTGAACAACGTACGGATCGACGCGGGCGAATTCGGCGGCCACCTCTGCATCTTCGGCCTGGAACAACAGCAAGGCACCATCGACGGGGTCGCCGACCGCGCCCCCCAGTATCAAGTCACCCCGCGCGACTGATCGCCGCGCGTGTTCCAAATGCAGCGCGCGGAACTGCTGCCGCCGGGCCACGAAATCCGCACCAACTTCGTAAAACAACAGATAGTGCATTACGCTGGATCCACCACCCGCCCCATGAACAGAATGCTGCCGGTTCGGTTGTCGCGTATCATGTATATGAACGGATGATCCGCGCGGAAGGTCGCCGGTCGCGGATTCGACAGCCGTTCCATCAATACTGCAGTCGCGGCCGCAGCTTCGGTCCCGGCCTCGTTGACATCGACGAAAGCCTTGTGCACAACGTGACTGATAAACAGCCGATCGCGCGTCGTCATTCCGCTAAAATTCGCCGTCTACGGTTTGTTGTGGCGAAAACGGGTGGAGCCAGGCGGCCTTGAAGTAGATCGCATTGGTCAGCACAAGTCGGGTATCCTCGGTGATTACTCCCATCGGAATTAAATCCACAATTTTATGTGCCGTTTTCTCATCGACCCAAGAATTGATCGTAGCGGCAGCTGCGTCTGGGGCGCTGATGAAGTCGACTTCCATCAAGCCAGCCCCATAGTGCTGTTCGGTCGTGGAAAGGAACTCCGGCAGGAAATCGTAACCCGTTTGCCCCCACAAACGATTGGCGATTGCCAATTGAAACTTCGCTGGAGTTTCCGCGTGTTGTGGAACGCGCTCGATCGCTGCCATCCACTTACTCATTGCGGGGTGCAACTTCTCCGGGTCGAGCCTGAACTTGAGTCCTTCCTGGCTCGAGAAAAAAGGACAGGCAAATCACCGCGGCAATCGTCGAGTGCTTCATAGTGTTCTCCTTCGTGTTGCGCGGCAGGCTTCAAGCCTGTCCGATCCCGGAAATCGATCGCAAGAGTTGCGCCCACCGATCGCGATGCCAAATCGCTCAACCATTCGTCAACATATCGAAGAAAAGAGAGGGTGTCGACAGTCGACAACGCAGGTCCCCTCAACCCCAACCCTTCTCCCTCGCAAAGCCGGGGGAGAAGGGAGCCAGAAAAAGTTGTGTAGATACCTATGATCGTGCCTAGCTCGGACAAATGCCGCTTGCTTGCCGAGCGGATCGTTGCGTTTTTGGCTACCGACGGCGGTGCACGCCAACATCTCGGCGGCTCGGCGCGAGGCGTCTCTTCGTTGGAGGACGCGTGGGCGTTTGCGGGTTCGTTTGTTCCCGCAGTGGAAGGCGACTTTCGCGGAGCGAAAGGAGACTGTGGAAAGCGAAAGGGGCTTATTCGACGTAGCCGGAGCTGGGTGGTGGCAGCGCGGCGAAGCCGGGACGGAAGATCTGAGGGCGAGTCAGGATTCGCGGCTCCAAGCCGAAAACCAGTCCGACGTTGTCTCGGCTGACATCGTAATTCACCCCCAACTGCCACATGAAGGACTCCCCGATATACACCGCCGCGACTTGTTGGCCGATGTTCCCGGTCGAGCCGAAGTCGTACGTACTGTTGGCTCGCAGCCCCCATTTGTCGCTCATGCGATAGGTCCAGCGGCCGGTCACCACGTTGCTGCTCAAGGGTCCTTCGATGGTGCGCAGCCCCAAATACAGATCGCCCGTGAGCGGCCGATGCCACTGGGCGCCGACGCTGGCGGTTTTCAATCCCTGCGAAAAGAAATCGAAAAAACCGTCGCTCAACAGGCTGACGCGATCCCCCAAGAACCAGCGGAAATCGTAATTCACCAGTCCGACCGATTCACCGAAATTGTCTCGATCGGCGTTGGGGAACAGGGTGGCGTCGACATCGAACGTGATCCAGTCGATGATCGATTCGCGCCCCGGCAAGCCGCGTTTGGTCTGCCAGCGATTGTGGAATCCCGTGCGGACGAACAACAGGTCATCCGCGATCTCCGCCGACGGGGAAGTGACATAGCTTTGCATTCCGTAGCGGCGAGCAAACTGCCGCTCGTCGAATTCCGTCGGGACAAAGTCCCCAAAGGTCAGGCCGAACGTATCGAAGATCATCCGGCGGCGGAAAAACTCTTGCGCGTCGTCGTCCAGCGTATCGTACAACGGCAGGCGATCAAAATTGTCGCTCGCGCCGGCGTACGCTACTTCGTTTTCCCACGTCACCTTGTGGGCCAATCCATTCACGTTGAACAACGTGCTGTGCACCGTCGGGTCGACTCGCCAAAACGGCAAGCTGGTCCGGATCCCCGCCTGCCCATACGTGCGGAGCAGGTCGTTGTTGTCCAAGTCCTCTTCCCAATACGTCGCATCGCCCAAGAGATAGGGCACCAGGCGGAGCGGCCCCAGTTGAAACGGGTACTCGATCTGTTGTCGAGTCCCCGCGCGGACACCATTGGCCTCGGCGACTTCCCAAGCCAGCGGAGTGAACTTGGCCAGGTCTTCCGGGGACTCGGGGGGTTCCAGCGGCTCGAAGTTCGCATAGCCCACGTGGCTGTGACTGTGGTAGACCAATCCGCTATTGCCGATCGGCTGCCCTAGGATGAAATGGTCCAACCGCGGCAGCCAATTGGTCTGTGTGAAGAAGTCGTTGACGCGGACCTCGCTCCACAAGTCCAAGGCCTGATTGCCAAACCGACGCTCGAACAGAAACCCGGTGGTGTAGTCCTTGTTCCAGTCCCACTCCTGCTGAAAATATTGCTCCAGGAAATTTCGGGTGCGGACATACCCCAGTTCTGCCTTCAATTCGAAATCGCGAGTGAACTGGTGGCGATGGTTCAAGAACCACATCCCCCGATTCTCGCTCTCCGGCGCGTCGGTGCGGCGATCTCGACCCAGATTGTCGACCCCGCTGTCTTGAATGAACCAGCTGCGGTAGACCCCTTCGACATTGCCCGGGATCCCCAGAAAGGAGGACCAGCGATAGGTGTACTCGGAGCCCAGCCCGAGTCCGCGGTCGGACAGATAATCGACGTCACCCAGCCAACTGGTGTTGGGCGGTTTGCGGCGGATCCCGAACAACTGGTGCAAATCCCAACGCGTGCGGACTTGGGCCCCGAAAATCCTGTCGTTTCCAAACGAAACCGAACGCAAGTAGAAATTCGGCTCGTCCAGACTGGTCCGAATCCTCGGCCAATAGAAGAGCGGGACGTTGCCGACGTATACGCGATTCCCCTGGCTCTCGACAAAGTACCGTGACTCCAGGATCGGCTCCCCGGTGTAGGGGTCGACCGACATCGCCCCTGTTTCCTCGTCGACGGCGTAGTTTTGCACGCCGTCCAAGTTGATCTGGTCGCTCTGTAGCCAGTAACGAGGAACCCCGATTCGACTGCCGGTCAACGCCGCACCGTGCGCTTGAAAGCTATTTTCGTCGAGTTGTTGCAGAACGTCGGCCTTCAGCCGCACCAGGCCTTGGTACGAAGGCAACGGCGTGAGGAACTCGGCATCCAGGATCGTCCCCCGGTTGAAGGTGGCGTCGTAGTACATCCGATCGGCGTAGACGGTGCGCCGACCCATATTGAAGATCACGTCCCCTTCCAGATAGATTTCATTGCGTTCCACGCCGCCCGTCGCGGGGTCGGCGGCGGTCCGCCACCAAATCGCGCTGTCGGCCAGGATGTTCACCAGCCGCGACGACTCGCCGGCCAATTCGGGCATCGCCGCCAACTCTTGACTGTCGATGACGACGCGGACCCCGCCCGAGATCACCGTGATGGTCTCGTTGGGATGATCGCCGCGGAACGATCGCGCGTTGAGGGGGACGCTCGGCTGGCGCGGAAAGAGCTCGACCCGAGTAGTGAACATTTGTACACC
>JBGSLW010000156.1:0-26917 GCA_041740495.1 Pirellulaceae bacterium
ACCGGGGCCGCGCTGGCTGGCGCTGCGCTGGCCCTCGCTGCGCTGGCAAGTGCCGTTTTGGCAACCGGCTGCCGAAGCGTTCCTACGGCGGCACTCCCCGACCGAATCGTTCCCTCCAATCACCGCGACTGGCAACCGATGTTTCGCATCCTGCCCCACGCAGAGTTTGACGGGGAACAGGTCACCGTGCACGACGTTCGCAATTTTCAGTATCTGACGGAAAACGACTACCTGGTGAAGTACTACGATCGCAGTTTCCAACTCAGCGACATCCAGTCGGTCGACTTCATCACGGTCCCTTTCCAAGGCATGGAGACGATCGCGCACACGATGCTGAGCTTTGGCTTGAACGACGGCAGCTATCTAGGAGTCTCTGTCGAAGTTCGGATGGAAAAGGGGGAGCACTATTCCACCTCGTTGGGCGTCAGCAACCAATTTGAGATCACATACGTCGTCGCCGACGAGCGCGATATCATCCGCCTGCGAACTCGTTATCGCGACGCAGAAGTCTATGTCTATCCATCCACGGCCACGCCCGAGGCCTCACAACAGTTGTTCGTGGATATGATGCGGCGGGTCAATGAGTTATACGAGCAACCGGAGTTCTACGACACGCTGCGGAACAATTGCACCACCAACCTGGTGCGGCATATCAATCGTGTGTTCCCGCGGCGGATACCACTGGCGTGGCCGGTGCTCTTATCGGGCCATTCCGACCGCTACGCTTACCAACTGGGGCTGCTGGATCAGGCGATTCCGTTTGAAAAGCTTAAAGCAGCCGCCTACGTCAACGACTTAGCTGAAGAATTCTTCGATGCCCCGGACTTCTCGCAGCGGATTCGATCGCGGCGAGCCGACTTGGAAGCGCTGGAGCCATCCTCCTAGCCGTTGAGGACCGACTCGAGAATTTCCTCGAACTCCCACGTCGTGAAATTCATCTTGGCCCAGGCCGTCGCGCAGAGTCGTTTTTCCACCTCGGCCAATTCTTCGTCGGCGGCCATCCTTCGAATCAACTCGCGCAGCAACTCCACCCGGTCGCGTCGGCCGTCCGGCCGTTCAATCTGAACGCCCCATCGAGACTCCAGCCAACGCTGTCTCCAACGCGTCGGTCGAGATCCCCCAATCCTCCCCTGGCATCGCTAAATCTTGCGAATAAATCGGGCGGCGTAGCTCCGGACCTTCTTTCCGTTCAGGACATGGACCTGGCGCAACTGCTGAATCGTTTGCTCGCTGAATTGCCCCAGCGGAATATGGATTAGCCGCCGCCGAAAGTATTTGGCGATTGTCCGCCAGGCGTTCCCGGGGGGACGCGCCGACAACAGCGCGACATGCCGCTCGGCACTATGAAAACAGGCGGCGGCGATCAAGCGTTCCTCCAACGTTTCCGCGAAATCGAAGCGTGGGTCGGTCCAGACGTCGCGAATTGGCTTGGGGGGAAACAGAAACATCACCCCGCCGTAACTGGCGAGACAAATCCCGGGTCCCACCGGCTGTTCTCTGAAGTCGGTCGCGAAGAACGCCAGCGTCGATTCTTCGACGTGCTCGGCATACCAGGTCGATCGCCAGTGGTATTCCCGGGGATCCGCGGGCGAGTCGAACAGCATGACCGCAGAGTCCAAGCGTCCGCGGTTGGGGGGGAGAACCTTGACGTAGATCGAGCCTTCATACCAATGCCGCAACGTATCGCGTATGTCGATCCCGTCCTTGACACTCGAAGTGAATTTTTCGGTCTTGGCAAGGTCTTGCCCCAGCAGTTGCCGCGAGCGATCGAAAACGGCAGACCGGAAATTCTCGATTACCCGATCTTCGGGCGGCCAGCTGCACTGCGCATGGGGGTTCCAAGCTAGTCCCCATTTCTCTCGCTGGCTGGCGTCCGGCCGAGGGGCCAACCGAATCGATCGCCAGACCTTGGGCGGCCCGGGCAAACGGCAGTACGCCCGCAGACCATCCCCACTTGCGAGCTGCACGTGGTCGATGCCGAATTTGACTTGGGATGCTCCCTGCCCTGCAGCGAAGGGGTAACGTTTGGCTGTTTCCAAGACGTGCAACGCGTAGCTGTCCCCGGCGACTTGCTTCGCGGCCGTGATGATATCGACCAATTGCGGCGTCATCGTCCGCGCCAGCAAAGACAGGTTGCGCACGTATTGGAGGCAGATTTTCAGAAGTTTGGGTGTGATGGTCCGTCCGCGTTCCCCCATTTCCGTTCGATACGCAGTGCGAGCTTCCAGCAACAGTTCCTTGACTCCGTCGATCGAAAGATTGGCATCGGACTCCAGCGTCTGTCGCGCCAATTCGTACCGTCCAGTGATGAAGGGCAACTCGCCGAGCATGAAATAGGCCGTATCCGGATGTACGTCTGCCCATTCCACATCGCCGCCAGGTTCCTCGCTCACGCTGGGCGCAGTGGATTGCCAGAAGGCCTCACGCAACCAGACCCAATCGGACATCGAGCAAGGAAAAAAGATCTGGCGGAAGTCGACGCACAGGTGCTTGAGTTGGAAGGCCATGTGGGCGATCCGTTGCAGATGGCGCGGGCTGCGCGGCCGCTCGAGCACCGGTAGCATCGCAGCAGCGAATTGTGCCAAAGTCACTGACTTGAGTGCATACGGATCGGGGTAACCTCGCTCGATGGGCCGAAATCTGGGGCTCTCCTGGCCGATAAAGCGTATTGGAATTCGCTCTTCCTGCGCCAGACGAATCGCCGCGATCACCGGCTGGCAAGGGTCGATCGGGACGTAGTTGAGCGAGGGGCTGGCACCTCGCCGCCGCGATTTCGCCGACCAATCCGATTCGCGCGCGTAGGCCACGCTCAACCGTGGCAATTGCGCAACGCCCCGCTCCACCGCCGCCTGAAAACTGGGGGGGAGTGGTACCGCCAGGCAGTCGTGCCGGACCGACAACATCAATCGCCGCAACTCCCAGGCGAAGTCGCCGCTGCCATGCACGACGGGTATCGCGTGGATCCGCGGGCCAAGTTTCAAGACGTCATCCATCATGGCGGCAAGTGCGTAATCGCATGGGACCGAGGAAAAGTGCAGCGTGTTTCGAGTGCGCCGCGAGTTGGCGCGCCCCTCCCGGGGGAATTGGCACGAAGCCCAGGGCCCGTTGTCGCGCAGCCAAGACACTAGGCTGCATCGAGATTAGGCGGCATCGAGATCAGGCGGCATCCCACTGCATCGCGTCCGATTTCATTATCGGCTCGGATTGTCTGACCGCAACCGCCAGTCGCTGCATCTCCGCCAGAATGGGACCGCGCAGCTGCCGCCCCAGATCATCCATCAAATCCACCGCCGGCTTACCATCGATCAACCGGTGGTCGAAGGTCAAAAGCGTGCGGCTTTTCCCTCCGCGGCTGATCGGATCAACCCCCAGTGTCGTGGTGTTCGGCCCCAAATGTACCGTTCCGTAGGTGTCGCGAAAAGACGAAAGTGTCATGCCAAAGGTCCCCATGTGGCTGGCGGCCTTTCGCACCCAGACATTTCGCATGATCCAATACCCCAACCGACGTAGATACCAGGGGCAACGGGCAAATCTCAATTGATGTCGGAACTGCTTGATTTGCTCGATCGGCGCCTCTCGAACTTGATCGTATTGCCGTTGCAACTCGACCAATGACTTCGATTCCGGCTGCTCAAACCGCGCAAAGAACAAGCATTGCTCGCCCCCCACCACGCGGTTGACCGTCATCATGCAGACATTCCGATCGTGCTGATAAATATGCGGCCATGGGAACGGAACGTAGATCTGTCGCAACTCCGGATGCCGCTCCGCGATCTGGGCATACGCCTTCATCAAGATCACGTTCCAGGCGAGCTTGGGGCTAATTTGCCTGCGCACTTCGGCCAGGGCCCCGATCTCCAAGTCGGACAACAACCCGACCCGCGGCATCTTGGTTGCCATTCGCACGATATCACACACCAGGCCTCGGTTCGGGGTCAGCCTTTTGCGGAGACGTCGGGGAAGAACTGTTCTGGCCATAGCAAATTCCGCGTACGCCTCCAGCTGACGGTTAGAGATCGCCTGGTGTTCAAGCGGATTCTGACAAGCGTCGGCGGCGAAATCAATCCAAACTCGGAATTGCTAGCTGCGGCGAAAATCGCTTTTGCCACCGGTCTTTTCGTCCAGGCGCAGATCGTGAATCGACAGCCCGCGGTCGATCGCCTTGCACATGTCGTAGATGGTCAATGCAGCCACGGCGGCAGCCGTCAGTGCTTCCATTTCCACGCCCGTCCGATGATCTGCGCTGACGGTAGCCCGAACCACCACTTCGGCAGAGGCCTCCAAACACTCGAAGTCAATCTGCGCCGATGCCAGAGGAATGACATGGCAAAGCGGGATCAACCCCGGGGTTTGCTTGGCGGCTTGGATCCCCGCCAGCCGTGCCACCTGGAGAACGTCCCCTTTAGCCAAGTCTCCGCGCCGAATTCGGGCCAGCGTGGCAGGCAGCATCTGGACGCGTGCGGAGGCGATGGCCCGTCGCGGTGTGATCGCCTTGCCGGAGACATCCACCATCCGCGCGGCGCCTTGCGAATCGAAATGGCTCAAATCCTCCGGTTCGTTATTCATGCGAAGCAGCGTCCCAGTTTCTTATTCGTTGGCCAAAACGGCCGTTTCAAATTCGACACCACTCAACTCGCGGATCGTGCCGTCCACCTCCAAGGCCCAACCTCCTCCGTCCGCGTTGGGCATCAGCCCCAAGATCGTATCCTGCATCGCCGGATCCGACCATTGGCTTGGATCGAGTCCAAAGGCGAGGCGCGTCCCGCGTTGTCGAGCGTCTTCTATTAGAATCGTACTGCGGCCCGCCTGGATCAACGCGTTCCAGTCCGCGGGACCCTGCCCCTGCTCCTCCAAAGAAACTCGATAGCCGGCCAGCACCGCTTCCATTTGTTGCTGGACTTCCAAATCGATCTGACCATGCTGCCGAATACGCTCGATCCCCTTGATCCTTCTCGAGATCTTTGATTCCAACTTCGCGGCTGGCGTGGACGATGGAGCGATGCTGGTGTTCGCGGGCGTGCGCTCGTTGCCGCGGTCGTTCGGCCCGCATCCGCACGCAACAACCAACCCGACCACCAACCAACCGAATATCCCGTGGGTCGTGGACGACTTAGAGGCAATTCTCCGACCTTCTCGCCTGCTGCGAGGCAACGGGCAGGGTGAGGGCGCCGATAGGTTTTGGGATAGGCTCTTATTCGGCATGACAACTTCCTTGCGCTCGGTGCATTCGCCCATCGGGATGGACCCCCGGAGCGTCGCCGTGGTACCAACGATCCAGGACCGTTTGCCACTCGGCAAAACTCTTGACCTGCCCAAAATCCGCACGCACCAATTCATGCTGCGGGTGCAGGATGGAGTATTTGATTCCGAATTTCCGCATCGTCACCCCGGCGCGGTCTGGTCCGTACAGCTGTTCGGCCAAACGATAATGCCGCAACATGACTTGTTTTTGTTCCGGCAGACGCGGGGGCAACGGAAGCGGAAGCCCGCCGGCCAACGCTCGGGTCTGCGCAAAAATCCATGGGTTGCCGATCGCACCTCGTGCGACCGTGACTCCATCGACGCCGGTTTGAGCCAGCATGGCCAGACAGTCCTGCGGGGTGAACAGGTCGCCGCTCCCCAGGATGGTCCGCGTTCCGACATGCTGTTTCACTTCGCGGAGAAAATCCCAGCGACTGCGGCCGACGTAGCGTTGTTCGACGGTGCGGCCGTGCAGCGTGACGGCAGCGACACCCGCGGCGAATGCGCCGTCCAGGATCGCGAAGAATCGATCCCGACTCTCCGTGGAATCGTCGATTCCTCGCCGCATTTTGAGCGTAACCGGAATCTCGGGGGGAACGATGTCGCGCGTCCGCCGTACGATCTCCAAGGCCACGTCGGGTTGACTCAAATGGTACCCGCCCCGGCACCGTCCCAGAACCTTCTTGACGGGGCAGCCAAAGTTGATGTCGATCACGTCAAACCCCGCCTCGACCAGCTTGCAGGCCCCGGCGGCAAACTGAGCCGGCTCCGCGCCCATCAGTTGGCCCCCGACGGGATGATCCTCCGCACTCAAATGCAAGAAATGACTTGTGCGCTGTCGTTGTTTGAGCTGCGTCAGAAACTGATCCAACATCACTTCGCACAATGCGTACGGCGCACCCAATTCGCGCGCAATCAAACGCATGGGCCAATCGCTGTAACCCGACAGCGCTGCCTGCACCACGGGAAATCCGATGCGGACAGGCCCAATCGACAAGTCCGCCAACCCTGGATCGGGCTTCAGCGAATACGGGTTATGCGATATGTTTGCAGCGGTTGTGGGCACGCGAAACGGCACGATCGACATCGAGTAATACGTACGGCTATCGCCCAGGGTGGGGCTGTGGAACCGAGAAATGCGACTATGGGAAACGCCGAATTGTTGGCCGCTGGCGTTTGGACCTACGCCGTTCTGGGCGTCATGCTGGTGGCGGGTTTGATTCTGCTGCGCGCGTTGCTGGTCCCCAGCAACGTCACGTATTCGCCGCGAGAACATTTTCTCAACGACGACCAAAAACGATTATATCAGGCCTTGCTCGTGTGGGCCGGAGATCGCTGGGTGATTTTCTGCAAAGTCCCAGTGATCGAATTGGTCCAGCCGCGGGGCGAGGCGTCGTTTCGCCGCTCTTGGTTCGAATCTCTTTCGCAGCATCAGGTCGACTTTGTGCTATGCGACCCGCTCTCCACCCGAGTTCGAGTCGCGATCAGCCTGACCAAAGCCAACGACGGTGGCAGCCACGCCTCCTCCGTCTTTGTCGGCGACGTGCTGCGGCGCGCCGGCCTCCCCTGGCTGGAAGTCGCGATCAAACCGAGATACTCGGCAGACGAAATCCAACGATGGGTCGGTCCCCGGATCAGCTAAGGTACCCCCGTTTGGCGAACAATGGACCGCCGTAAATCGCCGCTGCTCCCAGCCGCTGCTCGATCCGCAGAAGCTGGTTGTACTTGGCCATCCGGTCGCTCCGCGAGGCCGATCCGGTTTTGATCTGCCCCATATTCAGCCCGACCGCCAGATCGGCAATCGTTGCGTCTTCGGTCTCGCCGCTCCGGTGGCTGGAGATGCTGGTGTAGCCGTTTCGTTTGGCAAGCTGGACCGCATCCATCGTTTCGGTCAATGTGCCGATTTGATTGACCTTCACCAGGATGCTATTGGCAATCCCCCGGTCAATGCCCTCCTGCAAGCGGCGAGTATTCGTGACAAACAAGTCGTCGCCGACCAGTTGAACCCGCTCGCCCAGTCGTTCGGTGAGTGCCCGCCATCCATCCCAGTCGTCTTCGCTGCAGCCATCTTCAATGCTACAGATCGGGTAGCGCTCCGCCCATTCGGCCAGAAACCCGACCATTTCCGCCGAGTTCAGTTCGCGGCTGTCGATCGTGTAGCGCCCGGTCTTGGCGTTGTAAAACTCAGTCGCTGCCACATCCAACGCGATGAAGACCTGCTGGCCGGCGGTGTAGCCGCTTTTATCGATCGCCTCCATGATCAAGTCCAACGCCTCGCGGTTGCTTCCCAGATTCGGTGCAAACCCTCCTTCGTCGCCGACCGAGGTCGACAATTTTCGGCTGGCAAGGACCTTCTTGAGGTGGTGGAAGATTTCACAGCCGCATCGCAACGCTTCACTGAATCGATCAAACCCCAGCGGTACGACCATGAACTCCTGCACGTCGATCGAGTTATCCGCGTGCTGGCCGCCGTTGACAATGTTCATCATCGGCGCGGGAAGAACCCGAGCCGCTGTTCCGCCCAGGTATCGATACAACGGAAGACCGGAGTACGCCGCGGCCGCTTTCGCCGCAGCCAACGAAGCCCCTAAGATGGCGTTGGCCCCGAAGTTCTGCTTATTCTCGCTTCCATCTGCTTCGATCATGGCCTGGTCGACGTTGAACTGGTCGCAGGCCGGCAGCCCCACGATCGCCTCGGCAATCCGTTGATTGACGTTTTCGACCGCCTGCCGGACCCCCTTCCCCAAAAACCGCTGAGGATCGCCGTCGCGCAGCTCCCAGGCTTCGTGCGCCCCCGTACTGGCTCCGCTGGGGACCGCCGCCATCGCCTGTGTTCCATCGGCCAAGGTCACTTCGACCTCGACGGTGGGATTGCCCCGACTGTCCAAAATCTCTCGTCCCATCACTTCGACAATCGTATCCATAGCGTTCTCGCGAGTTTTACATGTTGATTTCATTCGGCCCGGATGTCGTTGGCTGTCCAACCGTACGCTTGCGCCACCGGGATGAATCGCGGGGACGGTTCCGACCCAAGTTCTGCCTCATTTTCGGACAACCTGCGGAATCGGGGAAGGGGTAGCGGAACATGGCGGTTGCGACCAAACGTACATTCGTGTCAACTTGGCTTGTGTGGCACGACGTTTCGTGTTGAGGTCGCATGGATCGCGCCGCGCGTTGGAGGATCGGTGATCTTTCAGGAAGACGTGGCGCGGAAGAAGGCGCGACGCGGAGCGTCGCGCCACTCTCGTTTCAAACGGCTATTTCGGGTTGATGTGGTGTTTACCGGCCTGGTGCAAGCGCGGGGAACTGTCGTGGAATCGATTCCGATCGACCTGGGGTGTCGACTGCGGATTCGAGCCGATGAACTATTCCGCGACGAATCGATCGGCGCCAGCGTCGCCGTCAATGGTTGTTGCCTGACGATCGTCGAGTTATCCGAGGGCGTCGCGACGTTCGACGCCGTCCCGGAGACGATGTCCCGCACAAATTTGGGGGCCTGCTCAGTCGGCTCGGACGTCAATTTGGAACGCTCGTTGCGCGCGACGGACGAACTGGGCGGCCATTTTGTCACCGGGCACATCGACCGTGTCATCGCGTTGCAACAGAGGGACGACCAGTCCGCCTGGTCGACGTTCTGGTTCGAGCTCCCTCCCGAACTCGCCGGGCAAATCGTGCCGAAAGGCTCGGTGGCCCTCGACGGCGTCAGCCTGACCGTTGCCGAAACAAGTGTACGCATGTTCAGTATCGCCTTGATCCCGCATACGTTGGCGGTCACCACGCTGGGGGAGATGCGACCCGGCGCACGCGTCAATCTGGAGACCGATTTGCTCGCCAAATACATCCAGCGGCAATTCGATCTCCGCTTCCCTTCGACGGTCAGGTGAACCATGCAATTGGGATTCGTCAGTGCGATTCTGGGTGACCAAGCGTTGGCGGACGTTCTTGTCTTTGCGGAGAGCGCCGGGTTTGATTGTGTCGAGCTCATGTGTTGGCCCGCCGGGGAAGGCGACCGACGCTACGCGGGGGTGTCGCACATCGACTGCTCGGAGCGAGGCGAGAGCGAACTGCCTCGCGTGCAGGCGATGTTGGCCGGCAGCCAAGTCGGCGTGAGCGGGCTGGGGTACTACCCCAATCCACTCGCCCCCGATCGGCAGGAGGCGCACGCGGGCGTCGACCATCTCCAGCGAGTGATGCGGACGGCACAACGGCTGGGGATCGGCGTGGTCAATACGTTTGTCGGTCGCGACTGGACGCGACCGCTTGCCGAACAATGGCCGCGAATGATGGAAACCTGGAAGCCCCTGGTCGACTTGGCAGAACAATTGGGCATCCGTTTGGGTATCGAAAACTGTCCGATGCTGTTTTCGCGCGATGAGTGGCCAGGCGGCAAGAACCTGGCGGTGTCCCCGGCAATCTGGCGGCGGATGTTCGCCGAGATCCCCAGCCCGAACTGGGGGTTGAACTACGATCCGTCGCATCTGGTCTGGCAACAAATCGACTGCATCCGGCCGCTGTGGGAATTCGGAGACCGGTTGGTCCATGTGCACGCCAAGGACGTGCGTCTCGACCGGGACCGATTAGACGACGTCGGCATTCTGGCGCTCCCCACGGAATACCATACGCCCAAGCTCCCCGGGCTGGGCGAAATCGACTGGGGGCGGTTTTGCGGAGTATTGGCAGATGTCGGCTATCGCGGCCCGATGTGCGTCGAGGTGGAAGACCGTGCCTTTGAGGGATCGCTCGAGCGGCGTCAGTCAGGACTTTGCCAGAGCCTGCGCTACTTAAGGAATTTCGTCAGTCCTTGACTCCCCCCGCCCCGGCGGTAGTCTTAGCAGCCTATTGTCGCCCGACTCCCCGAGTCGGGTCGTAGGCCTTGATGATTCAGCAGCGTCTCCGCAGAACGCGACACGGAGCGTCGCGCCTCTCCGTTTTTCCCCCACAACCATTCTCCAGCGCACGAATCGATAGGCTCCATGGCAGCCCCGTCGCGACAAACGATTTCCTATCTTGCGCGGCGATTTGCCGAGGTGGGTCTCCGTCCCAGTGCGAGGCATGGGCAGAATTTCCTGATCGATTTGAATCTGATCGAGCTGCTGGCGCGGACTGCCGACATCCAGCCGCACGACGTGGTCCTGGAGGTTGGGACGGGGATGGGAAGCCTCACCGGGTATCTGGCGAGTCGGGCTGCCGCCGTGATCACTGTGGAAATCGACCGACACCTGGCTCAACTGGCCCGTGAAGAGTTGGAGTCGTTCACCAATATTCGGTTTCTGCCGCAAGACGCCTTACGCAACAAAAACAATCTCCATCCCGCGGTGATCGAAGCGGTGGAGTCCGAACTGGCGGCCGCGCCGGGACGCGTGTTGAAACTCGCGGCCAACTTGCCGTATTGCATCGCGACGCCAGTGATTAGCAACTTGCTGCAGACACCAGCCCGCCCCGTGTCGATGACCGTCACGATCCAGCGCGAATTGGCCGAAAGGATCTTGGCCCAGCCTACGACCAAGGACTACAGTGCCTTAACCGTTTGGATCCAAAGCCAATGTGAAACCGAGCTAATCCGGATACTCCCGTCCAGTGTTTTCTGGCCGAAGCCGAAAGTTGAATCGGCGATTGTCCAGATCCGACCAACCGCAGAACGGACCGCCCGCCTGGCTGATCCGGAATTTTTTCACAAATTCGTTCGCTCGCTGTTTTGCCATCGACGAAAATTTCTGCGCAGCGTGCTGGTGCAAATGTTCAAGGAGCAAATGCCCAAGCCTGCCGTCGATGCCATCCTGGCGCCCCTTGGCTGGGGCCCTCAGGCTCGTGCCGAGGAACTGAGCGTCGAAGATCTGATCGCCCTCAGCGAAGCGTTTCGAGGCTTGAGGCTCGAGGCTTGAGGCTTGAGTACTGGATACGCAGGACCGGGCACCGGGTACTCTGTTCTGCCTATTCCCACTCTTCGATGGTCGTCGGCAGTTCGTCGGCGGAATGGAAAAACCGAGTCCGCGGGAACTCGGCCCACACCTGTTGCCGGCGCTGCGGTGGGAGCGGCGCCTCGTGCAATTCGCGGATCAAAACCGCAGCGATCTGGCGTGGGTATTTGGCGGCGAGTTCGGCGTAGATTTCCGGATCGCGTTCGCCGGAGTCGCCGATCAGCACGAACTTGCGGAACGGGTAGGCTTTCAGCAATTGGCGGATGGCCCGCGCTTTTCGTTTTCTGGTTTTGCTGCCGCGGCGGACGAACTCATCGCGGAACCGGAAGACTCGCAAGTTCATCGTGCCGGCGGGGAATTTTTTCTGCAGGGCAAAATCGGCCAGCGGCTCATAAAGCTGCCACGGACTGGAGGAAACGTAATGGAACGCGGCCCCTTGCTCGGCCCAGCCCCGGTAACGCTCCGCCATTCCCTCCACCTCCCGGAATTCGTTGAGAAACGTATTGGCCAACAGCGCTCGGCGGCTGGTGATTTCGGTCTCTTTGATCGTGTCATCGATATCCGAGACGATCGAGAGGCCTCGACTCGGTAAGACCGCAACCATCGACGGGACCGGTTCGATGGCAGCCGCTTCCAACGACAGCGAAATCTGCAGTTGCGAATCCCTCCAACTGCCCGAATCGATCAGTCGCCCGACCTCGGCAGCCTCCAGGAGAATCCGGCCACGAAAGTACCCACTCCGGCGGGATCGTCGCCGCAGGGGATATTCCCGCTCCCCTACGTGGACCACCACTTGCCGTCCCCGCGCGGGCCGAGCGACGAAGGGCGCAACGCGTTGGCGAAAGCATTCCGAGTTGACATCGACGTCATTGGCCCCGATTGCCTTGGCCAACATCCGCAATAGAAGCCGATTCCGTATGCTGATTTCGGCGCCGTAGTCATACACACATCCGAAGACGCGGAGGTACCAGCCGCGCCGGGCGCGATGGCCAAAACCGGGGAAAACGACCATTTTCAGGTCATCTGCGGCGCCGGACTGAATGAGGGAACTTTGCATTTCCGTATCATACGCCAAAAGCGGATTCGGCTGCGTGCCTTGCCGCTAAAATTCGCGTCCGAAGAAATTGCGGAAATCCAAGCCGGAAACGTCTTGCCTTCCGCAGCCGCGAGAGAAAAATTGCAATTCGAACTCGCGGGATTTTGTTTTTGGAAGGGTGTGCGTCAATGACTGGAAATGCAGAGTTTCACTCGGGCAACTGGACGGGATTCTATCTGGAATCGCACCGCTCCGAACCCGGCTGGATGCATCTGTTTCTCACGTGCGATGACGCCGGGACCATCCGCGGCGAGGGGGTCGACTACGTCGGCCCCTGGTCGCTGACCGGTTCGTTCGATCCCAAGTCGCGCCGCTGCAGTTGGGTCAAATCCTATGTCGGCAAACACCGTGTGGAGTACAGTGGGATGCTGGGGGCCGACGGCATCGAAGGCTCTTGGCGGATCCCGCCGTTTCTCTCCGGGAGTTTCCGAATCTGGCCGGAGTATCGGTCGGACTTGACCGACGCGTTTTTGTACGCCCGCGCCCCCCAGGGGGATGAAACGCAGCAAACGGTCTACGAGGATCTCGATTTACCGCTTGTCCGGTAGCAGAGTGGCGCGACGCTCCGCGTCGCGCTTCTTCGGCCCGATGCGTCGTGCATCGTGTGGAATTCACCGGTAGTTTAGCGCGAGAAGGCACGACGCGGAGCGGCGTGCCACGCTAAGGACCAGGCCGCTGGCCGGATTGCTTCAGGCGTTGGTAGCGACGGTTCAGCAGGAACACGACGCCGGCGATGACGGCAATCCCGGCCACGAACATCCAGGGATTGTCCCGGCCGACATACCGCGTCAGCAACTCGCCTCCAAAGTACATCCACACGCAGCCGAGGACGTTGCCCAGGATCGTCCCGACCAATGTGGCGATCCGACTCAATCCCAACAACCGGCCCAGAATCGAACCTCCGATACTGCCGGAGACCGCGACCGGAGAGGTCACGAAGGCGACCAGCCCCAGAAACGAAAGCCGTTTCATCCAGCGATTCGACTGCAGAACATACCGTCCATCGTCGACGAGCGCCTGCAAACGCGGTCCCAGATACGGCACGCGGAAAAGGAATCCGATATGGAAGGTCAGGATGCAGGCGGTCATCACATCCAGGTAGGTGATGAGCAGGACCAGCTCTTCAGGGGTGTAATTTCCTTTTCCATCGAAGCCTGGACCGTCCGAGCCCCCCAATATCGCAAATTTTCCGACGACGAATGCGATCACCAGCGTGGTGGAAACAAGCCGCCCCACTGCCGCCATGCCGTACCGTTCCCAGACGGCAAACAACAGGAACGCGGATAGGACGAGGGGGCCGATCAGAGTCAGCCACCATACCAGCGGCAGGTCTCGGCGAAAGGCCTCCTCGTCCTTCCACGCCTTCGCATGCACCGACCGGTCTGCATCGGAGGAAGTCGGATTCGTGTCACCAATCGCCATGCTGCCCTCGCCCGAGACGTGGCCGCATTATGCCACAAAAGCGACCCGGGAAGAATTCTCAACAGCCGGTCAGCGACCTGTTGAAGCGTGTGGCGACAACTGGCAACGAATAACCGCCTGGCGCGAGCCTGTGGTTTCTTGCCGCATTGGGCTCAAGAAACCACAGGCTCACGCCAAGCGGTTCGTGCTTAAGCGGGAGGTTAAGCGTCGGGTTGGAGCGTCGAATCGACTTGCCAGCCCGCGACCGTGGGGAATAGCGGTGCGGGAGAGGCCGGAACTGCTTCTGGTTGACCACTCGGCGAGGCGCTCGGAGCCGCTGTTTCACCCCGAAGTTCCGCGTTTTCCAGTTGCAGTTTCAGGTATTTCTCCGTCAGCTCGTTGAATTGGTCGACGACGTCGACGAAGAAATCGCCGGGGCGCAATCGAATGAGATGGATTGGTTGCCCCGCCGCCAGGTCCGCCATATTGCGTTTCATTCGCATCATCGGGCCAGCGATCCGGTTGCTGAACTGAAATGAATCGCGAATTCCCAAGGGGATAACCAGAAGTGCCAATATGAGCGGGAACGATGCCGCCTCGAAAATGTTGCGCGCGACGACTCCGGCGGAATGCCCGAATATGAAAACTCCCGCCATGAACGTGATGCAGATCGGAATGGCAAAGATCGCCACTAGGCCTGTCAGCCAGGTTGAGATCGCCCGACGCGTGAGGCGCCATTGCAAATTGCCGTCCACGATGATTCGGGTGCGTCGCTGATACATGGGTAGTTCTCCGATCGCGCGAAGAAGAAGAATAGCCGGGTTCGTTTCGTTGTTCGAGCTTAGGTCACGAAGAGCGACATGCGAAAGAAATGCGGAACGAACAAACCTGTTCTGTGCGTTGGCGGCAGATTTTTTTCCAACTTAGCAACTGCACAAGTTGTGCCGAATGTGCCGGTCGGCGCATCGAATTGCCGTGGCCAATCGCCGGCGACGACCGGCTTGCTTGTCCCCGCGGTCGGGCCTCCGAGGAATTTCCCAGATTTTCCGACCGCTCCGGCAACAAGTTGCTTGCTCCTCCGGGCGAGTCGGCCTACGTTTGCCATGTTCTGATCGCCGACCTCACTTTGGCACTGACCCATGAACAGAGTGCAGATGAATTTGCGACACCGGCGTGGCCGTACCGGGAGTCTCTCTCGCCGAGGGACGGTCGTTTCAGAATGTGCCTTGCTACTCCCGTTTGTCTTGCTGCTGGCGTTCGCCACGCTGGAAATTTGCTCGGCGCTGTATGTCCGGCAGACGATCAAGACGATCGCCTTCGAGGGGGCTCGCGTCGGCGTCAAACGCCGGGCAACACGGGCGGACTCAGAACAAATCTGTCAGCAGTTGCTCACCGATCGGGGCGTCAACAACGGCCAAGTCACCGTGACGCCGAACGACTTTTCCAAGCTCAATGCGCTGGAACCCATCTCCGTGACAGTCTCGGCGCCTTTGGCCGGCAACAGCTGGTTTGTCAATCAATTTCTCACGGGTGGGCAGATCACCGCCACCGTGCAAATGGTCCGCGAATACGACGATTAGCCTTATGTTGACTACAACTCCTTCCGAAGCCCGGAAACCCAAAGCCACTCAACGCAATCGGCGGGCCCAGCGGCGCGGTGCGACTGCGGTTGAGTTCTGTTTGGCGGCGCCCGCATTTCTGTTCACGATCTTCGCCACGTTCGAAGTGTCGCGGATCGTGCTGATTCGCAACTTGATGCACGACGCCGCCTACGATGCGGCCAGATTCTGCATCGTGGAGGGGGCGACGTCCGCCGAGGCGACCGATCGAGCCAATTCCATTCTGGGGCTGGTCGGGACGCGCGGTGCCACCGTCACAATTAACGACGGAGCACTACTCACCGATGCAACCGCCCAGGTGAAAGTCGATGTCACCGTCGATCTGGGTCGGAATAGCATCATCCTTCCTTGGTTGTTCAGCGGCAAAACGATCAGTTCCACATCCGTCCTTCGAGCAGAGCGCTACAATGGATTCTACAATTCGAACTCAAATTAGTCGCGGCGGGAAATCCAGCGGGGCACGGCGACGCGGCGTGATGATGCCGTTGTTCGCCTTTTTGATGCCGGCCATGCTCCTGATGTGCTCGGTGGCGATCAACGTCTCGTATTTTCGCCTGTTGAAAACCGAGATCAAAATCGCCACCGACTCCACCGCCCACGCTGCTGGGCGGGCGATGAGTATCTATCAGGACGCCGATCAAGCCATCGCGTTTGCCGTGCAAAACGCCGGCATGAACTCGATCGGAAACCGAACCTTTGCGATCACCGCCGATGACGTCGAATTCGGCCGATCCCGCCGCTTGAATAACGGCTACGGCCGGTACGATTTCACCGCGGTGGCACTGGACGACGTCCGCTCCCAATTGATCCGTCCCAACTCGATCGCGGTCGACGGTTTCCAGAACTTCCCGTTGCTCCTCCTGCAACCGATCGGAAATTACAGCTCGATCAACGTCGCGGAACGCTCGATCGCCACCCAGGTCGACCGGGACATCGCGCTTGTGCTGGACCGTTCCGGTTCGATGTTGAGCTTTAAGGATGAAGAAGCGTTGAACGACAAGCTCTACGACTTGCGCCGCCGCGGCCGCATCTCATCGAGCGAATACTCTAACGCAGTTGACCACGACACATTCAGCTCGAATGTCGTCAACCGGCTGACGGGAGAAATGAAAGAATACGCCAGCGACATGCGAAACAACGCCGGAGAAGTCCCCCGCCACTGCCGCTGGGCATTGCTGGACGATGGCGTCACCGCGTTTCTGGATGTGCTCGATGCCACCGATCAGGAAGAACTGGTGACTCTGGCCACCTTTGCAACCAGCGCTTCGCTCGACTACAACCTGTCGTTGGACTATTCGCCGATTCGGACGGACGTCACCGCGACGTACCCCAACGGCTGGACGGCGATCGGTCAGGGCATTCAAACCTCGGTGCCGGAAATCATGAACGGATCGCTGGCGAGACCCTTCGCCGCCAAGACGATCGTGATTCTGACCGATGGGATCAACAACCGGAACCCCAATCCGGTGACCGTGGTCCAAGAACTGGTGGCCCAATACAACGTCACGATCCACACTGTGACGTTTTCCGCCGATGCCGACCAGGCCTCGATGCAGACGATCGCCACATTGGGCGGTGGCAAGCATTATCACTCCGACGACGGCAACGAACTCGTGGAGATCTTTGAAGAGATCGCCAACAACCTGCCGACCATTCTGACCCACTAGCCGGCTCCAGCGAGCCAATCAAGTGAGCAGCCGAAGTAGAACGGCTTACCCGGTTACCGAGTAAGCCGTTCTTTTTTTTGTGCATGGAACTTTCCTCTCGGACCGTGACCGGTGCAACCCCTTCATCCCAGTCCGGTTTGAAACTTGCGGGGGGTGGAGCGAGTACCACACGGAGTCGTCTTGCCTGCCCCTGGAGTCGATCCTCGTGGGTGGGGATTCGAATCCTCAGGGCGTGCAGGATGGGACACCTTATATTCCCGCGCGGTAGCCAAAAGTTTCAAGAATGGCCCGCAGAATGAAGAGCCAGGTGAGTTGAGATACCCGCGACCCCTCGACTCGGGAGCAAGTTTTGGCGGTCCGGAGCAACTTGAACTAACCTGGACTAGGCTTTATCCCAGGACACAATTTTACCTGCCATGGAGAACCATCGCCTGGCGTTAGCCTGCGGTAACTTCAGGCATCCAACATCGGAAACGCAGATTAGCGCATGCGGCTGATGTTTCAAGGTAAAGCCTGGTACGAATGATTCTCTCGCACTTTCACCAAAATTCCCTTGGAAATCCAATCATGCGTCGACCTTCACTCTTTCCCCTACTCTACACTTTGACCCTTGTTATTCCAGGGATGGCCCCCTGTCTCGCGCAAGTCCAACCCAATGCGGGAATGATGCGGTTCCCCGATGTCAGCGCCGAATCCATCGTGTTTGTCTATGGCGAAGACTTGTGGATCGTACCGCGGGCCGGAGGGATGGCAGCGCCGCTGGCCGCACCCAAAGGGGAAGAAGCCCTTCCCCGATTCAGTCCGGACGGCCGAACGATCGCGTTTGTCGGGAACTACGACGGCAACGACGATATCTACACGATTTCGGTGAACGGCGGTCCGGCGCGGCGCGTGACGTATCACCCCGCCGCGGAAGGACTCTGCGATTGGACTCCGGACGGCAAATTACTGTATTCCACGAACGGCTTCGCCGGCCTGGAGCGCCAACCCCAACTCTTCGTGCGGGCGCTGGATGCACCGCTCTCCGAACAGCTGCCCGTTCCCTACGGGACCAATGGATCGATCAACTCGGATGGCGACTGGCTAGCGTACACGCCCCACAGCCGCGACTACCGAACCTGGAAACGCTATCGCGGTGGAATGGCTTCGGACATCTGGTTGTTCAACTTGAAGAACCACGAGTCGAAACAGATCACCGACTTTGAGGGGACCGATTCGCTGCCGATGTGGCATGGCGGCGTCGTCTATTATCTGTCCGACGGAGGGGACGAGCATCGACTCAATCTCTGGTCGTTTGACACGCAATCGGGCGAGCGGAAACAAGTCACGAGATTCGCGGAATACGACTGCAAATGGCCGGCGATTGGCCCCGGTCCCGCAGGGCAAGGCGAAATTGTCGTGCAAAACGGCAAGGACCTGTATCTGGTCGACTTGTCTTCCGGTGCGGCGACCGCGGTGACGATCACGATTCCAGGTGACCGACCCAAATTGCGGCCACAAAGGATCGATGCGGCCAAATTCATCAGCGGGGTCGATCTTTCTCCGTCCGCGAAACGGGTTGCCGTGACGGCCCGCGGCGACGTGTGGACATTGCCGGCCAAAGAGGGATCGCCGCGCAATCTGACCCGGACCAACGGCGCAGCCGAACGCGACGCGACTTGGAGCCCCGACGGAAAATGGATCGCGTATTTTTCCGACGCCAGCGGTGAATACGAACTCTATATCACGCAATCGGATGGCCGCGGAGAAACGAAACAATTGACGAAGGATGGCAGTTGCTTCCGCTTCGTTCCCACCTGGTCTCCGGATTCGAGGTGGATCGGTTTTACCGACAAGACCGGAAGCCTTTGGTTGCATTCGCTCGAGTCGGGCGAGTCCAAGCTGGTCGATCGAGAACCCTCCGCGGGGTCGGTCCCGATCTCCTGGTCGCATGACAGCCGCTGGATCGCGTACCCGCGCAGCAAAGACGAACCGGCCGGACTCTCCGCCCTCTGGGTCTACAACCTGGAGAATGGGATGAAGCGCCGCGTCACCGAAGGGTATTTCAACGACGCGACCCCCGTCTTCGATCGAAAGGGTGATTTCTTATTCTGCGCCAGCCACCGTTCGTTTCAAGATCCCCGCTACGACGACTTGGGGAATTCATTTATCTACTCGGGCACACAAGTCCTGCTGGCGATTCCGTTGCGCGGAGACGTCAAGAATCCCTTGATCGCCGAAAGCGACGAAGAGAACTGGCAAGACAAATCGGAAAAAAAACAGGGGGATGAGAAGGAGTCGGATTCGAAAGAGAAACCTAAATCAAGTGGCGATGACGCGGACCCAGCACAGCCGTCACCCAGCGACAAGAATCCTGATGCCGCTGACCCACAGGACCAAGCAGACACGAACGACAAGAAAGGCGACGAACCGCAGCCGGTCGTTATCGATTTTGAAGGGATCGAACGGCGGGCCTTTGCACTCCCCATCGATCCCGGCAATTTCGGCTCGATGGGCGTCAACGACAAGGGACAGTTGATCTACGTTCGGCGGACCGCAAACGGCGACGACGGTAAGAACGCCATCAAGTTGTTCGATCTCGAGGAGAAAAAAGACCGCAAAGAGAAAACCGTGGTCGAGGACGCTGGCCAATTCACACTGTCCGCGGATGGCAAAAAGCTCGTGGTGATCAAGGGCTTTGACAAGCTGTGGATCGTCGACGCCGCCGCGGATCAGAAGCTGGAATCGCCTGTGCCGACCGATGGGATGATCGCCACGATCGATCCGGCCGCTGAGTGGAAGCAGGTCTTCCGTGACGCTTGGCGCATCGAGCGTGATTATTTTTACGACCCGAATATGCACGGAGTCAACTGGCAAGGGGTCTACGATCATTACGCGGCCATGCTCCCCGATTGCGTGACACGGCGAGACGTGAGCTTTCTGATTCGCGAGATGATCGCCGAACTCAACGTAGGACACGCCTATTACCGGGAAGGTGACGTCGAGAATCCGGAAAACACCGGCGCCGGGTTGCTCGGTTGCCGCTTCGAATTGCATGACAATGCGTTCCGGATCGCGCAGATCTACGAAGGGGGCGCCTGGGATATCGATGCGCGCAACCCGCTGGCCAGCGCAGGCGTCAAGCCGGGGCAGTATTTGCTGGCGGTCAACGGTCTGCAACTGGATCCGGCCATCGATCCGTATGCGTCTTTTCAAGGGAACGCCAATCGGACAGTGACGCTGACCGTCAGCGACGATCCGACGTTGGACACAGCGGACTCCGTGATCTCCGTCAAGTTACTGGCCAGCGACATGCCGTTGCGTTTCCGGGGTTGGATTGAGCGAAATCGGAAATACGTTGACGAAAAGTCGGGTGGGCAAGTCGGTTATATCTATGTGACCAACACCGGAATCCCAGGCCAGAATGACTTGGTTCGCCAGTTTGTTGCCCAGCGTGGCAAAGCAGCCTTGATCATCGATGACCGCTGGAATGGCGGGGGGCAAATCCCGACGCGGTTCATCGAGTTGCTCAACCGGCCCGCGACCAATTTCTGGGCGGTGCGCGACGGGATCGATTGGGTCTGGCCGACCGATTCACACCAAGGGCCGATGTGCATGTTGGCCAACGGAATGGCCGGGTCCGGCGGCGACATGTTCCCGGGACTGTTCAAACAAAACAAACTCGGGCCGGTTATCGGCATGCGAACCTGGGGGGGCCTGGTGGGCATCTCGGGGAATCCATCCATGATCGATGGTTCTAGCGTGACGGCGCCGACTTTCGCCTTCTACGAGCTCGATGGCACCTGGGGGGTGGAAGGTCACGGCGTCGACCCCGACATCAAGGTGGTCGATGATCCGGGCAAGATGGCCGACGGGGGCGATCCGCAATTGGACGTTGCCATCGAAGAAATGACCAAGGCGATCGCAGATCGCGGGTTCCATAAACCGCCGCGGCCCGCGTATCCCGATCGCAGCAAGTTTGGGCTGCGACCGGAGGATAAATAACTGGGCCATGCGCACGGCTTACAAAGCCGTGGTACGCACCAAGCCGTGGCACGAACGTATGTACCCTGGCCTTGTAGGCCGGGGCCACTTCGCGACACCGTGCACGCAACACTCTAGATTGTGCTGGATAGTGGGTTACGCGCACGGCTTACAAAGCCGTGCTACCGGTGTGTTGGGATGTAGCCCCTTGAACGCCGGGGACGATGTCCCTTTCCATTCCCTCTTCGCCTTCCACGCGGCGACTACCGCATCCGAGCATGATGCAGTATTCTATCTTCGGTGCGGGCGTCGAGGCAGGGTGTCGAGGCAGGGTGTCGAGGCATGCCGCACGTGATCGTATGACCCGCCGATTTCTGTCCACAGGCTGATGGCATGGATCTCCCGGAATACCAGTCTTTGTTGGACCGCCCGCTGCGGAAGAAAACTGAGGAGTTTCAACGTGAAGGGCGGCTGAAGCATTTGATTTTCGCGGCCCAGCTCACCCCACCTCTACTGGAAAAGCTTTTCTATTCGGCGGACTTGATTCGGCAGCTCTCCCGGCACAAAGAGGGGGTCGATCGGCTTCGGCAGTTGCTCTCCCATAAGCGGGCGATGTTGTATTTCACGCAGCCATCGACGCGGACGTTTCTCTCCTTCATGGCGGCCTGCCAGATCTTGGGAATCACGTGCAACGAAGTTCGCGACCCGAGCACTTCCTCGGAAGCGAAACGCGAATCCCCCATGGATTCGATCCGCATGTTCAGCAGCTACTTCGACGTCATTATCATGCGGAGTCCGGAAAAGCGGTTCGCCGAATGCTGCGCCTATTTGATGAATCGCCTGGCGGCCAACGGTCAGCGATCCGTTCCCATGATTAACGGCGGATCGGGGGCTGACGAGCATCCAACGCAGGCCTTGCTGGACATGTACACGATCGAGCGGACCTTTCAGTTTGATCGGCAGAAGGATGCGCGACCCTCGCGGCTACGCGAGTTTCAAGCCAAATACCCGGGACTGACCTCCGGCCCAAGCAACAAGACCTATGCGTTCTGCGGGGACATGGGACGCGGCCGAACGGTCCGTTCCCTGGCAACCGTACTCTCCCAGTGGCCGGATGTGCGGATGTGCTTCATTTCGCCCGACCACCCCGCCCTCAGTTTAGACGCGGGACTCCGAAGTCAACTGCGCGAACGGGGGGTGGATGTCCACGTATTCCATTCGCTGGACGCCGATTGGAACGGCCAACCGCTGCTGGGACAGATCGATTGTCTCTATATGACTCGGATCCAACGCGAATACAACTCGGCACAGGAAGAGCAACAAATGTCGACGTTGGATCTCCACGGCTTTCAGCTTTCGGTCAGCCGTCTTGGCCAACTCCGTGATTATTGCCCGATTCTGCACCCGTTCCCCCGGGATAGTGTGGTCCAAGAGATCCCGACCGAGATCGACGGCGATTCCCGAGTGATGTACTTTCGACAGGCCCGCAATGGGATGTGGGCGCGGGCCGCCCTTTTGGTCCACATCTTCGACGTTGCCGACGACTTGTACATGATCCACAAGGAGTTGTACTCGGATCGATCCGAACCGGAGCGCCCCCGCATTTCCGAGCGTTAAACGGGGTCATAACCGTCATGGTTGCTACAAATTCCCTGGTTTGAATAATCTACGGAAATTCGTTGACACATTTTTTCCGGAGTAACTATACTGAAATCACGCCGTTTTTCGATACGTTGAAGAGGCGCTCCAGGCCGCTGGTTTGCGAGTGCATTGGTTGGTCCGTTCGACCAGCGATTCTCTAAGGAAGACCCATGAACTTACTCGGCAAAATCCTCACTGGCTTGATTTTGGTCACCAGTCTCGCATTCTTTTTCGTCGCGTTGATGGTGGGCGCCTCGCATACCAACTGGAAACAAAAGGCGCGGGAATTGAAAGCCGAACTCGACACCGCGATCCGGCTGAAACGCGAAGCCGAACAGACGCAGTCCGACAAGGAAAAGCAGTTCCGCACGGAGCAGGTCGCCCGGGCCATGAAGGTCGCCAGCCTTGACTCGCAAGTCCAAACCCTGCAGCGTTCGCTGCAAGAAATGACCACCGAGTTACAGCAGAGCAACGAAGACAAGGAGAATTACCAGAACCGGTTGCGGGAAGCAGAAAACCGCATCGCGAAACTGGATCAGGATATCGACCAACTCAATAAATCCAACACCGACTACCTGGACCGGATCGCCGAAGCCAAAAACCAGGTCGTGAGTCTGACCAACCAGAAGTTCAACCTGCAAAATCAGGTTCAACAAATCCAAGAGCGAGAGTCTCAGTTGGCCAACCAAAACGCCAAGTACAACAAAGCGTTGATGATCCACGAGATCGACCCCGATTCGCCCACGGCCGACATCGCTCCGCGCTTGGATGGCCGCATCGCCCAAGTCGATCGCGATCTGAATCTGATCGTCGTCAACCTTGGATTGGATGACGGCTTACGCGTCGGACATACCGTCGATATCCACCGCGAAGGGAAATTTGTCGGTTCGGCTCAGGTCGTGGCGGCGGAAAACAACCGCTCTTCGGCTCGACTCATTCGCGAAATGATGCAAAAACCAGCGTTGCAAGGTGATCATGTCACAACCAAGTTTTGAGTCGACCGGAAGCCCGAATCCCGCAGCGCCGGGAACTTCGTCGACCGTCGTAGCGGCTGCCAAGCAGTCGTTGAACGTCTACACCGTGATGCTGTTGGTGTCGTTTATCGCCCTGCTCATCGGCGCGATTATGCTGCTGGTCGAATTGCGGCGATGGGGGGATTTCCCGTCGGAAACGCCCTGGGATACCAGCTCCGTGGGTGCGTCGGTCAGTTCGATCTGGACGGATCATCTCCCCCGGGCATAACCGGACCAATTCGGGCCATCCCTTCCGCGGCCGGCGTGATTGTCGCCTGCACCGGGCAACTTGACGTTGTACCCCCGCCGGTCACAGGCGGACGCTTTTGTTTGTCTACGGCTCGACGGGCAACCTCCTCCGCCGCGTTTACTTGCGGCAGCCTAAGGTCCGCGGTCCGCGGCCTACCCACCACAGACGCAAACAACGGCAACTGACGTTCAACATCGGGGGTGCATTATCTTCCTGCATCCTTCGGCCTCCTAGCCCGTACGCCTGCGGCGGTCGGTTCCATGCGAGGATTTCGAACCAAAGCCCTCCGCGACGCGTAGTATGAGATGAGGGACCGCAGTCCGCAGGTTGCGGAGCTTCGCAATGCACACGCGTTAGGGAAAGTTGTTCGCTTCGAGCGTTTGTGTGCTCTTTAGGGAATGCAGCGGAGCCAGGTCTCGCGAGCGGGCGGAAATCGGGTGCAGTCTTTTGCTTCACCCTGAATCCTGGTCTATGCTTGCGGGAATTCGTTTTTCCCAATTTCGGCCAGCACGCCCCGGCCTCTTCGGAGCCCGTGGGGCGCGTGCCCGGACGGCCGTTTCCGACAGGAATTCCCCTCCATGCGACATCGCACTGCGATCCTGGCCGTGGCTCTTCTGCTCTGGGGAGCTCTCGCGAGTTGGGCAGATGAGCCCCCATCCGGCGGCGTCAAGTTCGTTCCGCCCCGAGTAGAAACCGGGCCCACCTCGGTCGAGGATCTGCTGCGGCAAGCCGCGACTTTGGAGCAGCAGCAGCGATGGAGCGAGGCCCTGCAAATTTACCAGGATGCACAGCGGGCCTATCCGGACAATCACGAAGTCGGCGATCGGCGTGTGATCGCCCAGATCCATTTCGACGTCAACCGGCGATGTGCCGATCAACATTTCCAGCAAGCCCT
Source organism: Pirellulaceae bacterium (assembly GCA_041740495.1). Taxonomy (GTDB): domain Bacteria; phylum Planctomycetota; class Planctomycetia; order Pirellulales; family Pirellulaceae; genus JANMEB01. The sequence continues at coordinate 24,705 of JBGSLW010000156.1, forward strand.
CTCTCGCTCGACAACCGCCCAGGCCTTGGCGACCTATTCCGATGTGATCCACAAGGTCCAAACGTATTATGTGATACAGCCCGATTGGAAGTCGATGGTCCGCCTGGGGGCGTCCGACCTGCAGATTGCCTTGCAGCATCCGAACTTCGTGCAGCGCTATGCCGGCGACCTATCCGCCGAACGGGCCGCCGAGGTCGCCGCTCAGTTACCCACGTGGATCGCTGCGGCCCGCATCGAAGACGCCCAAGATGCGTATCGCATCACGCAACAGCTTGCCGTTCGCCTGCACGAACAGGCCGGAGTCAGTCAGGTTGCTACGATCTACGAGATGATTTTCGGCTTGGTCCAAGCGCTCGATCCGTACTCGGCGTACATGACCGACAGTCAATACCGCGAGACGATGTCCCAGATCGAGGGGAATTTCGTGGGGCTGGGAGTAGAACTCAAGACATTGCCGGGGCAGCTGGTCGTGGTCAGTGTTATCCCCAACGGCCCCGCTTACGCCGCGGGCCTGCAAAGCGGGGACCTTATTCTCAGCGCGGACGGTGTCTCGGTCGAACAAACGGGGAGCGAAGTTGTGGCCGATGCACTCCGCGGCGCCGAAGGTTCGTCGTGTGAACTTGTCGTCCAGCGGGATTTGAAAGCCTACAGGGCTTCGGTCGTTCGGCGGCACGTCGAAATCCCGAGCCTGAGCGATACCCGAATGCTCGACCCGGACGCGGGGATCGCGTACATCCGGATCGGCAGCTTTCAGCGGACGACCATCCGCGATTTCGATCAGGCCATGGCTCGCCTGTATCAACAGGGAATGCGACAGCTGGTGCTCGATTTGCGCGGCAATCCCGGCGGGCTACTGACCGCCGGTGTGGAAGTCGCCGATCGATTTATCTCCCAAGGGATCATCGTCGCCACCCATGGGCGCAATCCCATGGAGGACTTTGTGCATCATGCACATCCTAGCAACACGTGGCGAATTCCCCTGGTGGTCCTGATCGATGAAAACTCCGCCAGCGCCGCTGAAATCTTGGCGGCGGCGATCGCCGACCACAAGGCGGGCCGCATCGTCGGAAATCGCAGCTACGGAAAAGGGAGCGTGCAGGGGATCTTTCCCTTGAGTGTTGGAGGCGGTCTGCGACTGACCACCGCCAAATTCTACGCGCCGTCGGGCCGCGCGATCCAGAATTCCGGCGTGACACCAGATGTCGAAGTCACTTCCCTCAGCAAACCTGCGACCGGGGCCCCTACGGATTCGCAAACCGACGGCGCTTTGGCCGTTGCTGTCCAAACGCTCAAATCGACTCAATCGAGGTAAAACAAGCGCGATAATACCATCGCAAATAAAAAAGGCGTCGGCCGCATGGCCGACGCCTTTTCGCGTTCGATCGGCGGGAGGCCGCCGGCACATGTTACGCGTGAACTATTCGTTCGTGTCCGAAGCAGACTCTTCGGCCTTGGCGGCGGCACCAGTCGCCGGGCAAGTCCCCGGGCAATTTTCGCATTTCTCGGTGCATTCGGCTCCGGCCGAAGTGCAATGTGGGCAGGCAGCCGCGCTGGTCGATACCGTTTCCGTCGAAGCTTTGTTTTCGCAGCAGCTGCAGCTCGATTTTTCGCCGGTGGATACGGTCGCTGTTTTTTCCGAGCAGCATGCGCCGCCTTCGCTACAGCAACTCGATTTTGCACTGGTCGCCACGGCAACACCTTCGCTGCAGCAGCTTCCCTTGACCGCGACCGCCGACGACTCGCTGCAGCAACTGCCCGTCTGGCAGGCAGAGCCCGTCGCGCACATCGCGTTGGACTTCACGTCCGCTACCGAGTCGCCACAGCAACTTCCGGTCGTGGCCGTGACTCCCGTGACGTCCTTGATCTCCTTCAACGCAGCATTTTCTCGCACACGGTTGTAAACCAAGAAACCCACCGCTCCGAACGCGACCAACGTAATCAGTCCGAACAACGACTTGTTCATCTATTTATCCTCTTGCAATACGGGCGAAACATCAGAACTCGTCTCAATAGTAAAGACCAAACCAAGGGCTGGCAAGGTCGTTCTCGAGGCGATGTGGCGGGTTTTACAAACTTGTGATGTACCCGAAAACGCAGTTTCTGGAGCGATTCCCTGGCCAGGCCCATTTCCCCAGCTTCCCCCCATCCCAATGAGGTCGTGCATTTTTCTGCACCATTTCCCTACAATTCGTTTAACGCCAAGCCGGAGGCGC
>JBGSLW010000157.1:0-4486 GCA_041740495.1 Pirellulaceae bacterium
CGAGCCCGGCATCTACGACCCCACCCTACGCGGCGGGATCCGACTCGAGAACCAATACCTCGTCACCCCCACCGGCGTGACAAACCTCACCCCCTTCCCCCTCGACCTGACCTGACCCGCGCCCTCGCACCCGCTCTCCCCACCCGCACGCCCACACGCCCCTCCACCCGCACGTCCGCCCGCACAACCGGCCCGTCACATGCTCGTACGTTCGTGCGAACGTATGAATGTTGATATGGGAATATCTTGCAGACGATCTCGTTGCCCTGGCGGTGGTGGGCGTGATGCGTGGCGTGCGATGGGTATAGTCTCTGCACGTGTCCGACGAACCGCCCCAACTCGATTACGCGCACCGCAAACCCAAGCGGGCGATCCCGGTTCCACCCCCGCTGCCGGATGAGGCGGATCGGGTGGAGATCCGGAGCTTCGAGCACTACCGCCGACTCGCGGCCGAGCGGCGCGAGGCGGATTTCATCGAGATCGGCCCGTCGGGCCGCATGAAACAGGTCTGGCGGATGCTCGCCTGGCTCCTGGCGATCCTCGCGACGGCGGGGCTGTTCACTGTCCTGTTCTATTACTTCACGAACAGTTTCCGGATCGCGTTGATCATCGTGACCGGCATGCTCCTGTACATGCTCTTCGCCGCGAAACTCGCCGAAGGCCGCATCGGACGGCACCAGGACGACTGATGCGCCCCGCGCTCGACGCCCGCGCAACACCCCTGCAACAGTTGCACGCCCCCCGCACCAACCCCTCGAACCACCCCGCCCCAACCCTAGGCCATCCAACGACTTGCGTCCTTCCGATTTTCACTGCAACAATCGCACTTTCCTATTTGCTGCATTTGTTGCACGAACTCGCGCCCGATTCCCGGTGCGCCATTGACACGTCAAACGCGCAACACCCCCGCCGGACCCCGCCCGGAACCCCGCGACCGACCTCATCGACCCGAATTGCCAAAGAGAAACGCGCAGCCGACCACGCGCCGAGCATAGGTGCTCATTAGTACCCGCACTGTTGCGCAAAAACGGTGACCGAAGCGCAACACACTTCAGCCGCCCAAGGAAAAACGGACAAAGATTCTCGATTTTTCCAGAATCGGTGTTGCGCGAAGCGCCACCTGAATCCGCCGAGCGACGCCCAGACCCCGCGACCGACCCGCAGGACCGCAGTGACGGTACGCCTCCGGGATGGTTGTCTGCGTGTAGCCGCGAGCTTGCTCGCGTTCCCGCGCACAAATCCCGAGCAAGCTCGCGGCTACACGGGCACCTCGATCGCACCCTTCCCCGCCCCGCGACCACAAACGTGGCAAACTATCTACGTCTTCGTTTTCAGTCCCGGGTTCAAATCCTCTCGCATAGATGCCGGTGATTACTTAACGCAGCCCGGCGTTGTCCCACGTAAATGTGGGAAGCGTGGCGGGGTCGATCGGCTTCATCAGTGCCGTCGGAAGGTGGGTGTCCCGAAACAGGCGCAGGTCCGGCTTCGACGCTTCGGCCATCGCTTGCTCCAGAGTTTCATCGCCGTGCAGCAGAAAAATTGAGGAGGGAGTTTTAGACCGTTCGACGCTCCAATAGCGCACGCCCTGTTTCTCGATGGCGCATCGGGTGATCTTTTCCGTCACGGTGATGCTCCGTTCGGTTCGATCCACAACCGACCGAAACGTGCGCGTCTCACTCTTTCCGTCCTCCGTTCGGGCGATGATGCGGATGTCTGCCGCGGGATCAAGAACCCAGCCGTTCTTTTCGATTTGCCGCGTTAAGACGTCGATGACGGCCTTCCGGTCGGCCTCGGAGGCGGTGATGTTGACGTCGAGAGCCACTTTGTCTCCCGGTCCTAGAAGCGTTTCCGGGGGCTTTGCGTTAGCGGTTGCTTCGAGTGCCGCCGCGTGCGGCAACTGAGTGGAATGTAGCAGGTATCCCCCGTAAGAATCACTGATATGGCGGAATACGCGGTCGCCAAAAACGTACCAGTGGCCAAACACCTTGAACTGAGCGATGGGACTGCCATCGCGGTCCAAGTCGTACATGGTGGTACCTAGGAACATGTATCGTTCTGAGACGAAGGTAACCCCGGCGTGAATCGCCAGCCTCGGGAATCGAGCGATCAGCTGGCCATTTTGCAGATTATAGAGAACGAATCCTCCAGCGCTGGCGACAACGAGCCGCGTCCCGTGGGGGCTGATGGCGTTAAGCGAGGACTGACCGACGACCAACTTCCCAAGGAACTTGCCGGTCAACGCCTCCAGGCAAATCAGATCATTGCCGACAGTGACATAAATCTGCTTCCGACCGGGCGTCAGAGCGATCCCCGTCACTCTCTCGGGAAACTTACACTCCCAGAGCAGTTTGGTTCCATTGATTTGCCAGACGCGGAGGAGGTCCAGCGTCATTTCGTAAAGCACGTCGTCATTCACAAACCCGGCATACTGATACCAGTTGCCTTCAGTTTTGGGTCGTTCAGGCTCAAAACTCATTACATGGCGATGCGCATTGGGATCCAGGTCCCAGACGTCAATGCGGTATTCCCACGGCTGCATCTCCCGCTGAATGGGACCAGTGAGAATTCTCTTGCCGCTCGGGCTGATCGACCGGAGCCGGCATGCGACATCCAAAGGCGGTAGAAAGGACGACGTTTCGCCCGTTTGCAGATCGATCGTCTGCATGATCGTGGGACAAATCGCTCCCGTTGTCGGGTCTGTTTCGGTGAAACTTATGGCGAATCTGCCTTGATGGATCAATCCACCGCCGGGGGAGTCGAGTTCGATAGGCTTTTCTGTCGCCCTCAGCGGATCGGTGGGAGGGTCCACCGGAACGGTCCACTCCGGCACGCTGTCATCGAGGACGATCTGAGTTCGGCCTTCCACCACGGGCGGGGTCAGTGGATGGGTGAAGCGCGGTCGATCCAAGAGACCGACGGGGGTGAGCGTACAAGGCTGCACGGGACGGGTGCGCTTGGGTGCCGCCGCAATGGCCGGCGGAGCAACCGGCTCAACGGCCGGTGGGGGTTTTACCTCCGGTGGATCGACCGGACTCGGCGATGGCTTTGGGACGACTTCAACGGCAGGCGGCGGCGGTGGGAGCGGCATTTCGCCTGCGTCAGCACGCGGGGGATTGTCGCCTCGTTTGTAGGCCCCATTTCCCTCGGCCGGGTCGGGAATGTCGACGGTGGAGCCCTTGGGGCGAATCCGCCACCACTCCACCCATTCCCGCGACCCGCCGGAGTTGGCCCAAGTTACCAGGTACCAGTCGCCCTGACGTCGGTTGTTCACAAGTGCCAGGATCCACTTTCCTTGGCGCTTGGCCTCAACCACCTGCTGAATCTGGAAAATCGGCCGCCTGACCTTGGTGGCCGGCTTCGATGCCGGTTCTGTTGCGGGGCGGGTTTCTTGCCCCAAACTCGCGGTGGCGAGGAACGTCCACGTTACCAATGCGATGAAGAGTGTTGCTGACATCCGCACGAACCATGCTTGCCAAGAAGCAACGTTCGGTCGAGGACCATCTCGTCCGGCCAATTCCATGCCAGGAGGACCCATTCTTTGGTGTTGTCTCCGACTGATGTCAGTGACGGCAGGGGAGACAGTTTTCGCTCGGATTGTTGTGCGCTTCATGACGGACCTCGGTTAGTTGCGCCGGCGGAGCCAGCGTTCGTTCGTGAGCCAGCAGATCCCGAATCTGATCCGGTCGAGCTGGCGGAGGATCATGGTCGTGCAGGCGACGAGGGTGAAGAAAACGCATGCGACGCCAGCCGCGGATCGGACACCTTCGTCTTGGGTGGCGATCGCGATGAACAACGTCACCACTGCGGCCAGCATCAGCACCGCGGCGAGGATCGTGTGCGTCACGCCGCTGGGGAGAACGGGAGAGCCGAGCGACTTGACGTCTTCCTCGTCCCTGCCCGTCGGCGACGCCTCGATCGACTTGATGAGCAGAGCCGTTCCAGCAGCCTTTGACGCATCAGCTTCGGTGTCGGCCTCGGCATGGAACTCCCGATGCTCGCCGGTGGTTCGATCAACTCCCCTGATTCGCCATCTCATCGATAATAGATTGGCGACCACGATTGGCATCGTCAAGGCGCGAGTCAGCGCATCTGGGCGGGGCTATCGCTGGGGGCTACGGCTGCAGGTCGTCGATCGATATACGCCTTCGCCTCTTCGAGGGAATCGGATAAGGGGTCAAGAATCGGATAAGGGGTCAAAAGTATTTTCGGCTCGTCCTTTCAGTGCCGCGACGTATGCTCCCGTATTGGCTGATCGCCGCATTCGCTGATCGGGACCGGGTGCTTTTGATCATCGGCCGGGGATGGGCGGGTGTCAAAGTAGGAGTCGGTGTCGGGGTGTGGCGCGGAGTCGCGCGGCATCCCGTACGGCGGCGGCGTTGGTGCCGGGGCCGGGGGGAGGATAAGGTATCTTCTCGACCATGGGAATGACCTACGACACCTTCGAACGCTACCGCCAGCGCGGGATCGACGCGCGGCGGGCCGGGCA
>JBGSLW010000158.1:0-1615 GCA_041740495.1 Pirellulaceae bacterium
AACGCCAAGCCGGAGGTGCCGGCTTGGCGCTGAACAAAAAACATAAAGCCGGCGCCTCCGGCTTGGCGCTGAACAGCAAACTCAAAGCCGACGCCTCCGGCTTGGCGTTAAACGAGAGGGTGGAAAGATGGAGCAAGAAAACTGCACGACTTCTTTGTGGGGGTATGCGGAGCCCGTCTCGACGTACACGAATTGTGTAGATACCAATGCCAATTCCGGGCGAGGGAGGCCAGTACTCGTTTGCATTGATGGAGTAGTTACCCATGAGCTCGACTTGGCGGGGATTTTCGGTTGTGACCCACCAGCTTTTCGACTGTGATGAACCAAGGGAATAGCGGCGATGGCACAGGCCTTGGTGATTCGGAACTTCGCGACGCGTGCCGAACCGCGTTGGCCCGAGCCAGCGTCGATCTGGCGGCTGCGTTGGTCGAAGGGCATTGGGTCGGCCGGTTAGCCTCTTCGGCGCTGTCGACCGCCACCGCAGTCAGCGCCTTGGCGGTCTGGCGGCGCGAGATGGCGACGGCGGATGCGGCGGCGGCCGGAAATGAATTCGCCGATGCTACGCTCGACGGGCAGATCGACGCCGGAGTGCAGTGGATCGAGGCCCGAGCCAACTCCGACGGCGGATTCGGCGACACCGATCGGAGCTACTCCAATATCTCGACGACTCTCCTGGTCCAAGCGGCGTTGCATTTGGCCGAGCGTCGCGATGCATCCCAACGACTGTTGGCGGATGCTGAGCAATACACCGCGGCGCAAGGTTCGATCGCGGGCCTGCGTGCGCGTTACGGGCGCGACAAGACATTTGCCGTACCGATTCTGGCCAACGCCGCGATCGCCGGGCTGGTCCCCTGGTCCCAAGTCGCCGCGTTGCCGTTCGAGTTGGCATGTCTCCCGCAAGCGGCGTATCGATTTGCCCGCTTGCCCGTCGTCAGTTACGCGATCCCGGCATTGGTCGCGATCGGCCAAGCCAAGTTCCATTTGGATCCTCCGCGGAATCCACTTCTGCGCTGGATTCGACAGGCCGCGGTCGCGCGCAGCTTGCGTGTCCTGGAGCGAATCCAGCCGGCCAGCGGCGGCTACCTGGAGGCGATTCCGCTTACGAGTTTCGTCGTGATGGCGCTCGCCGCCAGCGGGCGGGCCAGCCACCCCGTGGTGCGTCGCGGAATCCAGTTTCTCTGCCAGACTCAGCGGCCCGACGGCGCTTGGCCGATCGATACCAACCTGGCGACTTGGGTCACCAACCTGGCGGTGGCGGCGCTGGCGAACGCGCCCGAGTCGAACCGGGACCTGTTGCGGAAGGTCGATCTGGACTGGATCACCGCTTGCCAGAATGTGCAGGTGCATCCGTTCACCGGCGCCGCGCCGGGGGGGTGGGCGTGGTCCGATCTCAGCGGAGCGGTCCCCGATGCGGACGATACCCCAGCGGCGCTGTTGGCACTGCATGCTCTCTGCCGTCATCGCGAGTGGAGCGCGGAGAAACGGGGCTCGATCGAACAACGGGTGCGCCGCGGTCTGCGTTGGTTGGTCGACTTGCAGAATCGCGACGGGGGCTGGCCGACCTTCTGTCGCGGCTGGGGGCAGCTCCCGTTCGATCGGAGCGGATCGGACTTGA
>JBGSLW010000159.1:0-28198 GCA_041740495.1 Pirellulaceae bacterium
CCGCTCACCCGGCCGGACCCCACCATCAGACGGTCCAGAAAGCCGCTGCGGCAACCGACGCCGCAACCTCGGCACGAATCGCAGTCGCCGCATCCACCACAAGCCAGCCGCCCCATCGCCGGCGCACAACCACAGTCGCCAGTTCCACACGAATGACTGATGCAACAACCGGAAAATCCGGCAGCCGCAACGATCACAGCAGACATCAGTAATAGTGATCTCATCGTTTTATTCCTCGATAGACGGAGACGCACCGGTAGCCGGCCGTCCACCAAACCTGGTAAAGACTCTGGGTCGTGTGCGCTTCGGTCAGACCTTACGGGGCGCAAACGAGGATCACGAGTCGGGGAACTCGCGTTCTATCCGCAATCATCGGTAGGAAAACTGGAAAAATTGAGCATTTCGGTAAATTGCGTTTTGTCGGAGCATCTGGACTTCCCGGACCACTCCCCCGCACAATCGCCAAAATCGCACGTGATGCGAAGGGTGCATCCAGCACCCAGCACCGACTGCCGAGTCCGACCAGGCTCGGCCGCCCACGCTCAATCGAAGGTGCTAGGCTTTGTCCCAAAACATCTGCCGCATGCGCTAGCCTGCGATTTCTTCGCGCATCCAACACCGGAAACCGCAGGCTAGCGCCATGCGGCTGATCTCAGCTGAAATAGTACTAAGCTATGTCCCAAAACATCAGCCGCCTGGCGCTAGCCTGCGGTTTCTTCGCGCATCCAACACCGGAAACCGCAGGCTAGCGCATGCGGCTGATCGCAAGGGGACGCGAAACTGTGTTTTGGGACGAAGCCTAATTCAAAATGCTGCTAGCACCGGGATGACCTCGGTCTGCACACCTCCCGTGACGTGTACGGCTTGCTGCCGATCGATGAACACGTTCACTTCGCTCCGCACCCCGAATTCGGGCAGGTAGATTCCTGGCTCGATCGAGAAACAAGTTTCGGGGAGGATCAGGCGGCCATCTTGGGTCTCCAAATTGTCGATGTGGGTCCCATTGCCATGCGTTTCTTGGCCAATGTTGTGTCCCGTACGGTGGAAAAAGAACTTTCCGTAACCTGTTTGCTCGATCACGTCGCGCACCGCCTGATCGACCTGCCAACCGTACAGAGGCTGCTGTTGGGCGAATGCCTGCCGTACCAGTTCAATCCCGGCATCCCGTGCCGCGGCGACGATTTGAAAGATCTTTGTGTATTCGGCCGGGACCGTGTCCCCGACGAAACCAACTTTGGTGAGGTCGGTATAAACCGCGGCGGGTTCGCGCAATTTGCACCACATATCCAAGAGGACAAAGTCCCCTGTCCGCACCGGCCGATCGCTCCCCCGCTGCGGAGCGTAATGGGGATCGCCGCTGTTCGGCCCGACTCCCACAATGGGTGGATGGTAGGTGGTCAAGTTGTGCTGGTCGTAAAACGCCATCACATGGTCCTGGACGTCTGACTCATGAATCGCCCGACCGCCGCGGACCGATTCGGCGATGAACCGCCAAGCCAGTTCGAACGCCTGCTGGTTGAGTCGGTCCGCGCGGAGATGTTGTTCCCACTGTGCGGGGGTCCAGCGCGATTCAAAATAGGAAACCAAGTCCCCCGACGAAACCACTTCCACACCGCACGACTGAACCAGTTCGATGGTGCCCGCATCGACCTTGGAGACGTACGGATTCTGATTGCGCGGGCTGTACTCCATCGCGACGCGGCGGACTCCCGTCAGCAGTTTGGCGACGCCGGCCTCGAGCTCCTGCCAGGTGAGGTAGACTGTCTTGTCGTCGCCGGGCAGATGGTCGAGTGCACCCGACTCGATCCGGTGAACCAACTTCCTGGTCGTTCCGTCCGCCCCGATATAATAGAAAAACCGCCGCGACTTGGCTTCGGATTCCGGAATCCCCAGGACCCGCAGGGCCAGTACATTGGAACCCCGAAAATCGTACAACAGCCACCCCGGGATCTGAAAATTGCGGAGGGTCTCGACGATGGAACTCAAGTCAAACATGCCGACCTCGTACGTAAATTGCCGGTAAACAACGGGGTGAAGACGTTATGATAGAAGAATACTCGAGTCCAATCAAAGGTGGCATATGTTGAGAATTCAACGATGGTTCGTTTGCGGGTGGATCGGACTGTGGTTCGGTGGAGTCGGCGTGGTCGGGGGGCAGGTCCAGCGGGCAATCCCTCGGGCGCCAGCGCGTCCCTTGAATGTTCTGGTGCGTCAGTTCGCCGAGTTCGCCGCGCAGGCGCCGATGGCCCAGGAGCCACAAGAGACGCCCGGCGAGTCGGCTTCGTCGGCCGACCCTCCGGTCGTGGTGGAGTCCGTCGCCGCACCGCGGGAGGCCCGTCCCAATGAACTTCGCTTCCACCTGTGGGATGGCAACGTGATCACTGGGGACTTGGGAATCAGCGAGATCGTCGTGCGGACCGAGTTCGGGGCTTTGACGATTCCGGTCGCCAAGGTGCAGTCGATCCGCCCCGGCCTCGATAGCTTTCCGGCGCGGCAGACCCACATCGCTCAACTGGTGGAGGCCTTGGGGGCCCCCGATTTCCAGCAGCGCGAAACGGCTCGCCGAGAGCTCCTGGCGATGGGCCGATTATTGCACCGCGAGATCTTTCGCTTCACCGACGGAGACAACGGCGAACGCAAACGACATCTCGACGAAATCCGCAAAGAGTTCGAATCGCAGATGGACGAACTGGCGGCGGATGAGGAATGGGGGGATGAATCCCAAATGCAACCCTTGATTCGCCAGGATCAGATCGTCACTGCGGACTTTACGATCGTGGGCAAAATCGAACCCGCGACATTTCAAGTTGCCAGCAAGTACGGCCCATTGACGGTCGCACTGGCCGATGTGCGCTTCGCGGACCGCGAACATTCCGGAAGTCTGGTGCGGCGGACCACCGTGACCGTGGTGGGGACGGACTTCGCCGGTAGCAGCATGAAGTCGACCGGGATTCGTCTGGAACGCGGCGACAAGATATCCGTCCGGGCCACTGGCAACATCACGATGACGCCTTGGGGAAATCAGTCGATCGCCAACCCCGACGGCAATCTGGGCTACGGCAACTTCGAAGGGCACGGCGGGGGCACGCTGTTGGGCCGCATCGGGGATAGCGGCGATTACATCAAACTCGGCAGCAAAGCCACCTTCACCGCCGGCAAAGCGGGCATCCTGCATGTGGGCGTCGCCGTGCAAGGCGACTACGCCCAGCAAGGGTACCAATTCCCCGGCGAATACAAAGTCAAACTGGTGGTGGAAAGTCAATCGACCGAGTGACGCTTCCAGGTACGGCGGTCGCATCTGCCGCGACTAGTCCACGTCGTCCCCAAAATGGCGGCGATGCGTATCCTCAAAGAACTTTTCGGTCATGCCGGCGATGTAATCTGCGGCGGCTCGCGGGAGTCCTACCGTCGAGATGCGCCTTTGGTATTGGTCCGGTATCCACTCGGGATGTCGCAGATACCCGGCGAACATCCGTTCCATCCTCGCCTGGGCGCGTTCCCGGACCACAATCAAGGTCGGATGTCGGTAGACGGAGCGATACAGAAACTGTTCCCATTCCCGTTTCAAGTCAGCGACGGCCGGGCTGGGTTGGATCCGGAAGTCGCTGGCCAGCGCCTCGGCCTGGGAACGGAACCGCCGCCGCTCCAACTCCTCTGCTGTGTGGGTGAGCAAATCGGTGACCTGGTACTCGATCAGGCGGTGCACCAAGCCCTTGCGGAGCATCTCCATATCCAGCGCCGGGTAACGCGCGCGGACGTACTCCAGACACTCGCGGACCAGGCGGACCTCTTCCAGGGCATCCAGGCTGACGAGTCCCAACTTGAGGGCGTCATCGGTATCGTGGGCGTCGTACGCCATGCTGTCGGCCGCGTCGACCAGTTGCACCTCCAGCGGCAGGGTGCCGCGGCGATCCGATTTGTCGACTCGAGCCCACTGCCCTGCCAAGACTTCACGGGTCAGATTCAGTCCGGGAAACGTGGTGAACCGTTGCTCCAATTCGCGGACCAACGTCAATGCGTACTGGTTGTGGGAGAATCCCCCCTCGCCGCGCAAACAGGCATCCAACACATCCTCGCCGGCGTGCCCGTAGGGCGGGTGGCCGACATCGTGCACCAAGGCCAGGGCTTCGATCAGGTCTTCGTTCAATCGAATCGCGCGGCCGATCGTTCGAGCAATCGTGGCCACTTCCTGAGTATGCGTCAGGCGAGTGCGGTGGTAATCCCCCATCTCGCCGGTGAAGACCTGCATCTTGCCGCTGAGCCGTCGATACGCCGAACTGTGCAAGATCCGATCGCGATCGCGCTGAAACGGGCCGCGGTACGGATGCTCGGGTTCGGCGAATTCTCTCCCCGCAGATTGTGCGCTGAACGACGCATAGGGCGCCAACAAACTCGACTCGCGCTCCGCGGCGGTCGCTACCAGATTCCAGACGGATTCCGCGTTCACCACGCAACCACGCAGTTCAGATCTTGAGTTGTCGACGGAGATTCGCCGCATGTCCCGCCTGCCCAAACGCAATCATCCGATCGCGGCAAACCTCTTTCATCGCCGCGCGAGCCGGCACCAGGTAATCGCGCGGATCGAATTTCTCCGGCGACTCCACCAAAACCTGACGAATCGCCGCGGTAATCGCGATTCGATTGTCCGTGTCGACGTTGATTTTCCGCACTCCGTGTTGGATCCCGCGTTGAATCTCGTCGATCGGGACGCCCCAGGTCTGCCGCATCTTGCCCCCGTATTTGTTGAGCAAATCTTGCAGATGCTGGGGTACGCTGCTGCTGCCGTGCATCACCAGGTGGCAGTTCGGCAAGCGGCGATGGATCTCTTCGATCCGACTCATCGCCAAGACTTCGCCATCCGGGCGCCGGGTGAATTTGTAGGCGCCGTGGCTGGTTCCGATCGCGACTGCCAACGCGTCGACCCCTGTTTCCGCCACGAATTGCTCAGCTTGTTCCGGATCGGTCAGCAACTGATCGCGGGAGAGCTCGCCGGTCGCGCCGTGGCCATCCTCTTGTTCGCCGTGACCGCTCTCCAGCGAGCCCAAACAGCCCAATTCTCCCTCGACCGAAACGTTGCGGGGGTGGGCCCGCTGGACGACGTCTCGCGTGACGCGCACGTTGTACGGATAGTCGGCAGGCGTCTTGCCATCTTCCTGCAGCGATCCATCCATCATCACCGAAGTGAAGCCGTTTTCGATGGCGCTCAGGCAGGTCGCCACACTATTTCCGTGATCTTGGTGCATCACGATCGGCAGATGGGGATACAGCTCCGACGCGGCCAGCATCAAATGCCGCAAGTAGTTGTCCTGGGAATACTTGCGGGCCCCCCGCGAGGCCTGAACGATCACCGGCGAGTCCGTGTCATGAGCCGCCTCCATGATCGCCTGGATTTGCTCCATGTTGTTGACGTTGAGCGCGGCGACACCGTAATTGTGTTCCGCGGCATGGTCGAGGACGACTCGCAATGGTACCAAGGGCATGAGCTTGTATCTCGCGGGATCGAAAAGCGATGGGGACAACAGCCGCCGATAAAGGCGTTCAGGCAGACTCGATTATCCCGTCCCTTGAGGAGATGAACAAGCCGGTCAAGTCCCAGGGGTGACGAGCGGCGGCGTCGTCTTCCGCGGCGCGAACAGGTCGTCCGGTTGGGAATGGACGAGTCGAATCAACAGAATTCGCAGCATGCCCCGTTCCGGCTCGGCGAAGAAGTGCCGCCCCAATCCTCCGGGAGGATCGGTCGGCCCCACGATCAGCGTTTGCCCGACCCGCATCCGACAAGCAAATTCCAACTCGTGGAACGGAGTCTCGTCCAACAGGGGGCGCAACAGGAATTGGCTTTGCTCTACGGTGTACTTGTTCCGCGGCGTTCCATGCCGCAATTTGGGTGTGACAACCAGGTTGACGGAGCGATCGCCGAACGGATGTGTCCGCAGGCCCAATGCCCCGGCCGCGTGTTGGCAGCTCCCCGTCCGCACCACAGCTTGTTCTCCGGCAATTTGCCAGTCAAGCAGCTCGCGGATCGGAGTGACATCCAAATCGAACGTCTCGCGGGCGCGACTCTGAATTTGCTTGTAGGGCAAGGCCGCCAGCGGCTTCGCCTGCGACGCACCGATCAGCTCATGCACCGCGGCGGGGAGCTGGCTGGAAGCCACGCCAGCCCGAATCCCGTTCCGATCGATCGCCCTTCGCGCTTCGACGCCGATCGCCTGATCGTCGACTTCGTCCCACATCCGATGGAGCAATTCGACTCGTCCGGCATCGACCTCGATGGTCAGGATTTCCAGGATCGAGGCATCCGATGAAGGCTTGGGCTTGGCCAGGGGCGAATGGCCATAAGGTGAAGGTTGAAGCGGCTGACAGCCGGCCCCCCCCAGACAGAGGCCACAACAGACAAGCAACAGCCATGCGAGTCGGCGGTCGCCGAGACCCAACGGCATGGAAAAAGGGTCGGCGCCAAAAGGCGTCCAGGTGGAGCGGACGGTTCGCGAAAATCGGCACGTCATCGCGGACTCCATGCTCCTCGCAGCGGCCTGTCGGTTGGCCGCAACCTTCGAATCGGGGCGGCCCAACTTCGCCGTGTTGTAAGTTAAACCAACCGCGGGGGTCAATCCGAATCGAGCCCCGTTATCGCAAAATCACCGGTGCATCTGCGAATTGCGTCGCCAGTTGGACCTCGTTCAGATAGCGATTCGGATCGTACAGAAAGGCCGCCCGATTCTCCTCGCTGCGGAACAGCAACAAGACATTGCGAGATTCCAGGGGATGGAACACGTGGTATTTCATTTCCCCCGACTGCAAATCACCCGTCCGCGAATACTCGACCGGATCGTTGCCAGCCAATACAGGACTGAAGACGTCGGGCGTCAAGCGGAATCGTTCGAACGCCTCCCGTGACGCAAAAAAATACAACCGCCCGCGATGCACACAACCCCAGCGCGAATTGCCGGCCGTCGGCGTCCCGGTTTGGTAAAGAGTCACGGGGCAAAGGCCCTCCAACCCCAACGGCGCGGGGAGGTTTCCCACGACGCGAGCCTGCATCGCCGCCGCGAACTCGGTCCGGCCAGACATGCCCGCGGGACCCACCGGACTCGAGGGACTGGCGGAACCGGTGGGGACCTCCACCTTGGGGCGCAATAGCTGACCCGAGGACCAGGCAGGGGAGTCGGGCGGACTCGTCGCTATCGAATCTGCCGATAAGTTTGCGTGTGAAACGAGATTGCCGACGGCGTCGCCTTGGGAGGCAACTGCAGCAGGCGTCGAGCCAAGGTCTTCGTCGCCTTGCCGATCGACATAATTGAGGAGCGTCAACGGCTCTCGACTGATGCTCCCCTGGCCGGCGGGCATATAAGCCCGCTCGCCGCTCGCGTTCGGAAATCGCGACCCGAGTTCCGATGCGACCTTAAATGTCCCCGGGTGGGTACGGCGATAGGTCTCCGCCACACTGGTGAGCATATGGAGGTAGCCATCGCTGTTGTTCGGCGAGGCTCGCTTGGTGATCAACTGGCCATCGGGGCTGAGCATCACATCGTGGGGAATCGTGCGGATTTCAAACTTTTTCGCAAGCTGTGGGAATTTTTCGACATCGATTTTGACCGGGATATAATCCGCGGCAACGGCGGATCCAATCATGGCGTGGGTGAACACAAAATGGTCGAGATTGAGGCACGGGCGGCAGTAAGTCCCCCAAAAATGCACGAGGACAATTTTGTTTTCGGCGACGGCCTGGCGTTGAGCCGTCTCCAGATCGGTGAGCCACTCGATCGCGCTGTTTTGGGCCGCGGACCACGTGACGCTGGCGAGCGGGATACTCACGGCGAGACAAAGAACGCGAACCAGCATGGCCCCCTCGAACGTAGTGAACTTTATGTCATGTGAAAAACACATCGTCGTAGGGGTTGGGCAATCTGAAGAGATTGTGCCGGAGGGTGGTGGAAACGGCCGTTTTTTGCCGCCAAGGGCGTTTTCATGAACTAAATTCAGAAAAGTTGGTGAATTTTCACGGTCTTGCGTTGACACTTGCCCTGCTTTTTGTAAGACTTCAGAAAATCTTCCGCGAATCCTCGCAGGTTTTAATTCTCCTTGGGGCGGTGCCTCATATCTGGTTGGACCCAGTTTCTACCGTTGGGCGAACTAACCTAGGAGTCGACCCTGAGTTTGGAACTCGAATCGATGGACAAGGTTTGTCCGCGGAACAGCTAAATCAAACGAGGCTGGTCTGCTGGACGGTCGGTTGGCGAGGGGAGTAAACGGATCCTACCGGTAAAGGGTGACCCGCTGCCGGTGCGATAACCGATTGTTCCGCGTCCGCGGACTGAGCTGACTAGAACGTTTTTGTTTGGTTTCTCGTACGCCAAACACATCTAAGACCGGGGGGCTCTCCCCCACAAAAACACCGAGTGACGATCAACACCGAGTGACGATCAACACAACGTGACAACTAAAACAGAGTGACAACCCTTATGGCCAAACGCCGATATCGCCCGCGCGGCGAATCTGATCGAGGTTCGAATCGCCCCTCGATGAATGGTCGATCCCGCCGCCGCCGCACGTATCGCGGGGATTCCTACCGGGGCGACTACGCACGGAAACCGAAACCGCCCGCTGGGGAAGGCGAAGAGTTGCCCGAAACCGGGGAAGAGACGGAATTCGCCGGGGAAGGCACGCCACCAGAAATCGAATTGACCGAAGGGGTCGGCTTGTTGGAGATGCACCCCAGCGGCTACGGGTTCCTCCGCAGCCCGAGTAACAACTATTCGCGCGAGCGCACCGATCCGTTCGTCCCGACGACGATGATCGAGAAGTTCCGCTTGCGTCCGGGGGTGATGATCCGCGGCAAGGTTCAGCCGGCCCGCAGGCAACAAGGTCCTCGCCTCCGCGAAATCATCGACGTGGATGGAATTCCACCCGAGGAATACCCCAACGTCAAACAATTCGATTCGCTCACTCCGGTCAATCCCAATTACTGGTACAAGCTGGAGACCGGCCCGACGCCGGTCACCACCCGCGTGATGGATCTGCTGACGCCGCTGGGCAAAGGCCAACGCGCCTTGATCGTCGCCCCGCCCCGCAGCGGCAAGACCATCTTGCTGCAACATATCAGTCACGGGGTCGCGACCAACCATCCCGATACGAAGCTGATCGTTCTGTTGATCGACGAGCGGCCCGAAGAAGTCACCGACATGAAACGAAACGTCAACGGCGAAGTCGTTGCCAGTAGCTTGGACGAAGACGTGGAAAGCCATGTGCGGCTCTCCCAATTGATCGTCGAGCGTTGCCGACGTCTGGCCGAAATGGGAAAAGACGTCTTCTTGTTGCTCGATTCGATCACGCGTCTGGCCCGCGCCTTCAATAAATGGGTCGGCAACACCGGGCGAACCATGACCGGCGGCGTCGATATCAAGGCGATGGATATCCCCAAGAAACTGTTCGCCACCGCCCGCTCCTTCGAAGAGGGAGGATCGCTCACCATCGTCGGTACCGCGTTGATCGATACCGGCAGTCGGATGGACGATCTGATCTTTCAAGAATTCAAAGGGACCGGCAACATGGAATTGGTCCTCGATCGAAAACTCGCCGACCGCCGCGTCTGGCCGGCGATCGATATCAGCCAGTCCGGCACCCGCCGCGAGGAACTGCTGCTCGAGCCGGAAACGCTCCACGCCGTAACCATGCTGCGACGAACGCTGACTTCGTACCATCATATCGAGGCGATGGAACAACTGACCAAACAGTTGGCCAAGTTCAAAACGAACCGCGACTTCATCACTCTGATTTGTGGGAAGATGGGCCACGACTAAGGGCCTATCCCCCTACCCGACAGCCCCTCTTCGGAATCCGGCGCCCGCTCTCCGTTTCTGCGCGCTGCCGCTATCCCGGATGCCACCCGCGGTCGCCGGAGCGACAGGAGTCCGGTTTCGCCGCGCCATGCGCGACGATCCACCCCAAACTGGCCAACTTCGGGGAAAAAATCCGCATTACCTATTGATGTCGATTGGTGAGCTATTTAGCATTTTGAAATGCGGTCGGGTGCGACGACAACGGTACCGGTGATCGGTACAAAACGCGCTCGCCGAGAATCGAGCAATTTGAAACGGAAGAGGGGATTGCTATGTCGAGTCGATTGGGAGCGATCTGGTTGGTGGTCGGTTGGATATTGTGCGGGTGGAACGCCGTTGCGGCGTGGGCCCAATGCGGCTGCGGAATGAATTGCAATTCGGGATGCCAGTGCGGTTGCAATGACCCCGAGAAATTGGAACCGCCGACCGACAGTGGAGGTCCGTTCGACGCGTGGAACGTCAATCTCTTATCGCAATTGACCTTGGCGGATCTGGGCGCCGAAGCGGGTGTGCTGGGAAACGACTGCTGGGGTTGGACGGATCCCGTATCTGGTCGTGAATTCGCGATCATGGGATTGACCAACGCAACGACGTTTATCGAAGTCACCAATCCGAGCGCCCCGGTGTACTTGGGCAAGTTGTACGGCCACAACAGCGTCAACCAAGCCTGGCGAGATATCAAGGTTTATAACAACCGCGCCTATATCGTCGCGGACGGGGGCGCGAACGGCTCGCACGGAATTCAAGTATTCGACTTGACTCGATTGCTCAACGTCGCCTCGCCGCCCGAGCTGTTCACGGCGGACGGACGATACACACCGACGGGCCGGGCGCACAATATTGCGATCAATGAGGACACGGGGTTTGCCTACGCCTGCGGGTCACCCAACCAAATTTCCTCGGGCGGACCGATCATGTTGGACCTGAAGAACGGGCTGCTGCCGACTTGGTCCGGTTCGTATTCGGGAGACGGTTACACCCACGACTTGCAGGTGGTGGTTTATCACGGTCCCGACAATCGAGTGACGCAGCCTCATCGCGCTCCGTACAAATCGTATATCGGCCGCGAAATTGCCTTTTGCTGCAACGAAGACACCTTGACGATCGTCGATGTGAACGTCAAAGGGAAACCCCGTTTGGTCTCGCGGACACCCTATGTCGGATCATCGTATAGCCACCAAGGGTGGTTGACCGAAGATCACAGGTACTTTTTACTTGACGACGAATTGGATGAGCAGAATAGCCCCACGCTGATTCCGACGAAAACGCGGGTTTGGGATGTTCGCGACTTGGACCACCCGGTGTATTTGGGCCACATCGACGGCACCGCCACCACGATCGACCACAATCAATACATCCGCGGCAATTACATTTTTCAAGCGAATTACACGAGCGGTTTGCGAATCCGCGAAATTCGCAATATCGATCCCAGCACGAATCCGCCAACGTTGGATATCCCGGCGGTCGGACATTTCGATACGTATGAACCGAATAACAATGTAACCTTCAACGGCGCCTGGTCCACGTACCCGTTCTTCCCGTCGGAAAATATCTTGATCAGCGACCGCCAAGGTGGCTTGTTCGTCGTCGAGTTCATTCCGCCGGCATCGGAGTCCAAGTTGACCGCCAACGGCTCGGGGAAGTAAGCGAGCATATCGACTGCTAGGAAGGGCCGTTCGCGGATGGGGTTGCGTTCCGGAAAGCGGCAAGCGACCCGCGGCGCGTGCCGTCGAAACGGCCAAAACAACTGAACCGATTTGTGGCACGCCTCGGGCTTCCCGCGGCGTGCCTTTTTTTTGCAGGGGGCCGGTATGCGCAAAAAATCCTCCCGCCGGGGCGTGCGGCGCACCGCCGCAGAAATCCAGGCCGATCTCCAGGCCGCCGCCCAACTCGAGTCCGCCGGTCACTGGCCGGAGGCGGAACAGCGATGCCGGGCCGTAATCGCCGTCCAGCCCGCATCACCCTTCGCCCTCCACATCCTCGCTCGAGCGGTATGGCGACAACACCGGCGCGACGAAGCCGAAGGATTGCTTCGCCAGGCACTGGCGATCGATCCGGACTACCATGGTGCGGCGATCGATCTGGCCAATTTCTCCAGCGAGTCGGGAAAACCCGCCGCGGCCGACCAGCTCTTGACATACGTGGTCAAGAAATGCCCCGACCACGTCCTGGCGCTGAACAACTTGGGCGTGCTCCGGAAGGAACAAGGGCAGTGGATGGAGGCCGTCGACCTGCTGTGCCGCGCGAGTGCTCTCGAACCCAAGTACTTGGACGCGCACCTCAATCGCGGCTACGCGCACATTCAAGGTGAGCAGTGGACCGAGGCTGCATCCGCCTTCGAGTGCGCCCTGCGTCTGGACCCCGATCATCTCGAAGCGATTCGCGTCCTGATCCGGCTCTATCGGATCCAGGCTCGCAATTCGGACCTCCCGGCGTTGTACCAACGCTGGCAACAACTCGCTCCGACCGATTCGACGCCGGCCTACTTGCTGCGGGCGCTCCAGGGGGACCGCGAGTTGTCTCGCGCCCCCCAGGACTACGTGCGCGACGAGTTCGAGCGATTCGCCGATTCGTTCGACGCCCAGTTGCGGCTGCTGGAATACCAAGTCCATGAAGTCGTGGCCCGAGAGTTTCATCAACATTTTCCGCAGGCCGACGGCACGCGCGTCGTGGCCGATTTGGGGTGTGGCACAGGGTTGGCCGGAGTCTGGCTACGGCCGTATTCGCAAGCGTTGATTGGCGTCGATCTTTCGGCAAAGATGTTGGCGAAGGCCGCAGAGCGCCACCTCTACGATCAACTGGTGCAGGCCGAATTGGTCGAGTTTCTCGTCGCCCAACCAGGAGCATTCGACTGGGTCGTCGCGTTGGATACACTCAACTACCTGGGCGATTTGCAACCGACTCTGACGCACGCCCACGCCGCGCTGCGGCCCGGTGGAGTGCTCGCGTTCACGATCGAGACCGCCGAGACACCCGACGACGATTTTCGAGTCACGCCGTCAGGGCGGTATCGCCATGGTGCCGGTTACGTCCAGGAACTCCTGGCCGCCGCTGGATTCACGCGGCAACGAACCACCAGCGCCATCTTGCGCAAAGAAGCTGGCGCGCCGGTAGAGGGACTCGTCATCTGGGCGGAAAAGCTGCTCCACGCGACGACGAGCGCTTCGGCGCCCTAGACACGAGAAATCAAAGGGGTCAGACCTCTTTGATTGGGAAAGGCGCTGTGCTGCGCTGCGTTCCACGTGGCCGACCGATGGGAGAGGGAGGCTAGGTAGAGTCAACCGCGTGCAGACTTAAACTGGAGTCCACCTTGCGCACGCGCGGTCGCCTACGAGTGCGACCAATGCCAAGCAAATCAAACAAAGAGGCCTGACCCCATTGATTCGAGTGACCCCTTTGATTCGAGGCGCGCACCGGCTCGGCGGATATCCCTGCGATCGCAA
Source organism: Pirellulaceae bacterium (assembly GCA_041740495.1). Classification (GTDB taxonomy): domain Bacteria; phylum Planctomycetota; class Planctomycetia; order Pirellulales; family Pirellulaceae; genus JANMEB01. The sequence continues at coordinate 13,280 of JBGSLW010000159.1, forward strand.
CCGAATGGAACCAACGCTATCTAGGCCCACCAGCCGCCGTTGACGTGAAGCGTTTGCCCGGTGACATACGACGCCAGGTCGCTGGCCAGAAATAACACCACATCGGCGATTTCCGTTGGCTGGGCAAAACGGCCTAGCGGGATATTTTGCAGCATCACCTGGCGATTCTCTTCCGGAATCGATTCGCCCATTTCGGTCCAAACCACACCAGGCGCCACAGCGTTGACTCGGATTTTCCGCCGCGCAAGTTCTTTGCTCAAAACCTTGGTGAAGGTCACTACTCCTGCCTTGGCCGAGGCATAATTGGCTTGGCCGAAAAAGCCGATTGCGGCGGAAAGCGAGGCGAGATTGACGATCGCCCCACCGTCCCGCAATTGCTCGCAAGTGACTTTGCAAACGTTGAACACGCCGGTCAAGTTGGTATCGATCACATCCTGCCAGTCGGACTGGCTCATTTTCTTGAAGCTGCGATCGCGGAGGATGCCGGCGTTGTTGACGACGATATCCAGTGCTCCGAATCGACCGACAACCGCGTTCACCGCCTCCGCCAACTGTTCGGGACGGCGCACGTCGGCCTCGGCCGGCATCGAACGATCGCCAAGAGATTCCGCCACGCTCACCGCGCGGGCTCGATTCTGACCGGCCGAATCCGGAAAGTAGTTGATTGCGACCTGGGCGCCCGCGGCATGGAGGCCGACCGCGATGGCTTGCCCGATCCCTTGGCCGCCCCCCGTGACAAACGCCGTTTTACCACTCAAGTCGATAGTGCGCATCCCGATTCCTAGCTCCCCGCAATAAAGGAAATGTCGACAGCCGAAGGGCGCCGCTCCCGGTCAGCCTCGTTGCCAATTGGGTTTGCGCCGTTCCGCGAAGGCCGCCAGTCCCTCGCGCGCATCCGCGGTTTCCCGCGCCGTTGCCGAGACTTCGATCGAGTAATCGATCAAGTCCTCGATTGGCCGCCCCGCGCAACGTTGCAAATGCTGTTTGGTGATCCGCAAGGCGGTCAACGAGCCGGTACAAATCGATTCAATCCATTCGTCGCGGGTAGCCGCCAGGCGATCGCCGGGGACCACCGCGTGGCACAAAATGCCGGCCAACTCGGTCGCGGACGTGCGTCTTCCCGACAATAACAGGCTGCTCGCCCGCCCGATCCCCAGGCGGTACACCAGCAACGGAGTCACCATCGCCGCGGTGATCCCACGCTGCGGCTCGGGCAACGCAAAAAACGCCTCGTGCGAAGCAACCACCAAATCGCAGGCCAAAACGATCCCCATCCCTCCCGCCAGCGCGGGACCTTGCACCACGGCCAGAGTTGGGGCCGGGAATTGGTAGAGCGACTTGAGCAAGTCGGCGTAGACGCGCGAGTCCTGCAGGTACTCGCGATCCGCATCCGGTTGCTCGGCCCGTTGCTGCATCTGGCCCAAGTCCATTCCGGCACAAAAGACAGGGCCCTCCGCCTGCACCACCAGCAGGCGCACGTCGGCCGAATGCAACTGCTGGAGCGCCTCCGAGAATTGCTCGATCAACTCGCGCGTCAATGCATTCCGTTTCGCGGCGCGCTGCAGCGTCAGCATCCCGACTCCGTCGACGACGCGAGAATCAAACTCGGCAGCTGGTGACATCGGCCCCTTGCGCTCCGGAATTGTGTGCGGTGAGAATGCCATGGAAAACTGTCGATATTGTAAAAAGTTGGCGCGGCGGAGGAAACCTCCACTGCGGGAGCCCGAGCGCAGGCGGCGTTCCCGACGCTCACCCTGCCAACCCAGCCGCTTTGGGCTACAATCATCCTCGCGCGGGTCGTCGACGCGCAGCGGTCCGGTCCGTGCGTCGACACGCCCAAATGCCGCGGGGAACCAGCGGCCGTCGCCAACTTGACATTCCATCGCTACTCCAGCCATTACCGACTATGGACAGATTGCTCGTTGCCAACGGCCAAGGATTTTGGGGTGACAGTCTGCTCGGTCCACTGCGACTGGTCAACGAAGGCCCTGTCGATTTTCTGACCTTGGATTATCTGGCTGAGGTCACCATGAGCATCATGCAAAAGCTCAAACGACGCGACCCGCGCGCCGGATACGCGACGGATTTTGTGCAAATGGTCAAACGGGTCCTCCCCCGCTGCCGCGAAAAAGGAATCAAGATTGTCGCCAACGCCGGCGGGGTCAACCCGCTCGCCTGCCGCGAAGCCGTCGCCCAGGTCGTGCGGGAATTGGGAATGGGCAACGTCCGAGTCGGCGTGGTCGAAGGGGACGACATTCTCGGACAACTCCCCGGATTGATCGAAGCCGGAGAGGCTTTCCGCAACATGGATAGCGGCGAAATGCTCCAGCCGTTTCTTCCGCTGGTGCAAAGCGCCAACGTGTATATCGGCGCCCCACCGATCGTCGAGGCCTTGGAGCAGGGCGCCGAGATCGTGATCACCGGCCGAGCCACCGACCCCTCCGTGGTCGTTGCGCCGATCGTCCAGCGCTTCGGCTGGGCCTGGGATGATTACGACAAATTGGCGGCGGCGACGATCGCAGGACACATCGTCGAATGCGGCGCCCAGTGTACCGGCGGGAATTTTGCCGACTGGCGCCGCGTTCCCGACCTGGCCCGCGTCGGCTATCCACTGATCGAAGCCTATCCGGACGGGAGCTTCGTCGTCACCAAACACCCCGGCACGGGCGGCCTGGTGACCGTGGAGTCGGTCACCTCCCAACTGGTGTATGAAATGGGGGATCCCGCCCGTTATATCACCCCGGACGTGATCGCCGACTTCACGTCGATTCAATTGGATCAGGAAGGCGCCGATCGAGTTCGCGTCACGGGGATCCGCGGGTTTCCCGCGACCGCGACGTACAAGGTTTCGATCTCCTATCTGAACGGCTACAAGATTGTGGGTCAGCTGACCATCGCCGGACCCGATGCCGTCGAAAAGGCCCGGCTTTGTGCGGAGATTGTCTTTGCGCGCGCCGCGATGGACGGCGCCGAATTCCCTCCCGAGGAGCGATTCGTGGAAATCGTCGGGACCAACGTCTGCCACGCCGGAATCATGGCGGCTCCCGCGGAACCAGCCGAAGTCGTGCTGCGCATCGGCGCCAAGGGTCCGGATGAGGCCAAGCTCAATCGCCTGGGCATGGAAATCGTGCCGCTGGTCACCAGCGGCCCGCCCGGCGTCACGGGTTTCGCCGGCGGACGTCCCAAGGCCGCTGAAATCATCAGTTACTGGCCAGCGTTGCTCTCCAAGAAACGTGTGCAGTGCCAGGTATCCGTCGAAACCATCTGATCCGAATCTCTTTTCTTCCCAGCTCGATGATGAAAGTTAGCCTCTCGCAAATAGCGTATGCCCGTTCGGGGGACAAAGGGGACGGCAGCAACGTCGGTGTCGTCGCCCGATCATTGGCCGCGTACGAATTCCTGCGGCGCACGTTGACTCCGGACTTGGTCAAACAGCACTTCGGCGAAATCTGCCGAGGGAAAGTGGAACGATTTGAAGCGCCGAACCTCCGCGCACTCAATTTCATCCTCCACGACTCGTTGGGGGGCGGAGGGAGCGAAAGCCTTAAAACCGACGCCCAAGGCAAGACCCATGGGCTGGGGATGTTGCTCATGGAACTCGACGTCCCCGAAGCGGTCGTCGCCACCTGCCAACCCGCGAAGTGAGCGCCTTCCCCCAACCGCTCTCTCCCCAAAGTGGCATTGGTATCCACACAATTCGTGTACGTCGAGACTGGCTCCGCGTGGCCCCACAAAGAGGTCGTGCAGTTTTCTTGCTCCATCTTTCCAACATCTCGTTTAACGCCAAGCCGGAGGCGCCGGCTTGGCGTTTGCTGTTCAGCGCAAAGCCGGCGCCTCCGGCTTGGCGTTAAACGAAGAAATTGAAAAATATTTGGGGGAGGAGGGGGCCAGACCACGATGTGTAGATACCAAGGCGCTGGGGGGAGTGGGCAGGTGTGGGGTCCACGACAGGATTAGGGATAGCCGCTCAATGCACGCGCGTCAGGGGCCCCCGCAGATCGCGCTGACCGCATTCGTTAACCGGTTGGGGCAGGCGTCGTTCCCCGGCGCCAAGCCGCGTAACCCTCTTCGATTTCCGCGAGCGACGCCGATTCGAGCTTCCAGCCGAGCGCCCCGGCCGTTTCCGCGATCTGCTCCGGTCGTTTGGCCCCGCACAAGACCGTCGTAATCCCCGACCGGTGCGCACTCCAGTTCACCACGACCTGGGCTACGGATTTGCCCTGCCGCGCGGCGATTCGGTCCAGGACATCCAGAAACGTTTGGGTGGCGTCCCAATACACCCCGCGGTAGACCTCGTATTTCAACCGGGAATCGCCCGGATCAAACGCATGACCACGCCTGAGTTTGCCGGCCAACAGTCCCTTCATCAAGGGCCAGTACGCCGCTACCCCAATTTGCTGCGTTTGGCACCAGGGAACTATCTCCTCTTCGATCTGCCGCTGCAGCACGTTGTGTCGCAATTGCACCGCCGCGATCGGACAGACCGCGTGAAACCGCTGGATCTCCGCCAGGGAAGCATTCGAGACGCCCACCGCCCGAGTCCATCCGTCCCGGACGAATTGGGAGAACGCCAGCGCAATCTCCTCGATCGGCGTCTTCCCGTCGGGCGAATGCAAGTACAACAAGTCCACTCGATCGGTCCGCAGGCGGCGCAGACTCGTGGCAACCTGATCCCGGAGCACGCCAGGCCGAGCGTCGTTGATCCGTTCACCTTGGGCGTCCCAGCTGATTCCGCATTTTGTGGCGATCGACACGTCGCTACGCACGTCGTCAAGGGCGGTCGCCAACAGCTCTTCGCTCTCCCCATGCAGACCATAACAATACGCTGTGTCGAAATGGTTGATCCCGCATTCGTACGCCCGGCGAATGGTCGCCAGGCTCGATGGGCGATTGACGTCCAGGGTCGTCATCCCGGCGATCGGCCAACAGCCCAATGCAATCGGGGTAACCTGCAGATCGGATCGTCCCAGGTTACGGAGCTCCAGCGGCATGACGTTCCTTTACTTCTTGGCGGGTTTTGCTTTCGCCTTGGGCGGCTTTTCGTCGGAAAGTCGAGTCGGGTCCTTGAGCAAACTGCCGGTGATCTGAACCTCGATCGGCGGGGCCATTCGCGATTCCCCGGATTCAGAGCGGAAGGCACAGAGAATTCGGCAAGGACCACGTCCCAACCTCGCCGAATCGATCGTCAGTTTCGCCGCGGTTCCGTTCGCATGCGCCAGATCACGGCCGTTATGACGGGCGGTCCATTCCCCCGGGACGTCGCTTTGCACGTCGATTTCAATCGATTTGCCCAGGGCAACTTGGGGGCGGACGCACTCCGCGGAGAATCGCCCTCCCTGGTTGTTGACCACCAACGGAATAACCAGCGACCGCGTGGCAGCGGCGGCGTCGGCCGCGACCGCCACCAATCGCAACTCGTGATAACCATCCGCCAATTTTTGCGAATCAAACGGAAGCACATCCTCCAGCTGTTTCGGACCGACGGGCCGATCATCGACGTACGCCTCCACCACGCGAATCGGCGGTGAATCTTCGCCAGCCCGCAGCCGCAATTGCAACTTCCCTGAGACCTGATGCGGATCGTCCAAGCCGTCGACGTGCAACTGGGGGCTGGCCGCCCACGGTCGGCAGAGAGGATCGCCGACAATCAACAACTGCAACGGAGCTTGCACGGAAAGATAAAACGCCTCGGCCAACGTGTACCCCTGTGCGTAGTAGACGTGCAACAGCGGATGGGGGAATTTCACCTGCAGCGCGAAGGGCTCCACCACAGTCCCGCTGGATCCCGCCGCACCGTACCGCAAAAAGTCCGTCAGTTTGGTTTGCGACGGCTCGGCCAACATCCCCCCGAAACTGGTGAGATTGTCGCAGATCGCTCCAGGCTGAATCGTGTTGTTCGCCGAGCTCCATTCGTAGTTCGCGATCCCGATCATGCAGCCGGCGATGGAGGCGCGTTGCGGAAGATGGGTCTCGACGACTTCGGCCTTCAAGCCCATTTGCTGAAGCTGATCGATCGCGATCTGGAAATTGGGGACGCGGGTTCGACTGCGGACATCTTTGGTGGATGTGAAATAGAACACGCCGGAGGGGCGAGAAAAGTCAGCCGCTACCGACAGCTTCAGCTGGTGAATCGCCTCTTGCTCGGAATTCGAGTAACCCCAAGTCGTCGCTAAAACCGTCGACAAATAGTATCGTCCCCCTGTCTCGCTGGAGGGCGCCGAGCGGCCCTCGTTCCAGTGCGATTGCCGATCAAACGGAGAGGCGACGGCCGGATTCGCCGGCTGTTGATAGTAGTGGTTCGCCCGAAAGGACAACAAACGGCTATCGTCGGCCAACACGGAGTCCGCATAAAAGGTCAGCGAATTGATCGAGGCCCGCGGATAGAACACCTTCTCTTCGCTGATCGGCTCACGAGCGAGGTGATCTTTTAGAAACACCTCGCGCAACTGGTTGATCATCACGGCCGAAGGAAACCCCGCCGAATACGCGATACAGTCGATCTGTTGCTCCAAGCCGCGCCGTTCGATTTCTTGGATGATTGGCCGAAGAATCTGATCGCGAAATTCGGGCAAGGTAGTGACTTGTTCGCGGGGGACATTGGTCAAATACACGATGTTGCGGGCGGGGATTCCACGAAGATGTTGATAATGATTGGCCACCAGCAGTGACGAGGGATCTTCGCTATTGACCACGACCAGCACGTTCTCCGGACCCAGGTGTTGCGCCGCGGCGATGGAAGGAGCGGCGACGAGTCCCCACCAGCCGCAGCTCAAAATGCCACAGATCCCACGGAGCATCCCGACGATTCGATTCATTGGATTTTCGGCCCTTTCGGAATGGAAAACTCACTGTATCGTAACGGACGCGGAGAGGTGTTTTGGTCGTTTCCATCCGGCAAAACAGCCGTTTTTTGGCGTGTTTTCTCGGATTTTTCGCAAAAAACGCCGGAAATCGCCCAAAAAGCCCCGTTTTTCGCGACATATCCGCTTGTCTTCAGGGGATTCTGAAGTTTAATCTTGACCCATACCGTTGTGCGGATTCAACCTCATCGCTCCTGAAACACGAACCCTTGGAGGACCGGATGGCAAAAACTAAAGAAGCGCAGAAGGCACCGTCAAAAACGCAGGTCATCAGCAATATCGCCGAACGGACGGGCTTCAGCAAGAAAGACGTGCAGTCTTTCTTCCAGGCCCTTTCGGAAGAAATCGAGAAATCGATCAGCAAAAAAGGTCCAGGGACCTTCGTGATTCCCGGGTTGTGCAAAGTGGTTCGCAAGTCCATCCCGGCTCGGCCTGCTGAGCGAAAGATGGTGTTGGGCCAGATGCGCGATCTGCCGGCCAAACCCTCCCGGACCACTGTGAAAGTCCGTCCGTTGAAGGCGCTCAAGGAAATGGCAGGCTAAGCCACCCTCGCCCGAACACCGTAGAACCAACCCGCCGATTCGTCGGCGGGTTTTTTTTCGCCTGGTAGCGGTCCCTAGGACTTGCGATCCAGCGGGGGGTCCAAGTCGCTGTAATACTCGGCACGATCACTGATCGCGTCGTACAGCCAAAACTCGATCACGATCAACGCGATCGGTGCGAAAAATTGGAGGACTTGAGCCGCCTTCCCATTCAACGCCCGCAGCCCAGAAAAATCGAGCACCGCTCGCACGACTTCGAAATTCACGATCAAGAGCACCGTGCAAACGATGCCCAGCCAGATCGCGTAGAAACATCCGAGCGGAGAATGGGTGGAACGACTCATGGCGCCTGTCGAGCTTGGTTGACCCAGTTGCAAATGGAATACGATGGCGGCGAATTAGTCTCGCGGCGGCGAATTAGTCTCGCGGCGGCAAGGCGTGCGCCTTGAGCTGCTCCAAGTCGACGAACTCAAGTGCCAACAAATGGGTCGCCTCCAACACGACCGGCGGCGCAACACCGGCCTCGAATGCCTCGCGCCATCGCGACACGCATAGGCACCAACGATCGCCCGGAACCAGACCTGGAAAGTCCAAGTCCTCGTTGGGGGTCGACAGGTCGTTTCCCTGCCTGCGACTGAACTCGAGAAACTCGGCCGTCATCTCGGCGCAAACCACATGCACCCCATCGTCCCCAGCCCCGGTATGGCAGAACCCATCCCGAAAAAAGCCGGTCCGTGGTGAATAACAGCAGACTTCCAAATCCGTTCCCAAGACGTTCTTGGCCATGCCGTTCGCCGTGCAACAGGTTGCCGTTCCAAATTACGCTGTCCCAAATTGAGCCGCGGGGACATTCGCCCTGGCCGCTTTGATCGCGGCAAGGCGCCGACTCCCGCCGCCAGGTTGTGGCCGACATTCTAAGCGCTACGACTGCGGCAGGGAATGGACCGGGGGGCTGCGCCTATCCGACTCGTTCGTGGCGGGCTTCATATTTTCCTTGGGCCAACGCCGATCGAATCCAATGCGACATCCAGTGCGGGGAGGAGGTGACGGGGAACTTCAATCCGAACAACAATTTGTGGGCGAGTGCCTCGACGCGGAGGGCGGGCGTCCGCTTCGCGTGCCCTCCATCGGTGCGTGAGATCCGTTTGCCTTGGCCGACAAAGTACCGGTAAACATAGGAAAGGGTCGCCCGGTTGGTCGGAATCAAGTGGTCGACGGCCGCTTGAGGAACCCATTGCCCTCGGTACCCCGCCTGGAGGACGCGGCGCATCATTTCCAATTCATCGTCACCGGTGACGTCGAGCCCCCGCCGCCCCAACTTGACGTCGTAGGGAAATTGTTTTTGAACGTCGGTGCGAATCGCAAAGTTGGCTCCGTAGGGGAGTCGATCGGGCGCCAACGCGATCGCCTTCTTCCCTAAGTCCCGCGTGGCGAAACACCCCTGCAGCGTCGACCAATTTTCCGCCACCCATTTGGGAACCTGGTCCGCAAACTTGGGGCGGATCGGCCCCCCCCAGAATGCATTGCCGGGATCCGCCAGCACCGCCTGGTGATAATGAACCAGCCAGTCGCGGGAGACCTCCACATCGTCATCGGTCCAGACCAGCACATCGCTGTGACAGTTCTTCAGCGCCCGATTGCGCGCGTAACAATGCCCTTGCTGAGGTTCGCTGTACGTCTTGAGCGGCAACTTGGCCGACCATTGCCGACATACCTCGGCCGTCCCATCGTTGCAATTATTCTCAACGACGACGACCTCCCAATCGGAATCGGGAGGGACCTTCAGACGGGTCAGCGAATCCAACGTTCGCTGCAACGATTCAGCTCGATTCCATGTGCAGATGGCTACGCTGAACTTCATGGAGAGTCACCGCCGGACAAGGCCGTTTGAACACAACTTCATCCCCCTCGTGCGCCCGCAACGAGCGACGATGCCTGCTCTCTCCAGTTCCTCTTCCTCCGCTCTAGCCTACACGACAAACGAAACACTTCAAATAGTCGGTTTCCGGGCAACTGATACTGACCGGATGATCCGGCGCCGCACCGCGCTGCTCCAGGACTTGCAGGCCCCGGCCCGTTTTTTGGGAAACCCCACTCAAAATGTGCCGAAAATCCTCGCGCGATACCAAACCGGAACAACTGCAAGTGACCAGGATACCACCCGGTTCTACGCACTCGACCGCCAGGCGGTTCAAGCGGTGATAGGCCCGCATCCCACTGGATAAAGCCCGTCGATTTCCCGCAAATTTGGGGGGATCCAACACCACCATTCCAAACTTGCGCTGCGTCGTGCAACATCGCTCCAGGTAGTCAAAGCAGTCCGCGACTTCGAATTCGACCGCCGACAAACCATTCTCCGCGGCATTCTCCCGGGCTTGGACGACCGCCCGCTCACTCGAATCAACCCCCACCACACGAGTCGGCTGGCCCAAGGCCGCCAGCGTCAAGGCAAATCCGCCTGTATAACAGCACACATCCAACACGTCGCGCCCGTTTGCCCATGCGGCGGCGATCCGCCGGTTGTCCCGTTGGTCCAGGTAGTACCCCGTCTTTTGCGCGCCGCCGAAATCGATCCGAAATCGCACCCCGTGCTGCTCGATCACCACCGGCTCGCTCGGCGGCGTTCCGTAGACGCACTGATCGGTGGACGTCAAGCCTTCCGCGGCCGCCACCTTGGGATCGATTCGGATCGAAATCGACTGCGGGGCCAACGCTTGCACCAAACGCTCGAGTATCCACGGAAGGCGCAGTTCCATGGCTTTGGCGGTCAGCTGGACGACCAGGTGCCCCCCGAACTTGTCGACGATCAATCCGCTCAGGTAATCCCCTTCGCTGAAGACCAGTCGAGCTGCCGACGGTTGACCCAACAAATCCAACTGCCGTCGCAGATCGAGCGCCGCAGCCAGGCGCGTCGCGAAAAACGAATCGTCCAAGGCGACTTCCGGGTTCCAACTATACAACCGCACGCGAATACGGCTGACCGGGTTATAAATTCCCCGCGCCACAAACCGCCCGCCAGCGGAGACCAGGTCCACCGTCTCGCCGACCTCGATCGGTTCCGTGGGGATTTGCAGCGATCGATCGAGCACCCAGGGATGCCGAGCCAAAAAGGTCCCCAGCTTCGCGCCGTGTAAGGTGAGCGCCTTGGGAGTTGCCGTTGTTGAGTTTTGTTCCGGTTCCACGTCGGTTCACCTATTCTTGAGGTATTTGCAGGAGTTTCGCGGCGAATTCTGCGACGGGATTTGCACTGAAGCGCTGGCGGATGTGCTCCCCAGCTCGCTCGCCCATTCGCTGCCAATCGCCCCGGGCAGCCCAAGCACGCTCCAACGCGTCGTCCAACATTTCCAGAGTCGCCACCGGTGCAATGAATCCGGATTCGCCTTCGTCGATTAATTCGCGATTGCGTCCGATATCCGTGGCCACCACCATTCGATGGCAATGCATCGCCTCGACCACCACCAGCGGGGCGCCCTCGTAGCGCGAGGGGAGCACCAGCCCATGGTTCTGCGACCAGATCTGCTGCACGTCACCCACGAATCCGTGACAATGAAGCTGGGACTCCAAGCCAAACAGCTGGATCAACTCGTCCAGCTGCCGGCGGTTTCCCTGATCGTGGCCGTAGAAATGGATCGACAGCGGGCGCTGCCGCCATTTGTCCTGGTGCATCACATCCACCAGCACATCTTGCCCCTTGGATTGAAAGTGGATTCGGCCGACACAAGCCAGTCGCAATCCTTCGTCGGTTGCAGGCCAGGGCGCCGGCTCCGCCCGAGCGTGAAACGGATTGGCAACGATTTCGGCATTCGGCAGGAGCACCGCCAGATTCCGTTCGACCTTGCGTTGGTTCTCCGCCGAAACAAAGTACACTCGTTGGGCGCCCAAATACCAACTACGGTAGTCGTCGATCCGATCCCCGTGGATGAAGAAGGCTGTGCTAGCGCACTGGACGTTGATCGCGTACGGGATTCCCAAATCCTGACAATGCCGGGCGACGTAAATTGGATCGGGGTGATAGCCGATCGTGATCAACACCGCGTCGGGGCGTTCGGCCAACAGCCAATCGCGACCATCGGCGTTGCGCGGCCGCGTCGGCAGTGATTTTCGGTTGACCAACTGCCGTAGCTCGTGCGATTTGCGTTGCCAAAACCCGGGAGGCTGTTCGCGCAGGCAGAGACGTGCCCCTTCCTCTTGCAGCTTGCCCAACTGAAACGAGAGTTTAGGCCACCACTTGTAGTTCACGGCCAGCTGGTGCCCGCCAGCCCGCAACTGTCGCGCCGCGCGGTACCACAGCTCCTCGCTCCCCCCCCAGGGCATTCCGGTCATGCACGAATAGAAACCGAATTTCATGAATGGTGAATTTCCCCGAAGTCGTCGTGAACGCCCGGGAAAAACAGAAACCCGCGCCGTCGGCAAAACGGCCGGTAACCGAGTGTTCGTTGACACGCAATGCTCTTCTCAAGCTTGGCAGCCTTATGCATCGTACCGCAGGCTCCGCCAGCGCCGCAATGTATCCGTGGTGGGAGCTGCATCCTCATACTGCCGCGGATGATGGGAGGCAGAGCAAGCCCATTGCCTTCTGGGCCCATTCGTTAGATGCGGTAGCAGCGTTGCGCGAACTCGTGGATTCGCGTGAGCAGCGGGTAATCGGCGTAAAATCGTTCGCGAAGTTGCTGCGGCACCGGCTCGTCGTACTCGGAAACGTTGGTCCGAGGCAAGGTCAGCTTCGGCTTGCCCAACACGATCGCCAGGTTGTCGACCGAATGCTGCAAGTCTTCAAACAGTCCCAGGTACACGAACCGCTCCCGCAATCTCCTTTCGCAATTAGCCAAGTCCAGATCCTGCGGCAAATGATCAAAGAGCCAATACGGGTAATCGCGGACGTAGTGTTCCAGCGTGGGATAATGCGTACGGATATCGACCGGCTCGCCGCGAAACAAAAACCGCCCCTGCAGACTGCGGCGTTTGAAGAAAAAATACATCGAGACGACCGTGTCGAACGGATCGCGGATGATCGAAAAATATTGTTGAATTTCTGGATAATAATAGGGGAGCCCGTAACCGCGCCAATGGTTGAAATGCCCTTGGAGACAGCGGACGTCCGGCAGCCAGTTGCCCGCCGCATCCTGGGTGGCGATTCGCGGCAACAGTTGGTCTCGCGTCTCGTCTTGATTCAATTTGTGAAAGGACGGACCGAACCAGCGAGACAGCAACGCGATAAAGCTGGAACCCGCACATTTCGGGATGTGCACGAAGATAACAGGTTGCTCAGGATCGTAAGGGCGCATCCGCTCGCACTCCGCGTCGTCGCCGGCAAGACGGTCAGGAAGAAATCAACGACCAGGACTGTGGGAGCCGGATCAATCCGGGGCTGAGCCGATCGCCGCCCGACTCGTCGCCATCTCCCACCACCGCAAACCGAGCGGCCCCCACCCGCCGATGGTAGAAATCGACGCTCCCCGGGCCGTACAACGAAACTGTGGCATAGTACGATCCGATGGTCAACGGCAGTTCGGGGACCTCCACCTGGCAAACATTACTCCCTGGCTGCAGGGACCAGGTCAAACCCGCCTCCTGACTCGCCAACGCTGCGATCACCCCCGCGTCGGGTGCGTTGATCGTCACGACGCAACGAACCTGCGGAACCTGTCGGCTGGAATGAACTCCGATCCGCAAGCGCAGCGGTTCCCCGCATTGCAACTCGTCGATGGGCTCGCCTGCCGGATCGACGCAAACACACAATTCAATCCGCGGACCGTCCGGTAGGCCGGCGGCGTTTTCATCGACGGCGTTCCGCTTCGCGTCGACCAGTTTCTCGTACACCGCGATGCCGCGACCCAAGTCCCCGTCGAACTCGATTTGGCCTTGCCCGAAGACGATCGCTCGTTGCGACAGCCTTGTCAGCATGTTGACGGCGTGGGTGACCAGTAGGATCGCTACCCCATCCTGAGCCAGTTGCCGCAATCGCTCCAGGCACTTCAAACGAAACCCGACATCCCCGACCGCCAAGACCTCATCCACCAGCAGCAGGTCGGGGCGCAAATGCGCCGCCACGGCAAACCCCAGCCGGACCCGCATCCCGGAACTGTACGTTTGTACAGGTGTTTCGATCACCCCGCCCAGCCCCGCGAATTCAACGATCTCCTCGAATCGTCTGGCAATCTCTCGTTGCGAGAGCCCCAAAACCGCGCCGTTGATCATCACATTCTCGCGGCCCGACAACACTGGGTTGAAACCGGCGCCCAACTCGATCAACGCCCCCACCCGCCCGCGCAAGCGAATGCGCCCAGCATCGGGGCGGAGGAGTCCGTTGAGCATCTTCAGCATCGTGCTCTTTCCCGCGCCGTTGGGCCCCAGCAGCGCCACGCACTCGCCCGGCTCGACGACGAAGGTGGCGTCGTGCACCGCATAGAATTCCCCCGTTCGCAGCGACGCGCGCCCCGCACCGCGAGAGAACCGCGCCAATTCCATCAAATCCCGCACGCCGTAGCGCAGAGCCTGCTTCAGCTGCCGGCAATATTTTTTGGAGACCTGTTCCACCACGACGATCGCACCCTGTCCGCTCATCCTGGCGCCCTCTCAATCAGCACCGGAATCGACAGGCGATACAGGAGCAACCCCATCAACAACAGCGGAATCGCCAACAAGCCGTAGATGATTGCCATGGCACCTGGATACGTTGCCCCCAGAATCAAACCATCCCGCGCCGCCACCAGCAAACCGGCTGGCGGATTCAGCCAATGCCATACCACCATCCCCTTCGCCGAATCAACAGGATAGATGATCGGTGTCAGAATCATCCACAGAGGCAGGCCGAATGCCAGGAGTTTCTCGACGTCGTGGTAGAGTACTCCGATCGGCATCAGCCACAAGCCCAGCGCGGTTCCTAGCGCGATCAACAGCACCAGGCCTAGCGGGAACATCCAGATTCCCCAGCTCCAGACAGGAGGCCAGATGCAAAGAATCGGCAGCAACACCACCAGGCGAATCGCCAAGTTCATGCCGATTTCTCCCCAGCCGACCAGCAGCAATGCCTCGCGCGGGAAGTTCAACTTGGCAATCATTCCCCGATTCTGTTTGTAGATATTGAGCGGCATCTGCAGCGACTCGGCGAACGTCTGCCAGATCACCATCCCAACCAACACATAAATGGCATAGGGAACGGCCAGCGGTTGATCGAACTCTAGTACCCGTTGGTTATGCAGAAAAACCCAGATCAAGGTATTGGCCAGTGGGGGGAGAAATGCCCAGGCGAATCCCAGCAAGGTCTGCCGGTACATGCCGCGGACGTTTCGTTGAAATAGCTGCCAGGCCAGCTCGCGGCCGGTGACAAATCCTCGCAGCGATGCCCCGATCAACTGTTGTCCGGCCCGCAACTCCGAAGCGGGCGTGTAAACGACTTCCGGCAAGGGGTCGCCTGGCGATCCGCGTTCCCGCCCAGAATCCGCTGGAGGTGTTCCGTCAGGAGCTTCTGCGGCGATTGGGCGGGTCAAGTGGTTCTTCACCGTGGCGGGGCGGGG
>JBGSLW010000160.1:0-16875 GCA_041740495.1 Pirellulaceae bacterium
CGGTCCCGACCGCGTTGGCGGCGCAGTCCCCTGCCCCGCCCACCACGCGGCAGGCGGTCGTCAAACCCAACTCCTGCGCGGCCGACGCCGTCAACGTCCCGGTCACCTGATGCGATTCGAAACACGTCGCCAGCAGGTCGACGTCCAGTTCCAACCGCTGCAGCAATTCAGTCGACCATTGTCGGCGGGCGACATCCAGCAGCAGCATCCCACTGGCGTCGCTGACGTCGGTGGCGTACTGGCCAGTCATTCGCCGCCGCACTTCGTCTTTGGGAAGGAGGATCTTCCTGGTTCGTTCAAAGTTGCGCGGCTCGTGCCTTCGCAGCCATAAAATCTTGGGAGCGGTGAAGCCGGTGAGCGCCGGGTTGGCGACCATCTGAATCAAAGCCTCGCGCCCGCCCGCCAGGCGCTCGATCTCGTCGCATTCCGCGGCGGTCCGTTGGTCGTTCCACAAAATCGCGGGTCGGATGACTTTGTCGCGACGGTCCAAGAAGACCGAGCCGTGCATCTGACCGGAGAGTCCGATTGCTGCGACGGCCCCCGGTTTGACCCGCGCCTTTCGCACCACCCCTCGAACGGTCCTTACCGTGGCCGTCCACCAATCCTCCGGATTCTGTTCGCTCCACAACGGACGCGGATGATGGAGCGGGTAGGAAGCGCTCGCTTCCGCGATGACTTTCCCTTTCGGGTCGATCAGGATCGTCTTGGTTCCGCTGGTCCCGATATCGATCCCAAGGAAGTAGCTCATTTTGTCATCCGCTCGACTGTGGATTTCATTGCCGCCGTTCATCGTAGCAACGGGGCGGCGCCGAAAAAACAGGGTAGGAGCACGTGGCGATGGAACTCGGCATCCAGCTGCCTGTTGAGAAATCAGCCGCCTGGCGCAAGCCTGCGGTTTCGGGACGCGCTGGACGCCAAGAAACCGCAGGCTTGCGCCAGGCGGCTGGTCGTTGCAAGTTGCCCTCACACTCGTTCAGTCGTTGGCTGACGGATAAACTCCAGAGGCCGATCCGAATCCCTAGTTTGAGCGTCACCCCGCAAGCTCAGCGCATCCAAGCGTGGCAGGGGAGTGTTACAATGGTGAGCCGAAATTGCACCTCGAATTCGCATCCTGTTATTCTGCTTTAGTTCGAAGGCCATGCTGATCCGAAACCTCCGTTCTCTTGGGCCCGTGCGGCTGGCGATCGTCGTTGGGGTGCTGCTGGGTTGGGGTTGCCGCCCGAACTCGGACTCCGGGCCGCCCCAGGAGGAGTCGCCGGCGCCAGCGGCCACATCCGCCCCCCAGACTTTACGATTGGTTGCCGTCGACGACGAGTCGCAACTCGCGGAGCAAATCGCGAGGCTCTGGACCGCCGAGACCGGAGGACAAATCGAGGTGACGACGTGCGACCGAGGCACATTGCCGGGGGGAACCAATCCGTACCCGGCCGCGGACCTGTGGATGTACCCGAGTCTATCATTGGGCGAGATGTTGGCCGCCGGGTGGCTGCAGCCCCTGGATTCGACCGCCTCCGGAGCCGGGGATCTCAACCGCGCCCAATTGCTGCCTCTGGAACGCGGCATCACGGTTCAGGCGGGGGAGTCGGTTGCCGGAGTCTCCCTGGGGAGCCCACTGTTTGTCGTGCTTTATCGTCGGGACGTTTGGGAATCGCTCAGTCTGCCCCCTCCGCGGACATGGCGCGAATACCATGAAGCGGCCGCAAAGATCCGCGAGTCGTCGCCCCAGCTTGCTGCGCGGCAACCGCCGCTTCCCAGCGAGATTTGCGAGCCGTGGCACGATACTTGGCTGGTCGACCTGTTTCTGGCCCGCGCCGCCTCCCAGTTTGCCAAGCGGGGGCGTTTGTCGACGGTATTCGATATCGCCACGATGGACCCGCTAGTGGCGACGCCGCCGTTTATCGCGGCGGCCGAAGAGATGGCGACACTGCGACCCGCGCTCGTCGATACCGCGTTGACCCCCGCCGAATGTTACCGACGGATCGTCAGCGGCCAGGCGGCAATGGCGATTGCGTTCGTCACGCAGCACATCGACGTCCAGTCGCCTCGCCCGGACTTGCCGCTCGAAATCGTACCGCTCCCCGCGTCCGACCGAATCTACGACTATCGCAGCCAGGCCTGGACCGATTCGTCCGCGGATCAAGAGCCCGTGGTGGTCTCGCCGCTGGCGGGACATTTGGTCTCGTTGGGGGCCGACTGCCGAAGGATTCGCACCGCCAAACGATTTCTGGATTGGCTGAGTCTGCCCGAAATCAATCGGCAGATTGGGCAGTTCGCATCCGACGCCGCGCCGGTCACCGACGCAGCGATCGATCCACCGTACGAGTGGCTGGCGCCCGAGTTGCCCCGATCCGTCGCCGAGGGTTGGGCGGCGCTGGTGCGGGACCTCAACCTGCGCGCGTTGGCCGTGGGGAGCCTGCGGATCGAGCATCGTGACGAATTCATCGCGGCGTTGCGGGAGGAGCTGGATCATATCGTGGCAGGGAGCGCCGCGCCCGAAGCTGGGTTGGGCGCATGTGTTTCCGCGTGGAACAAGCTGCTGGAAAAATATGGCCGGGAGAGTCTGTGGCGGCAGTATCGGGCGACCTCCGGAGTCGAATAGCCACGCATTGGACGAGCGCGGGAATTGAGGCTATTCGGGAAGTCGAATCGGGAAGTCGACTCGGAGCCTCGACTCGGAGCCTCGACTCGGAGAGTCGAGCGACTATGGGGGGGTGGCGAATAGCGACGCATTGGGCCGGCTCGCGGAGCGGCGGCCGGAATCGAATTCACTCGAACTGTCCCGCCGCAATCGCTAGAATAAAGCAAGCTTCGACCTGCGTCTCGGGACTCTCACGAATGACCGCATCCGGCACCCCAGTCCAGGAACTCGGCTATTGCCGACATTGCCTGACCAACGTGCAGCATCAACGCACTTTGCGCACATCGTGGGGGCGTTGGTTGGATCGTTGCACCGGAGGGATCGGTCGCTACCTGGGGATCGGAACCTGGTTGTGTATGTCGTGCGGCTCGCCGCGCTGGCTGTTTCCCCCGTACCGCAAGGACGCCGGGGAGTACGATCCGCGGCGATCCTCGGCGCGGAATCGAACCGAACCGGAGATCGAGCGGGCTGGAAACGTTTTGGATCGCCAGATGTCGCTGGTCGAGCGGGCGTGCCGGCGCCGGCAGTACACGCCGCGGTTTCGCGCGCGGATCGTGGAGATGATTCTGCACGGGGAGGCGAGTTTCACCGTACTCCGTCAGCGATTGGAATTGAGCGAGATCGATTTGCAAGATTGGATTGCTCAATACCACCGCGAGCGATTGGCGGAGGTCGGGGGCGCGGAGTCCCCCGCGGCGGGCGATTTCGACGGGATCGTGCTCTCCCCGGCGGATGACCCAAAGCGAGTCCCGCGGGCATCCGGCTCGTAGTTCGCATCCAGGGGAGCGGATATCGAATGGAAGTTTTGTCGATTCGCCCGATGCGGCGAGAGGATAACCCGGCGGTCGCCGATGTGATTCGCACGGTGATGACCGAATTCGGCGCGGTGGGACGCGGGTTTTCGATCGAAGACCCGGAAGTCGATGCGATGTACGAAGCGTATCAGGGGCCTCGTTCGTGCTTCTTCGTCGTGACGGCCGGGGATCGCGTGGTGGGATGCGGCGGGCTGGCGCCCCTGGTCGGTGGGGATCCGGATGTTTGCGAGCTGCGAAAAATGTACTACTTGCCCAGTGCCCGTGGGCAGGGAGCGGGCCGGCGACTGTTGGAGCTGTTGATCGCTTCGGCGCGTTCGTTCGGTTACCGGCAGATGTATCTGGAAACGTTGGCCCGGATGGAGGGTGCGGCTCGCTTGTACGCCAAAGTCGGTTTCGCAAGCTTGCCGGGTCCTTGCGGATCGACAGGGCACTGCGGCTGCGACAATTTCTACCTGTTGAACCTGGCCGCCCCCTGAGGGGGAGGCGTCTTGCGGTGAGCCGGGCTTCCCCGTAGTCTAAAATATGCGGTTGACTTTCCCCGTTACGCTGCCCTTTTGAACGCTCCAAGTATGCGGTCGCACGTGGATGATTCCCCAGGTTCGGCGGGGAAGCGCAAGCAACCGCCACGGCCGCGGGTGCGACGGCTCGATCGCCCGTTGGGGGCCACGCGATCTAAGTTCGCCCAGCGGAAATTGGCGCCCGCCGAGCTGTTCGTCGGCTCCTTTCTGGTCCTGGTGGTGCTGGGAACGCTTGGACTCAAGCTGATTCCCGGACTCTACACCGGCGAACCACTCAGTTGGACCGATGCCGTTTTTACCGCCACCAGTGCGGTGTGCGTCACCGGGTTGACCGTCGTCGATACGGCGACCCATTTCACCTTTGCCGGGCAGTTATTGATTCTGGTGCTGATCCAGATTGGCGGCCTGGGGGTGCTGGTGATCACCAGCGTCATTCTGGCGGCGCTCGGGGCGAGGCTGTCGCTGCGAACCGAGGCGAGTGCCGCCGGATCGCGAAGTCCGATTCCGCACGTCACCGCCGGCCGTTTGATCTTTGATATCGTGCGATTCACTGCCTGCATCGAAGGCCTGGGGATGCTCCTGCTCTACTTGCTTTGGGCCCCGCGCCTGGGGTGGGACCAGGCATTCTGGCCAGCCCTGTTTCACTCGGTCAGCGCATTCTGCAATGCGGGATTTTCGACCAACACACCCAGCCTGATTGGTTGGCGAGACTCTCCCCTCACCATCGCCGTAATATCCACCCTGATCGTCGTGGGGGGACTGGGATTCGTGACGTTGGAGGAACTCTACCAGCGCACGATCTCCCGCAAGCATCGACTGAAACGGCTTTCCGTGCACGCGCATCTGGTGCTGTGGACCAGCGGGTTGTTGATTTTGGTCGGTTGGTTTTTCTTCGCCATGTTTGAATGGCGCGGGACGCTTTCCAACTTGGCCGCCGGCGACAAGCTGGCGAACGCGCTGTTCATGAGCATCACCTCGCGGACGGCGGGGTTCAATACGATCGATTACGCCCAGGCCTCGGACGCCACCAACTTCCTGACAATCATCTTGATGACGATCGGCGGCTCCCCTGGTTCGACCGCCGGCGGGATCAAGACGACGACCTTTGCGCTCCTGGGTTTGCTGGCCTGGTCGCGACTGCGTTCGCGACCGACCGCGACCTTTGCCCATCGCTCGATCCCGGAGGAGACGATCCAACGGGCGACAGGTCTGTTCGTCATCGCGACCGCGGTGATCGTATTGGCCGTGTTCGGATTGTCGATCATCGGGCACACGATGGGGGGTGAGTCCCGGTTTTTGGAGTTGATGTTCGAAGCGGTGAGCGCCTTCAACACGGTGGGGCTTTCGATGGGGGTTACCCCGGAACTCTCCTTCACGGCGCGGTGGCTGATCATTCTGTTGATGTTGCTGGGCCGGACCGGACCGCTGTCGATCGCGACGGCGCTTACGGTGCGCCTGTCGCGAAGCGGCAAGTACCGGCTGGCGTATGAAGATGTGGTGGTGGGATAGTTGAATCCCGTTCGCGGGTGAGGGGGTTGGAGATGAAGCGTTTTGTGGTCGTCGGTCTGGGCAACTTTGGTTTCGTGGTCGCCAAGACGCTGGCCGACGAAGGGCACGATGTGATCGCCATCGATCAGAATGCGGAGGTGGTCGACCGCTTGGGTGCGTTCGTGTCGCAAGCCGCCGTGGCGAACGCGACCGACTTCGAAGTCCTCAAGCGGTTGGGGGCCGCCGACGCCGACGCCGCCATCGTCTCCACCGGCGACGATATCGCCGCCAGCATCCTGACGACGATGGCTCTTCGCGATCTGAAAATCCCCGACATCTACGTCAAGGTGATCTCCAACGAACACGCCCGCGTGATGCATCGCATCGGTGTGACCGAAGTCGTTTTCCCGGAGCGCGATTCGGCCGTCAGTCTGGCCACGCGCATCCGCGGCTCCGCCCTGCTCAATTACGTGCGACTGGGGAAAGGGTTCAGCATCCAGGAGATGGGGGTCCCCAACAGCTGGATCGGAAAGTCGATCCGCGAGCTGGAATTGCGGCAAAACTATGACATCACCGTCGTCGCCGTGCACGACGTGCTGACCGACGGAATGGTCCCTACGCCGCATCCCGATCGGATCCTCAAGGACTCGGATACCTTGTTGGTGGCCGGAGACGATCAAGCCCTGGAGCGGGTCGCCGCAATTGAGTAACCGCCTTTCCCGTTTCCCTCTCCCCCGCCGCGCGGGAGAAGGCAGAATGGGGGGGGGGCCGCCCGGTTTGGGACGAGGCGCCGAGTCGGGTCGGGAGTTCCCGGTCCATTTCGCCTTGGTCCGGAAAGGGCAAATCGCTATTCTTGTTTTCTTGTTCTGAGAATCCTTCATGAAAAAACCAACGACTCCATCCTCCGACTACCGCACCGAACGCGACTCGATGGGGGACGTGCAAGTCCCCGCCGGGGCCTATTACAGCGCCCAGACCCAACGCGCGGTGGAAAATTTTCCGATCTCTGGCTGGAGACTTCCGACCCCGCTGGTCCGCGCGATGGGCTTGGTGAAGTATGCGTGCGGGGTCGCCAACCGCGACCTGGGCAAGTTGACCGGAAGCGGTTTGCGCGCTCTGACCAACGCGCAGGTCGAAGCGATGTTGGCGGCAGCGCGGGAAGTCGCCAGCGGTAAGTTCGACGACCAGTTTCCGATCGACGTCTTCCAAACCGGTTCGGGAACTTCCAGCAACATGAACGTCAACGAGGTGATCGCCAACCTCGCTGTCGAGATGTTAGGGGGGGATCGCCTGGCGGGCGAGAAGCCCATCCACCCCAACGATCACGTGAACATGGGGCAGAGCACCAACGACACGTTCCCTACGGCGATTCATGTCGCGGTCGGGGTCGAGATCCGGCAGCGGTTGATTCCCGCGCTGCGACGGCTACAAACCGCGCTGGGAGAAAAGGCCCGGGCCTGGGACCAGCTGATCAAGATCGGCCGGACCCATCTGATGGACGCCACGCCGCTGCGGTTGGGCCAGGAGTTCGGCGGATTCACCCGACAGGTCGAATTGTCGATCGAACGAGCCGAATCCGCCGTGCGGGCCGTTCTCGAACTCCCCGTGGGAGGGACGGCGGTAGGGAGCGGGATCAATACCCACCCCGAATTCGGCCGCCGCGTCGCCGCGGTCTTGCAGGCCGAAACTGGAATCGAATTCGTCGAAGCCGCCGACCATTTCGAGGCCAACGCGCAGCGGGATGGACTGGTCGAATGCCACGGCCAATTGAAAACGATCGCGACCACGTTGTTCAACGTGGCCAACAATATTCGCTGGCTGGGGGCCGGGCCGCGGTGCGCTTTTTTCGAGGTCATTCTCCCGTCCCGCCAGCCCGGCAGCTCGATCATGCCCGGCAAAGTCAATCCGGTGATGTGCGAGAGCCTGATGCAAGTCGCCGCCCGGGTTATCGGGAACGACCAGGTGATGACGGTCAGCGGCGCCGCCGGCGGGCAATTCCAGCTGAATATCATGATGCCCGTCATGGGGCACGCCGCCCTGGAAAGCGTGGCCCTGATGACCGGCGGAGTGCATGCGTTCGTCGAATTCTGCATTGACGGACTGGAGGCGAACCCGGAACAATGCGAGTCCTTTGTCGAAAAAAGCTTGTCGATGTCGACCAGCTTGAACCCGTATATCGGCTACGAGCGGGCGGCGCAGATCACCAAGGAGGCGTTCGCCACCGGCAAGACGATCCGCCAACTCTGCCAGGAACAACAGGTGCTCCCCGCCGAGCAGTTGGCGGAGGCCCTCGATCCATTCAAGATGACCGAGCCGCACGAGTGATTAATCAACAACGATACCACCCACGTCGTACCCTCTCCCCCGCTTCGGAGGAGTGGCAGGGTGAGGGGGCCGCACGAAATTGCGATCGGCCTTAGCAACGATGTTCGTTCACGGAGGAACACTGCATGTCAACCGATTCAGCACGGAATCACGGCCGGGCATACTTCCGCCAGGGCCTCGCAGGTCGTTCGACCCACCGGCGCCGTGCGCCATTCCGTTGGTTTGCTCAAGTCGGCTTAACGAGTTGGATCGTGGCGACAAGTCCGATTCTATGCCCATCCACGCAATTCGCTCGGGCGCAGGAGGACATTGCGGCGACCACGCCGGCCGAGTCCACTCAGCGGGATCAAAAGTTCGTCGGGCCGATCCACCGCCTGACGACTTCCGCCAAGACGATGCAAGACTATACCGTCATTATCGATCGCTGCACGGAGACGATGGCCCAAGCGGAATTGCCCGGCGCCGATTTGAAGTACCTCCAGCAACTCGCCAGCTGGGCTTACAACCGCCGCTGCGAATCGCGCTTGGAGGAAGCTGAGTATTATCGCGACGCCGGGTTGCAACCGCAGGCGACCGGCGCCGTCGACCAGGCGCTCAGCGACGCCATCCAGTCCCTCGAACTCGACCCGACACGCTGGCGGGCCTGGCTGAATCGGGGTCTGTTATTGGCACAGGCAGGAATGCTGGATGACGCCCTAGCCGATTTTCAGCGCGCCGCGGAATTGCAACCGACGTCGACCGCCGGGTGGTACAACGCCGGAGAAGCCCAGGCCGCACTGCGGCGACCCGCGGATGCCGTCGCCTGCTACGATCGCGCACTCGCCATCGACCCGGGTGACTTGCAAGCCCTCACGGGACGGGGGTTGGCCCGCCTGCAACTGAACCAACCGGAACAAGCGCTCTGCGATTTCGACCTGGTGCTCAAGTGGATGCCGCAGAATCCCGCCACCTTGATCAATCGGGGAGACGCGCACCTGGCGCTGCGCCAGTGGCGGGAAGCCTACTCCGACTACGAAGCGGCTGCCAAGTTGTCCGAGTCCGCTGCGAGCTGTCAACGTGCGGCCTGGCTGATGGCAACCTGCCCGGACCCCGAGTATTTCCGACCCGCCACGGCAAAGCAGCTCGCCGAACGCGCCGTGGAACTCGGCGAACCGACCTGTGCGGTGTGGGAGACGCTGGCCGCCGCACATGCGGCCTTGGGCGCATTCGACCAGGCGATGGAAGTTCAACAACGGGCTGTCGAACTCGCAGACGAACCCGCCGCCAGCGAATGCCGCCAACGGCTGGAACAATACGCCCAGCATCAACCACTTCAACGCTGATCGTCGCACGACTCTCCGAGTCGTGCGCTCGAGGATGGCGTGTGTCGTACGTCCGCTCTCAGAATTCCGTCTTCCGCGGTTGCCAGCGCGCGTTCCGCAGTTGATGCGGCGCGGGCGGGCGGGCTCGACCATCGCTCGAATACCCTTCGGCGGGGACTTCGTTTCCACGCAGATCGCGTGAATGGCCTGGCAGTCCCAGTTCCACGGGATTTCCGTCCAACGACGCAACGGACTCGGTACCTTCTCCGATATCGTCTTCGCCCCCGCGATCGCCTTGCAATTGGGGCTTGCCGAAACAACGGCCCAACGGGCTGGCCAACAGCGCCGGCAACAAAATCAAATCGCCGATCAGAGCGAACACCAGCAAGATCAACATCATCACGCCGAACCGCTGGGTCGGGGTGAACGTGCTAAAAGCGAAGGCGGACAAGCCGAACCCGGCGATCAACGTGGTCTGCAACATCGCCTTCGCGACCCGACGGTATGTCTCTCGAATCGCCGCCGGACGATCGTACCCCTGCTGCAAGGCATCCCGATACCAATTGAGAAAGTGGATGGTGTCGTCGACCGCAATCCCCAAAGCCACGCTGGCAGTCATCATCGATCCGATGTCGACCTGTCTGCCCAGCAATCCCATCCCTCCGAACACGACCACGATCGGAAAGACATTGGGGATCATCGACACCAGGCCGCCGGAGAAATTGAACCAACGGGCCAGCCCGCGGCGCTGCTTGACTCGCAAGACGACCATCATCACCACGGCGATCATGGCGAACGAACTGACAATGCTTTCGCGCAGGCTTTCCAACAGCGAGCGCTGTGCCTTGTAGACGATCGGCACGATTCCGGTGTACGCCGCGGTGATCGGAATCATGTCGGGGTCGTCCCGCCGCAATTCCGAGGCGGTGACTTGGGAACCGAGATCCTTTTGGCTCAAGTCGACAAAATGGCGTGATTGCGACTGAACCTGGGACCACTCGATCCCGCTGTGCGGGTCGAGTCCCACGACCACTTCAAACCGCGCCAGCAAGTCATTCCAGTTTTTCCCATTGTCGCGCAGATCGGCGAACTCCGCCGGCGTCAGCCAATAGTAGCCGAGCTTGGGCAACTTTTTGTTTCGATCGATCGGGGCAAACCCTTGATTCTCTAAGAGCGCGGTGAGCGTCCGAGCAAATATCGCCCGCTGTTCCGTACGATCCTGTGCGGCGCCCGTCGTGACGGCCTTGTTTGGCTGCGTCGCGTCATCGCCGATCAACAGGATCCGCACGGCATCCCGGTTGTTGGCCGACCCCGCCGCAACCTCGCCGACAGCCGCTCCTTCGCCGTGGGCCGCTCCCTCGCCGTCGGCCGCCTGGGCGGACGCTGCGATCGTCTGCAACAGCAAGTCCTGCTCCCGGTACGCCGCCAAAATCGGCTCGACCACGCCGCGAATTTCACTGACGAATTGCCCGTAGTCCACATCCGCCAGGGCGGCCAGCCGCAAACTGATTCGCCAATACTCGCTGTGGTCCTGCGGATCGACTCGGAAGTAATCGACGTCCTCGGAGATATCGTCGCGGCGTTCTTGCAGGCTCCGCGCCAATTCCGCTCGGCGGTAGGTCGGCATGTTCGAATCGACGACGTACAGCGGCATGAAGGTGTCGGCCGAAGTCCCCGCGCCGACGATATTGGCGCCATCCGGGCCAAAGACGCGCGCCAACTCCCGCCGAATCCGCTGCGACAGCTCGGCGCGCTCCAGCATGTCCAGCGTCAGACGGCTTGGAACCGGATCGGAGGAGGACGCGGCGATAGAACCGTCTTCGATGACCGCCGTTTGCTCGCGCTGGGCGCTGACGTCGACGCGGACCAGAATCTCCATCGGAACCAGCGCCCCAATATTCTCTTCCAGCCAGCGATAGTCGCGGAGGATTTTGGCGTTCGGGTCGAATAACTTCAGCAGGTGCACCGTCGTTTGGATCTGGGTGATCCCGTAACCGAACACGACCATCAACAGCAGGAAGCTGCCGACGATCAGGGCATGGCGTCGGACGACGAAATGGCTCATCCGATCAAATACGCGGTCCAGAACGGCGCCAACTCGAGCCCGCAGGCCCTGAGCCGCAGCGGGCTCGCGTCGCTTCGGCGCCCAGATATACAGCGCCGCCGGCAGGTACGTAAACAACAGCACCAGCGTGGCCACCGTGGCGATCGCGGAAAAGTAACCAAACTTGCGAATCGGTGTGAGGTACGATGAACACAACGACAACAACCCCAAGGCGGTGGTGAAGGCCGCCAGGCTGCACGGGAGCCAACCGTGCTTCAACATCAGATCGACCGCCCGTTCTTCGTCCTCGTGTTGCGCCTCCTGGTAGTAATTCACCAGGTGGACGGCGCCCGACATCCCCAGCACGTACACCAAGGAGGGCATCGTCATCAGGATCGCATCGAGCGTACTGCCGCCAAACCAGACGATCGACAAACTCCCGATCGCGGCCACCCCTCCGACGAAGAACAACATGATCGTGATCTTGACGCTGCGGAAGCTGACGTACGCCAAGGTCACACCGATGAACAGCGACAAACCGACCAGTTTGAGCAGCGTGATCGAGCCCTCTTCGTCGATCGCGACATTGTCGACCGGGGGTCCGCCCAAATGCAAATTGTCCGGATCGATCCCGCATTGGCCCGAAGCCAACTCCAAGATCCGACCCCGCGGCTTACTGAGAAGCGGGCGCCCGACCACTCGCGACAAGTCGTCCAAGGCGGGGTCGTTCAAATAGGCCACGATGCAGGTTTGCCGCTTGGGGGCCTCCAGCTGCAACTTGTCCCATAAGTCGAACCAGAGCGTCAGCCGCTCGTCGTGCTCCACGGACATCAGTTGGGCGCGATCGCCGTTGAACCGCGTCGCCACCAGATTGTCCACGTATTGATCGAATTGATCGCGCCGCTTATCGTCCAGCTCGGGGATCTTCTCAGGATAGTCGCGCTGCAGACAATGGAGCAGCGAGGCAAACGTCCAATCGAAATCGGGGGGCGGCGTCGGCCCAAACAACAGTCCGCTCAGTTTCTGATGGGCTTCCACCTTCACGTCGAAGGTGGCCTGGTCGTTCTCGTCGTACTTGCCCAACCGCAGGACCCCCTGCTCCCCCGCCAGTTTGGCGAAGATCTCAGGCCCCGAGGTGACCGACTTAAAAAATCGAGCACAGAACTTGGTCGGATCCTGGTAGTACGGGCTATTCTCGCCGGCGGGGAGAGCGCCTCCCGCCTCGGGCTCAAACCGAGTAATGAACTTGCCGGTCGCCTTGTTCTTGCCGTTGTAGAACCGGTCCATCGCCCGGCCGACCGCCTGCACCACGTTCTCGTCGCCGTCCCATTGGTAGAGCGCACCGTCCCGGGTAATGAAGAACCAGCCGTCCCGCCCCTTCAGCCAACGCTCACCATGCGCCGCCCAGTCCTCGTGGTAATTGCCGGTCGGATAAATCGCGTATTGATCCCCGATCTCGCGGGCGCGGCGCTCTTCCTCCGTCAACTGGCTGTCCCATTCCAGCGATTCGCGCTTCAACTTGTTCAGCAGGCGGATATACGTCGGATCATCCTCGCGGCAGCCCGGCCAGGTGATCACCACGAACTGGTCACCCAGAAAGTACTTGCGAAAGATCGACAGTTCTTCGGTCTCCCGATACGACTTGGGGAGCCAGTCCGTGACGTCGTTCTGCATTTCGTTGATCGCCAGCCGCGCTCCGCGCAGCGCAAACGGCAACAAGAAGAAGACCGCGCACAGAATCAACATCGCGCGGCTTCCAAAGAACGGAACGTAACGTCCGAAGAATGATCGACTCATGAATTTCAGGCGGTGCGAAGGATTCCAGACGCCAGCGACCCCGCAAAGGGAACCAGACTAACGCGAGTCGGGTTCATCGTCCAGCGAAAACTCACCTAGGGGAATCGACCAGGTCGCTTCGCCGGATGACCCAAGCCACACCGACGGCAACGGCAACCCGATTCCGAGAATAGGTCCGATCGTATTTATCGGACAAGTGCCCTGCAGGGCGAAATTGCAGCGGCCAATCCGGAGCGATTTGGCAAACTATTCCACCGAGTTTTTTCCGGGGACGGTCGACCACGGCGTCAAACTCCCCGCAGCCGGCATAGCTTTCCAGGCGTCCGCGTCGGGCAGGTTTTTCGACGGCCGGTCGGTTTTGACCCGGCGCGGCGCCAAACCCATACAAACGGGTCGGACCCTCCGGAAAACGCCGACCCACTCTCAGTTTGGCGATAAACTCGACGCGTAGAGCCCGGTAGCGATCGCCACGATGATCGCCACCAACAAGATGATCGTGTACAGGATCACCGCCCGGCCCTGGATGAATCCAAAGATCACGCAGTACAGACCGCACGTCAATACGCAGGCGATCCCGTGCCCCGGGTGGACTCGAAACGCCAAGAACGTGATGTAGATTGCGGTCAATACCGCGATCGCCGACGAAACCACAAAACTGATCTGGGAAGGATCGACCTGCCCGGTCAAGCGGTCCATGATCAGCACGGTAAACACGCCGATCACCAGCAAGACCAGGAAACCCAACATCGCGCCGACGGCGACCACGATCGAATCCGATCCGTCGCCGAAATCCTCGTCGACAACCGGACCCCCCGCGGTGTTCTGCAACTCCAACTCGGCCTTGGCCAAGATCGTATTGGCATCGGACTCGACGTGCGTCGATGTATCGTCTTCGAACCGGACGTCGGAGAAGGTCTCCAGGCGCTCACCGGTTTCGCGATTGAATCCGCATTGGATGCAAATGATTGCGGTCGGCGCCATCTCGGCTTCGCAGTTCGGGCACGTCGGAAGCGTGCTCTGGCTCTTGACGCCCGCCTCATCCAACAGGTCCAACAGCGGGTTGTAGCGGTCGTTGCTGGCCAACGGCTGCGAGGGACGGTTAGCGCCAGGATTGGACTTGCCAGGGACCTTGGGGGGCGCGATCGTGGCGACCTTCTGCGTCGAACTGATCCCCCCCCCACCGCGAGTAGCGCTGATCGAGCGGCGGGTCGCCGAGACACCCTGTGACGTCGAGACACCCTGTGACGCACTGCGGGGATTTTCGCCGCCGGGGCCTCCCTTGCCGCTTCCGCCTGCCGGCGGACCAGCCGGTGTTCCGCCCCCGACCTGGGGTGCGTCGGGAACCGTCAATACCTGCTTACAGGCGGGACATTTGACCCGTTTTCCGCCGAATTCGTCGCGGGCGATAAACCCATGACCACAGGCACATTTGACTTTGATCGGCATCGGCATTACTCGAGTGAGAAAACGCGGAAATCGGGCCTGAGAGCCGACCTGTCGCGACGAATCGAGAGCGGCAGCACGCTCGGCAGGTAATCTGCTTGCAGGTTAATTCTGGATAATTCTCCAACGCAGCGAGGCAAAATTCAACCGGAAATTTCCAGGTTTCGGCCAAATGCCCACCTCCCTGGCGGATTTTCCACGATTGGCGCACCAATTGCTTTGATAATCCGCCTACGCCGATTCAAACGTCAATTTGGCAGTCTCAGACTGCGCAGTCTCGCCGCTTACGGCTTTGGCAACGATCTGCACATCTTTTTCACGAGGGCTTTTTCCCTATGTCGACCACGTTGAAGTCCAAGAAGAAAACCTCAGTCAACTTGCAGCCGCTGGGCGATCGCCTGGTGGCACAACGCGAACGATCCGAACAGCAAACCCTGGGCGGGATTTACCTCCCCGATTCGGCCCGCGAGAAGCCGGTGCGCGGCGTGGTGATCAGCGTCGGCGAAGGGCGTCTGCTGAAAGATGGAACCCGAGCTCCCCTGCAAGTCCAACCCGGTGACCGGATCCTGTTCACCAGCTACGGACCCGAAGAATTCAAAATCGGGGACGAAGAGTACCTCCTGCTGGGCGAATCCGACGTGCTGGCGGTGATCGAGTAGACCCGACCCGGCCCACCCTGCGGATCGTTCCCCACGATCTCCCACAACCGAGACTCGCGGCGACACGAATCCACTCGGCGAATTCATTCAGCCCATTCCGTTTTTGCTTTTAACTCGAAGGAGACATATCGACCATGGCCAAGATGATTGCATTTGAACAAGAAGCGCGGGAAGCGATTCGCCGCGGTGTGAGCAAGCTCGCCCGAGCCGTCAAAGTCACGCTCGGTCCCAAAGGCCGCAATGTGATCCTGCAAAAGAGCTTCGGCTCGCCGACCGTCACCAAAGACGGCGTGAGCGTGGCGAAGGAAATCGAATTGGAAGATACGTACGAAAACATGGGGGCCCAGATGGTCCGCGAAGTCGCCAGCAAGACCAGCGACGTCGCCGGCGATGGAACCACCACCGCCACGGTCCTGGCCGAAGCGATCTTCAATGAAGGTCTGCGAGCCGTCACCGCGGGGGTCAACCCGGTGCAAATGAAGCAAGGGATCGAACGCGCCGTCAAGGACATCACGGCGCGACTCACCAACATGGCGATCAAGATCAAGAACAAGGACGAAATGGCCAACGTCGCCTCGATCGCGGCGAACAACGATCGCGAGATCGGACAGCTCCTCTCGGATGCGATGGAGAAAGTCGGCAAGGACGGCGTGATCACCGTCGACGAAGGGCGCGGCTTGCACACCGAAGTCGAATGGGTCGAAGGGATGCAGTTCGACCGCGGCTACCTCTCGCCGTACTTCGCCACCGACACCGCCGCGATGCAGTGCGTCCTGGAAGACTGCTACATCCTGGTCTTCGAAAAGAAATTGACCAATATCAAAGAATTGGTGCCGCTGCTGGAAAAAGTTGTCCAGCAAAGCAAACCGCTGCTGATCATCGCCGAGGATGTGGAAGGGGAAGCCCTCGCCACGCTGGTGATCAACCGGCTCCGCGGCACCTTCCAGTGCTGCGCCGTGAAGGCGCCTGGCTACGGCGATCGCCGCAAGGCGATGCTGGAAGATATCGCCTGCCTCACCGGCGGAACGGCGGTCTTCGAAGCGTTGGGGGTCAAACTGGAATCGCTGCCGATCACCGACCTGGGCCGCGCCAAGAAAGTGATCGTGGAGAAGGAAAACACCACGATCATCGAAGGCGCCGGCAAGAGCGCGGACATCAAGGCCCGCATCGAACAGATCCGCCGCGAGATCGACAACACCACCAGCGACTACGACCGTGAGAAGCTGGAAGAGCGGTTGGCCAAACTGGCCGGCGGCGTGGCCAAGGTCAACGTCGGCGCGGCGACCGAAAGCGAAATGAAGGAAAAGAAAGCGCGCGTCGAGGACGCGCTGCACGCCACCCGCGCAGCCGTCGAAGAGGGGATCCTCCCCGGCGGCGGCGTCGCCCTGTTGCGAGCCAGCACGGAAGTCAAACGCGACGATTCGTTGTCCGATGACGAAATCGTCGGGTTCAACATCGTCGTCCGCGCTTGCCGCTCGCCGCTGACCATGATCGCCGACAACGCCGGCCAGGACGGCGGGATCGTCTGCGAGAAAGTCGTCGAAGGGAAAGGAAACTTCGGCTACAACGCCTTGACCAACGTCTACGAAGACCTGGTCAAAGCCGGCGTCATCGACCCGGCCAAAGTCGCCAAGACCGCACTGGCCAACGCCGCCAGCGTCGCCACCCTCCTCTTGACCAGCGACGCGCTGGTCGCGGAAATGCCAATGATGTACGTTAAGGGCAAGATGGGCCACGGCCACGGCGGCGATTACGACTTGTACTAATCTCCAAAGTCGCGCTACTCTCCGAGTCGCGCGCCCGACACCCACCGTCGCGCGACGCTCCGAGTCGCGCCGCTCCGAGTC
>JBGSLW010000161.1:0-3308 GCA_041740495.1 Pirellulaceae bacterium
CGGTCGAGGTCCCGGCCCCCGCGGGGGTGGCGGAAGTGCAGCGGGAATACGCCGCCGGGCTTTTCGAACTGGCCGGCGAGGCGGCAAAGAACAACGCAGAAGCTGCGGCGTTTGCCTGGTTGCACGAGGTCTGCTCGCGCGACGCGCAGCACGCGGCGGCTCGGAGAATTTTGGGCTATCGTTTGCGCGACGGGGAATGGCTGCAGTCGACAGCGGCAGGGAGAACTCGACGGGCCCGCGAAAAACACCCGCGACTCCCTTGGCCTGCCGGAAGTTTTGACTGGGTCGACAGCGGAAACTACCAAATCGCCTCCACCGCCGGTGAGGAGGCGACGCGGAATTTCGCCGAGCGTTTGGAGCGGTGGCGGACCGTTTGGCTCCAGGCCTACTACGAATTCTGGGCGCCGAAATCCGCGCTCGCCCGCCGACTGGAGGCAGGTTCGCTCGTTACCCGCGCGCGAGGGAACAAGCATCAGGTCGTGTTGTTCCGCGATCGGCAACAGTACGTCGAGACGCTTGCGGCGTTGGGGGTTCGCGGCGTGGAAGGGTCCACAGGTTACTACAACGATCGACAGGAGACGATCTACGTCTACGATGACCCGAGCCCAGACCTGGAGACTTGGCTGCAAGAGCAATGCCATCAGTTGTGCCAAGAGGTGGGAGCGGCCAAGACCGATCCGGTGGAAAACTCGCATATCTGGGTTGTCGAAGGGCTGGGAATCTTCTTCGAGAGTCTTGTCGAGTATCCGGGGCAGCCGTATGCGACTCTGGGCGGATTCGATGCGCGGCGTCTGCAGTACGCTCGGATCCGTTGGTTCCGAGAGGGGTTCTGGTTGCCGCTGGACGAATTAAGCAGCTTGTCGCGAGATGCTTTTCAGACGCATCCGCAGGTGGCCGCGCTCTACAGCCAAGCGGCCGGAATCACACACTTTCTGATGCTGGCTGACAATGGCCGTTACCGCTCGCCGCTGATGCAGTTGGCGAAACGGGTGTACGCCAAACGGGCCAAGCCCGATGCGTTGGCCGAGTTGTCCGGCAGCGATCTTCCAACGTTGACTCGGGAATGCCAACAGTGGCTACCGGCGAAAAACGAACAAGTCTGCGAGCACCTGACGTTGCCGCAGCAGCGGACCGAGTTGGCGCTCGGGTTCGGCGATGTCGATGCGGCGGCGGGAGATTCGATCGGGCAGTGCGTGCGGCTGAAATGGCTGCAGCTGAGTCGAACCGCTGTCGACGATTCGATCGGACCGGAGTTGGCCAAATTGGGGGAACTGCGGCAGTTGTTTCTGGACAAGACCCAAGTCGGGGATGGCATTTTGAGGCACCTCACCGGCTTGGCTCGACTGGAAGAGTTGGATTTGGCGGGAACACGTGTGACCGATGCAGGATTGGCCGAGGTGGCGGAACTTAAAAACCTCAAGGTGTTGTGGCTGGGGGAGACGACGATCGGCGATGCGGGTTTGGAACATTTAGAAAACCTGAGATCGCTGGAGATGCTCGACACCGGTAGGACGCAAGTCAGCCGCGCCGGTCTGCGGCGCTTACAGGAGCAACTGCCGCGATTGAGGATCGTGGAGTCCGCGAAATAAGCATCGCCGCTGGGCGGAGGCGGGCCGCGGCGGTTTACCTGCTGAGTACCGATCGACCCCACGGCGAGCCAATATCGCGGCCGGGGCTGGCAGGCAAATCATCTGGAAACCGCTATAATCTCCCGCATCGCCAGGATTTGTTCTAAAACATTCGCCGCAGGGCCCGCGCCCTGCGGCGGATCTCGATGGCAAACGAGATCGTGTTTTGGGACAAAGCCTGGCGACCGTGAGGGGCGGGAGCTCTGCCGCGGATTGCGGACGATGGTCACAACGATTCGAGGGGGGGACAATGTCGCGCCGGATTTCACGCCGTCAATTTGTACAAACCAGCTCGGCGGCGGCGACCGCCATCTGGTGTTCCGCGGGCTGGGGTACTGCGGCTCGCATCGCTCACGACCCGTTGCGGATCGCGTTTGTGGGGGTCGGAAACAAGGGTTGGGACAACGTCCAGCAGCTGGGCTTTGAGAACGTGGTGGCGCTGTGCGACGTCGATTCAAACTACCTGGCGGAAGCCACCAAGCAGTTTCCCCAAGCTGCGACGTTTGTCGACTATCGCGTGATGTTGGACAAGTTGCACGGTCAAGTCGATGCCGTCGTCGTCTCGACCCCCGATCACTTGCACGCGCCGGCGGCGGCGGCGGCCCTGCAACTGGGAAAACACGTGTACTGCGAGAAGCCGTTGGCGCATACGGTGATCGAGGCCCGGGCGCTGGCGCGGCTCGCGGCCAAAAACCGTTGCGTCACGCAAATGGGGACGCAAATCCATGCCGGGGACAACTACCGGCGCGTGGTGGAGATGGTCCGAGCCCGCGTGATCGGAGATACTGTACGTGTGTACACTTGGTGTAATAAGGCCTGGGCGGACGGCAAGTTCCAGCCGGTGGCGGAGGGCCCCCCGGCCACTTTGAATTGGGACTTGTGGCAAGGACCCGCCCAACCCCGTCCCTTCTCCAGCGGATTGCACCCGGCAGGTTGGCGCAGCTTTTGGGACTACGGCACGGGAACGTTTGGCGATATGGCTTGCCACGTGATGGATCTCCCCTTCTGGGCCTTGGAATTACGCTCCCCCAAGTCCGTGGTTTGCGAAGGTCCCGAACTCGACACGGTCGGGACGCCTCAGTGGGTGAAAGCGACCTTCGAGTTCGAGGTCGGCGGACGCCCGCTGCAGCTGCATTGGTCGGATGGCGGAGCCCACTTCGATGAAATCAAAGAACTGCGGGACGGCGGCGGAAAGCCGTTGTCCGATTGGGGCTTGGGAATCTGCTTTGTCGGCAGCAAAGGGGCCTTGGTCGCCGATTACGGCCGCTGGGAATTGCTCCCGGCCGGCGAGTTCTCCGATTTCGAGGCGCCCGCGGCCACCCTCGAAAGCTCGATCGGCCACTGGCGAGAATTCGCCGAAGCCTGCAAGACCGGCGGGCCGACGACGTGCAACTTCGACTATTCCGGCCGCCTGACCGAGGCCGTGCTGTTGGGGACCGTGGCCTATCGAGCCGGCGAGAAAATAGAATGGGATTCCGAGAATCTGCGGGTCACCAACACAACGAAGGGCGATCCATTCCTCCGCAAGCAATACCGCCAAGGCTGGGAAGTCCCCGAAGCCGGCAGTTGAAAACCTTTCCCATTTCCCTCCCCCCCGCTGCGCATTGGTATCTACACATCGTGGTCTGGTCCCCTCCTCCCCCAAATGTTTTTCAATTCCTTCGTTTAACGCCAAGCCAG
>JBGSLW010000162.1:0-21373 GCA_041740495.1 Pirellulaceae bacterium
AGGCCCAACGCCAGTCCCCCGAGACTCACGATCCCAAACGCCACGCCCCCCAGCGCCACGCCACCATAGGCCACCCCGCCCATGGCAATCAACCCACGAGCTACCCCGCCGATCCCAAGCACGATCCCGTGCGCTCGATCACCCAACGCTACCCACCCCCTCGCGACACGGTGATCGGTCTCGAATGCGCCATTGGCGGAAAAGGTAGGGCAGTCTCCGAACTGAATGTCCAAGATCGGTTGCCCCAGAAACCGGAATGAGCTGGTATATTTCCTGCCCCGCCAGCGCGCCATTTGAAAATTCCCCGCGGTCAACCCACGAGCGCGAAGCGGAGATGGGTTGGGATCGTCGGCCGGCTGCACCGCCTGACGGATCGCGAGCACGCTTCGCTGCAGCCGCAGCTGCGAGCCGATAACGTAACCGACGAACCCCAAAGTCAAAACGAGCAAACTGGCCAGATAAATCCAAAGGTTTCCCCACCACCACAGCGGGCACAGCCCTAATACCACCAACGTGTATCCGAGTGTGACCCACCGGACGCGGCGCCCATACCCTTCCAATAGCCGCCGTTCGCTCATCGTCGGCGCCAGCTGGGCTGGCAACCAAGTTCCGAACCAGGCTCCCGCCAGCCCGCCCGCGGCGCCCAATAGTCCGCCCGCCAGTCCGGCCGCTGCACCACTCGCCAACAGCGTTTTCCCGGCCAGTGAACCCACGCCGCTCCCTGCTGCCACAGCGCCCAGCCCCAGTCCACCGCCGCCTACCGTCGCAGCGGACGTCGATCCAGAGACGCCGACCAATGCCCCCATCCCCGCCAATCCAGCCATGACCTTTCGAGTGAAACCGCGGCCGGGGCGACTTCGAACCAAGACATCCTCAACCACCTCCGCCAATTGGACGCGGATCATCTCGCGACCACGATGGAGCCGCTGTTTAATCGCGTCTTCACTCAAGCTCATCGCCGCCGCGACCTCGGCGACCGAATGCCCTTGGCGATAGTACAACACCAAGACGTCGCGATAATGTTCCGGCAACGACTCCAGCGATGACCAAACCAACTGCTCTTCCTCGTGACTGATCGACTGTTCGACCGGATCCAGTTCGCGCGAAAACCGGTCGGCCCATTCGTGCCGATCCTCGGCGACCCGACCTCCTTGTTCTCGCCGCCACTTACTGGCCAGGTTGCGCGCAATACCACATAGCCACCCCCCCAGGCGGCTCGGCTCGCGAAGCTGTTCGCGCGACTTCCAGGCGATCCAAAATGTTTCCTGCGCAACATCCTGGCTGGCCGCAAATTCGCCCAAACGGTTGAACGCCACTCCGGCCACCGCCCCTTGGTACCGCTCCACAATTTGTTGAAATGCGGTCGAGTCGCCGCGCAACACCAAGTCCCAAAGCCGCTCGTCGTTTCCGACAATTTCCACCCGTGACAGGTTCACGCTGAAGCCCTCGCGATAGTCGTTTCATCGTACAAGGTCCGCCGACCGTCGGCGCGGACCCGAATCTCTTTCCAACCATGGTCTGGTTCATCCTTGACCATTTCCATTACGTGGGCCAAAACTCCTGGGAGGTGACAGCTTTCCTGTTCAAGATTTCATGCCCCGATTTCCCGCTATTCAGACAGCGTCATTTCAACAGATTTCCCCTATATCGGGGGGGGGGACGGTGGGCGGCCGCGGCAATCTGGGGAGGACTGGGGTTTTCAACGACGGATTCAACTTCGACTGATCGCTGGACCGGAACCGAGTCGAAAAGGTTTGGGTGGAAGGGATTGAAACGACTTTGCCGTTGGTGGCAATCCTGGACCCGCTGCCTCGGGAATTGTTGCAACACCGCTGAATCTGCGACGTAAAAGTTGAATAGACGTGATTGCCAAGGTTGAATTTCCGCGCCGCAGCTGCCTGATTATGTCGATGCTTGTCGAAATCCAAAACGGCTCGGAAGCCGGGAAAAAGGTCTGGATTCAGAATGGCCAGACGCTGCAGGTCGGGCGTACCGACTCCGCGGATTTGGCGATCGAGTCCGACAAACTGTTGTCGCGCCTGCATTTTGCGATCGATTGCGAGCCGGAACTATGCCGGATCCGCGACCTGGGGAGCCGGAACGGAACATTCCTCAATAACGCATTGGTCAGTGTCGCGGAATTGAATGACGGCGACCGGATCACGGCCGGGGAGACCGAGTTTTTGGTATCGCTCAAGTCCAAGCCGTTGGAGCCTGCCGGCGAAGTCGCCAAAAAGACCTGGACTCGAGAACGGTTGAACAAGAAGACGGACAATCCGCCTCCGCCAGCCCCTGCTTTTCATACCAGCCCGATCGTGCTGGACGAAGTTGAGCGGCTCGCGTTACAGACGTATGTCGTACCGTCACCCGGGCCAGCGCCAGGAATCGACGAGTTGACGATGACAATGCCCTTTCACATGGAGTCGAAGCTACCCGGACCTCCGCCGCGCGTGGCGACATCGCAGCCCAAGTCACTCAAGCCGGGTTTTCGCTGTCTTACGCCGCCGCGCGGATTTGCGCGACCGCTCGATCTGGCCCGAGTTCTGACTGGGCGCCCCGACTTTTTTCTGCTGATCAATTTGCAGAATATGGAGCACGAGGCCCGCAGTTATTTCTTGAGTCCGATCCAAGGGAAGCGGTTTGCCCACGTCAACCCTGGCCAGCTGGTTTTGGTCTCGACGCGCGATGAAGTCGATTGTTTCGAGCTGTTTCGTCGGGCGTGGGGACGGGACGCGATGATCGGGCTGATCAGCTCTGCCCCCAAGGAGCGACTGGCGCTGACGATCCGCAACTTTGAGAATTCATTCCGCCATCCGACCACGTTGCGAGCCGACTTGGAAAAATCACCCCCTGAGGGAGTGTCGATGATGTTCACCGGAATCGACGCAATATTCCTGGAGAGCGAATCGGTCGACAGCTGGGCTCTGATCGTGAGCGAGACCTCCTCCGTCGACTTGCGGCAATTCCAGGTCGAGGCGTAGACCGCACTGGACCCCCGATCCCGATCTGCTCGTGCTTGATCGTCGACCGCTCGTCGGCGAGAATCTCTATAGCAAAACCTTCGGGAGGAGAACGCCGTGTCGCGGCCGATTGCATCCAGCAAGAACTGGCGATATCGCAAGGACTCGGCCAATGGCGCGGGGGTCGGACCCGCGGTTGTGATCTTGCTGTTGGTCGCGGCGTTGACCGCCTGGTACATCTGGGTCTTCTGGGTCCCCCCGCGACTTGCCCCCTTCGTCCGGGTTTTGTGCGTCGAACAGTATCCCAGCCAGCAGACGCAACTCCCATTCTTGCGAAACGATTTGACCGCGTTGGCTGAGACGTTTGGCGCCGACGCCACCAGCCTCCGTTCCGGGGTGCGGACCACCTTGGGGGGCGGGACCTTCGATATCCACCTGCTGAAATCGGAGACCGAATTGTCCGCGCTCGGTCCCTACCTTGGCCAGCTGGCCGAGGCGAATGCTCGGGATATCGCGATTATTTACATCGCCGCCCACGGTGTGGCCTTCGACGAAAACGCCTACCTGGTCGGCAGTGCCTCTAACCTGGAGCGCGCCGAGCAGTTGTGCCGAGTCGATCGAGTCCTTCAGGCAATTCACCAGATCCACGACGGCGCCAAACTGATCTTGTTAGACGCCGGCAACTTGCCAGCGAATCTCCGCGCCGGGATGCCGGTCAACCAGTTCGTGTTCCGCCTGCACCAAGCCGTGCAAGCGCTCGACGACGAGAAGCTCTGGTTGATCTGCTCGCATTCCCTGGGCCAAGGTTCGCACGGTTCGTTGGCGCGGCAGCGATCCTATTTCTCGTGGGCGGTCGAGGATGCTTTTCGCGAGTTGCGGAAAGAAGGGAAGCGGGACGGCGTGAGCCTGTACGACTTTTACCAACATGTGCTGCGGCATTGCGCCAGCCACTCGCGGACGCGAGACAACGTGATGCAGGTCCCCCTCTTGATGCGCGGGGGGACGGGCGTCGTGCTCGAACGGCACTTAATTGAATTGCGCGCCGTATTACAAGAGCAACCCGTCTTCTACCGCGATCAAATCGCCGTGGCGGCGGAAGAACCGCCTGAGGCAAAGCAATCGGAACCGGTCGAGAAGGGGACTCCACAAGCCGCGTGGCCACCCCAACCGGCCGAGTTGTTGGCTCTGGCGGCCAGCAGTTGGCCGTTGGCCGATGGGAGCCAGCCACCTCCGGAGCCGACGGGATCCACGACGCGACCGATCCAGGAACCGCAACCCGAGGTAGCGGCCCGCCAGGACCCGGAGCAGCCACCCCCTGCCGGCGTGGATGCGAACGCCGCGGCGGCCGCCGCGGCCGAAGCTCAGTGGGAAACGCAACTGCAGCAGAATCCCGCCTCGCCCCAAGAGGCCCTCGGGCAGATTTGGCTGCTGATCGAACGATTGCAAGATCGCGACCGCCATCCCTGGACTCCGGTCGATTTCGCCCCGAATCTTTGGCGAGTCCTGTTGGCGGAAGTGGTGAATTTGGAGCAGCAACTGCGGTTCGGAGCGGAGCCCGATCCCAGCGACGCTCGGGTGAATCTGGCGGCGCTCAAGGCAAAATTGCTGTTGCTCCGCGAGGGTATGACCCAGCAGCGTCCCATCGCCCCCGGTGAAATCTCATCGACCTTTCGAGTCGCCGACCGGCTCTTATCGGCTTGGAACGATTACCTGCCGACCCTCCAGGCCGTGCAGCAGCGGTTGGCGGGATTCCAACCCGAGCCTCGAGAATTATCGCGGCAGATCTTGGCGCTGGAGGGCCGCTTTCGCGATCGGTATTTTCGCGCGGGTGAATTGTTGCGCGGCATCTCCCGCCACAACGCACTCGACCCAGAACTGGGCGCCAGCGAAGTCGCCCGTCTACTGGATGAGCTGGAGTCGCAATTGGCATCGGAGACGTTCGGGGCCCCGGAGATCGATTTGGCGCCGGCCGCCAAGGCCCGACGCGAGGAGGCGGACCAGGCCCTGGCGCGAAGCGAAGATGCAGTGTGGCAAATCCTCTGGCAGCAATTGGAACGCGCCGACGATCGCCACAGCGAGCGTTTCGAACGGCAGTATCTATTGACCAGTCTCCTGCAGTTGACCGTTCTGCCGACGAGTCGCTCCCGGATTCCGCACGTCGATCGCGAGCACCAATTGACTCGGGTCGCGGTGTGGAAACGCTTGGACACAACCATTGCCGCGCAGGCGGCCGACTTGGGGTTAACCCAACAAGACTGGCCGCAGACTCTCGCTTTCGGTTCGATCCCGTCGACTGCAGAGTATCGCTTGTACGCGCATTGGTTGGGGCGAGTCCGTCCCGCGACGTCGTTGCCCGCGTCGCTGCCGCAACTTTCTTTTCAAACCGATGCGTCGGGAGACGCCACCGGCCAGGCCTGTCGTGAGGTCGGAATCCAGATGGCGCAGGCATTGGCGGGATTGATCGCCGAATCCCCCCGGGACGAACTCGATGCCTGGCGGACCGCACTGCTCGCCGATCGTTACGACTTGTCCGAACAAACGGCGCAGAACGAATTGCAGTTCGCGG
Source organism: Pirellulaceae bacterium (assembly GCA_041740495.1). GTDB lineage: Bacteria > Planctomycetota > Planctomycetia > Pirellulales > Pirellulaceae > JANMEB01. Next base: position 5,527 of record JBGSLW010000162.1, read on the forward strand.
CGGCGCTGCCGCTCTTGAAGCCGGTGATCCCGCCCGAGGTCATCCGGCTGGTGGAATTCCCGAGCGAAATCAGCTTGGACCAGGAGACGAAACGGCAATTCGTGTTCGAAATCCGCGGCGGAGCGCGGAGCAAGTTGCCGGTTGAGCTGGTGATGAGCGATGCCGATCGGAAACGCGTTCGCGTGCGGGGGGTCGACGGTAGCGAACCCTCTCGTTTGGAGTTGGCGATCCAGGATGGCAAAGCGTTGTTGGATCTGGTTTTCGAGGCCGCTCCCAACGATCGAGCCGACGGAGAATTCGCTGAGCTGGAAATTGCGATCCCGGGCACGCCGCAAAGCCATGTGGTGCGGATCATTCCTCCGCGCCCCGATCGGATTTGGCTGATCGTCGAACAGCAATTTCAGCGCGAACTGCCGGCCGGGGATCGATTGCCGGACGATTCGGGATCGACCTTGGTGCTCCAACCGTTTTCCAATTTCGATAGCCGCTTTCGATTCTATTTGGAGAACCAGGCGGGACGAGAACAGAAGGTCCAGGTTGCATTCCATCCCGTGGCCTTGGTCGACGGGCTGTTGCCCACCGCATTTGATGCGTTTCGACCGGGCCGCTACACGCATCGGGGGGGGATCGATTCCCGCTTCAAACAGGCGATCGAACAAGCGATCGCCCGCGGGACGCTCGCTCCTTTTTTCCGGCGGGACGATTTGGTGTTGCAACCACACGGGCAGTCCGGGTCGCGGCAGGCCATCGATTTCTCGCCGCCCAAACCCCCGCCCGGCGTCGAGGGAGCCGCCCCGCCGCCCGAGACCATCCCCGATATCGGGTTGGATCACGGGATGGTGGTGCATGTCCGCGTCGAAACGGAATCGGGTCCGCGCGATCGCTTCTACTGGATCGAATTTTCACGGATCAGTAGCGACCAGTTATTCCAGCCCCCGGAAGCGAGCTACGACAAGATCAATCGACGATTCCGCGTGACGTTGACGGCCGATGCGAACAAATTCGACTTGAATCAGCTCTTTTCCTGGCGGTGCGAGGCCACCTCGCATCGCGCACCGGCCGCAACCTTTGAGCCGGGCGCCCTGCGCAAAGAGATCGCCTTTGAGATCCCCGCGGAAGTGGCGTTGGCGGAACGGATCGACTATTTCGACAACCAGGTGCATCTGACCGTCAACGGGGAACCGCGGGCGTTTGTCTTCGAGATCAACCCGAACGAATCGAGCGAACGTCGCCGCAACGTGCGCCCGGAAATCAGTCAGGTCCGCGTCCTGTCGGTCGAGGGATTTGACGCCGCAGGGGAACGCCTCCCCGATACCCGGTTGGAGACGAGCTATGTGTTCCGCGAGCCGCAGAAGTGTCAAATCACGTTGGCGGCCGATTGGCCCTACGTCGGCGAAGATCTCAGCGCGCTCCAATTGACCCTGTTCAAACCGAACACCCCCACGCCCGAGAATGTCGGCCCGGCTTTGCTCTCCGACCGCCAGATACGATTCCTGGGACGCATCGAAGGGGGCGGATTCTACCTGCAAGCCAAAGTCGCCGATCACGTGGTTTCACGCGAGACCGCCAATTGGATCGGCGTCGCCGAATTTTCCGCCGAGTTGCGGACGGAACCTCCCTCCCCAAGCCCGTTCGCGATCGCGCGGCAACGGATCATCTTCGATCCCATTCCCCCGGAAGGTTCCCTCTCCTTCTTCCAAGGGGACTCCCGCCTTCGCTCCACCGCCGACGTGGGCGAACCGGTCGCCTTCCGCGTCCAATGCAACGACGAGGCCGAATGGTCTCAAGTCACTTCGGTGCAACTCATTCGAGACATGCAACCCAACGGCAGAGTCGATCCGGATGAACAGCCCGAGAAGGAGCCGTTCCGGTCCGAGTTGGGAGAATGGCGTTTGAGTCAGGTTTTTAAAGAACCTGGCACCTATCAGTTTTTCGCGCGCGGGGAAGACCTGGCCGGCAACACCGCGGTATGGGGACCGATCGAATTGGAAGTTAAGGCAGCGTCTCCGGAATCGGCAGGAAAAAACGGCGACCCCGCTCAGATGGCCCCCCCCAAGAAGTTTCGAATCGAAGTCGGCGTGGCACTCGGATCCAAGCCACTGGACGGCGGCAAACTGGAGGGGATCAATCTGGCCGGCGTCGAGACCGACGTCCAACGGCGCGGCAGTCAGTTGGTTTTTGCACAGGTCCCGCCGGGAACCTACAAATTGTCTTTGACTGGATCGGCCCCTTCCGGCAAACGAATCGTCGGCGAAGCCGAATTGGTCGTCACGGACGAGGGCAAACTGACCGTGACCATGGAGGGCAAACCGGTTTCGAGTGTCGTCATGAAATTCGAATAGCCCGACGGCAAGCGTAACCTGTCGCGAGCCGGGGGTCTGACGCGTTTTTCGGCTGCTTTGGCAAGCACCATGCGATAGCACACTTCGAAACTCGGGTCCGACCCCCTAGAAAGTGAGCCAAACGCAGTCCACCCCGTGAACACGTACGGCAAACTCTTCCAGGATTCTCCAAGTTCCGCTCGCAATCTGCACGATCTGGCTGGTTTTTGCGAGGATTTGCGGCCCCCCGGCTATTGATCGTAATGATCGTCTCTGGAAATCCGATAAACAGTATTGAATCGATGGCACTCGATATCGCCGTGTTGCGTATTGGATCGATGCCAACGATCAAGCACACATTCCGGGGGGAATCTGATGTTTCGCAGCCGCTGCAATTGGGGAATTCTATCGATCGGGCTGGCCCTCCTCGGCGGCCTGGCCGGTTGTGTGGCGCCCGCACAACCCGTCACGACGGTCTGGCAGAAGTTGGGAATACCGCAGGCCTTTTTGGCGACTCGCGATGGTCTCACCAACCGCTCGGGAAATTTCCCGCAGTGTGAGCGAAAACCGCCGATGTTGCGGATCGCCGATCCGGCCAACCTGGAGTCCCCCAACGCGGCGATCAAAGCGGCTGCACAAGTCAAGGCCGAAGAGGACCTCGCCCCGCAGAAGATCAAGGCGCTCAAATACCTGGCGGATATCGGCTGTGGCTGCTACGACGAGGACGGAAAGGTCAAGGACGCCATCCTGGCCGGACTGGCGGATTGCACCCCCGCCGTACGGATGGCCGCCATCCAATTGGTCGAGGCGACCGTGGGGATGTGCGACGATGCGGAGTTGACCTCGGAACGTCGGCACTGCCTGCACTGCGGAGGTCATGGCTGCCAGTTGTGCCAGAGCGAACGGCATGAACAACGGAAGAATGACAAAGAGCTGAAGAAGCTGCAAAAGAAAAAGAAAGAGCACAAGCTGAAGAACTTGCTTTGCCACCACTGCCTGGGACGTGGCTGCTCCCAATGCGAATCGTGCCAGTGCTGCGAGTGCAATTCGGCGGGCTGCTGCGGCAAGGAAGTCCAGGAGAAACTCAAAGACATGGCGTACGGCGTCGACGACCTGGGTTGCTTCAAAGAGCCTGTGCCGGAGATTCGGGAGGCGGCCGCTCGAGCCCTGGAATTGTGCCCCTGCATTCCGGAAACGCCCAAGGTAGATGAGCAGAAGAAACAAGGGGTACCGGAAGGGGCGGAAGAGATTCCACCCGCGGAAGGCGCCGGCGCCGAGGAAGATACGACGGCTCAACCCACCGTGACTCCGCCGGTCGCACAAGGCACACCGCGTCCCCTGAACCTGCCGCCGGACGGGACGCAAATCGTCTCGCCGGAACAAGCGATGCGGAACGCGGCCTACTCGGGATCACCGACCTCGTCGACGATTCCCCAGGCCCCAGCGATTGTCTCGAGCTCGAGTCGCCGAGAGTCCGAAGTGAGCTCGAACGGCGTCGCTGAAGCCAGCTCGCCCAGCGAAGCAGGCGAAGAGATGGTCTCCGCGGTGGTCGAAGCGATCCATCCGCAAGCGCGGCAAATCGCGTTGCTCTTCACCAACGAACTGATGATTCCTCCCGGTGAAATGCTGCTGGTCCAGCTGGGGAACGGCGAAGCCCAGTGCCAGGTGATCCAATCGGCGCCGGGTCGGCTGGCTGCCCAGATCATCGGCCACGATTACACCCGTTCACCCGAAGTCGGTGAAACGGTCCACTTCGGCGTCCTGGCTCAATAAGGTCGCTGCCGCCGAGTTCCTTCCCCCCGGAGTTATTGGGGGCAACCTGGTCGCCGCCCCACGCGGCGGCCGCGACGGCAAGCCATCCCAATACCGCTCGGCCACGTCATTCGGCCTGCTTCCCGCCGCGGGGGAGAGGGTATAAGGCACTAGGCCCTTAGTTCGCCCCTTTGCTGCGCTGGGTGATCTCATCCCGCAGTTCGGCGGCCAGCTCGTATTGTTCGGTCGCGATCGCTTCCGCCAGTCGTTCGTGAATGGTTTTCCCCAATCCGTAGCGGGAGCGAATCATCTCCCGGAACTCGATTAACCGAGTCACCAATTCGTCCTCGTCGAATTTATCCTCGACTTCGTACTCGATGAACACCGTACGCAACTCGGCCAACCCGCGATTCAGCGCTTCGACGGCGCCTTCGCGGTCATCTTCTTCTTCCAGACGACGGAGGGCCTCAGCCTTCGTCCGGTGGTAAAGGACCAGCGGCCGAAACTGTTCGTGCGAGATCGTCCACTCTTCGTCGGGCGAAAACTGTTTGCAGAGGTCCATCAGCTTGAGCGTGTGTTCTGCATCGCGGATGGCCGCATCGAATTGTTTGAGCTGCAGCCAGGAAACGCGGCGATGGTAATACTGCTGGAACTCCCGGTCGACTTCCTGACACATTTCGGGATCCATTTCGAAGTCATCTCCGGCGGAGCGGGCTTTGTCGGAAAGCCATTCCAGGTAGGTGGGGAATCCGTTGGGACGCGCCCCATCCGGTCGGCCGCTCACCTCCAGTTGCAGAATCCCCAGGTCGATCCGCATCTGGATCACTTTGCGGTCGGACAAACTCAAAAGCCGCACGTTGATTTCGCCCGGTTCGAACGCCCAATCGTGCAGAATATCGTCGATACTTTGACGTTTTTCGTTACTCATCGTGCTCCTCCCATCCGCGGCAGGAAGTGACTGCCAACGGCCAGCCACCCGCACCGCCTGCGGTCTGTGCATTATACGAACGTCGGCGAACAGCGAACACGTGTGCGGAGCGAACGTCGATTGCGTCCGGCAGGCGTCGTTCGGGGGTGCGGCGAGCCCACGCTGGACAAATGGGCGGACCGAAGCTGCTGGGCAGTCACTCGTCCGACCGCATTCCGCGCCGCCCCTGTTTGACTTCCTTCCGCTGCCGCTTGTCGGTGAGCCGCCGTCGGATCGAGGCGTGCGTTTTTTTGGTCGGCCGACGGCGTTTGGGGGGATGCTCTGCGGCGCGCACCAACTCGCACAATTTGTCCAGGCAATCCTCTCGATTGCTTCGCTGATCGCGAAAACGGCTGCTCGAGATGCTCAGCTCCCCTGCCTTCGTCAGCCGTCCTGCCGCCAACGACCGGAAACGCGCCTTCACGTCCGCGCTGAGACTCGGCGAGTCCTCCCAGGCCCACCACAGATAGACCTTGGTGTTGACCTTATTGACATTCTGGCCGCCCGGCCCTGGACTGCGCGCGAACGAAAAGCGGAACTCGCTCAACGGGATACGCAGGCGCGGCGAAACGTCCAGGTGGTCGCGAGAGGGAATCGCCATCGAACGCAGAATCCAACTTCGAATCGGGAGATCGGTCGGCGCGCCGACCGGGCAGCTTGCGCTGGGGCAGCTTGCGCTAGGGAAGTTTGCGCTAGGGAAGTTTGCTCAAGGGGAGCTTGGACGTATTGAGTGATCCGCTGGCGGCTGGGCCAGCGATCCGCGCGAACGTATCGGACAGCGATTGCACCACTTCGTCCAATACGCGGTACGGATCGACCTCGTAAAATTCCGTCCCGAACAACTCGACCTCGAACAGTCCGCGATAACCGCATTGTTGGAAATAGTCGATCCAATCCCGCAGACCGACGATCCCTTGCCCCAATCGGCAGCGGCTGACGCATGCGTCCAGGGCCTTGCGATCCGCCAGTTGCACCAAGGCGACGCGATCGATGTTCCGTTCGAGCAACTTTTTTTGCGTGCGATCGTAGCCAAAGTGAAAGAGATCGAAAACGATCCCGACTTCGTGCGGTTCGTAGGCGCCGCACAACTCGAGGGCACAACCCATTTCGTGGATGAAGGTGAAATCCCGACCCAACGGTCGCTCCATCGGTTCGATCGCCAAGCGAACGCCATAGTCACGAGCGATCGGCACGATCTCGCGGAGTGCGGCCCCGAACAGCCGATGTGCGTGGTTGCGGGTATGCCCCCCCTGGCCTCCGGCGTGCACGATCAAACAGCCCGCGTTGATGATCGAGGCCAGACGGATCGCCGACTCCGCATCCTCAATCGCCTCGCTGAAGCTCAAGCCATCGCTTCCGGTGAAGCCTCCCGCCCATTGCACGCTGGAGACTTGCAGCTGATTCAATCGCAACTCGTTGGCGATGGTCTGGGCGCAATAATCGCCGACCTTATGCCGCCAAAGCCCGATCCCTCCAAAACCATAGACCCGATAGCGGGCCACATCCTCTCGAAAATTCCAACGAAATGTCGAAACCTCATTGATCGCAATTCGATGCATCTTGGAAAATCTGCCGTGGAATTGAAGTCGATTGTTCCGAGGAGGACTCAGTATGTAAACTTGTCATCAAAAAGTAAACCTGACTTCGACACGAAAAAAAAATTTGAAAATATCGACTCCGCTGCCCGGCGCGCAGAGTTGATTGCAGCGCGACGCAATGCGAACGGGAACCGCTCCGATGCGAAGTGCATGAGTCGACATGCAGCTCCGATCGAGCCTCCATCAGCCCGCCGATCAACTCGCCGGTGGAATGCTGGCATTTCAAAAAATTTCCCCGTTTCTCTCTGGCCGCTCGCCCAAAATCCCATAAGATGATATTGAGAAATTCAGGCGCGGGCGCGGTGAGATACCGCCGATCTTGATCCACCTCCGCGAATTGGATTTCGGTCGGTCCGATAAACGAGTCTCCGAGCTGTGAGACTCCGATACACGAGACGACGGCAATGGGTTTCGATCGCTTTCGGTCGAAACAGGAGGGATTCCATGAGCCATTCACGTGTTGAAACGTCAGTGCCACGTGGTCCGCACGGTGGTCCGCACGGTGGGCCGCACGGTGGGCCGCACGGTGGTCCACTCGAAATTCGCGAAACTGCGGAGTTGGGTATGCCGTCGCATTCCACCTCGCCGACCGATGGGTCAACGTTGTCTATCGCTATCTCGAGTGACATCGCTATCTCGAGTGACATCAATGTCTCGAGTGACATCGACGACGATATCCACGTTGCGACCCGGGGCGAATATTCCGACTCCGAGATCGCCCAGCGGGTGCGGTCGTTTCTGACGAGCCGCCATTTTCCCGCGTTTCGCCAACTGCAGGTCGATGTGCATAACGGCTCGGTTTGCTTGCAAGGCAAAGTCCGCTCGTACTACGAAAAGCAAGTTGCCTTGAACAGTTGCCAGCGCGTAGCTGGCGTGTTGCATTTGATCGACCAGGTGTTGGTCGAGTTACACGAAGAACTCGGTCCAAACCGACGTCCGGAAGCGAAGCCGCGCTAATCGCCGGCAATTAATTCGAGACGAATTCTGCCGCCTGCAGGGCGTTTCGTCGCGGGCTAATTCCGGTCGCGGAGACCCCAGGCCTCCAACCAGACGCGACCGCTCCGCTGCATTTGGAAATCGGACTCCAGATGGCGCATCATGTCGGGCATGTGGCCGGCCCCGTAGAAGACTCCGATTTTCGTTTTGCCCGATTCGATCTGCTGCCGCAGAATCCGCAAGGCTTTGGCGTTTCGATGGTGGATAATCGTCGAGCCGTTCTTCCCCTGAAAGATCACCATCCCCGCCTCGATATCTCGAATCTGGTCGGCCATCAATCGCCGAACGCGAATCGTGGGGTCTTTCGACATCAGAGTCATCAACAAGTCGGCATTATTGAGGCCGCCCGAATTCTGCATGGCGATGCTTTGGCCTATCGCCCGAAAAAACATTTTGGCAAAGCTCTCGTCATTCTGCGACATGCTCTCCAAAAACTCTTCCGGCGTCATGTCCGCGTGCAGCAAGCGATCTTGCATGTAGTCGATGTGGTCGAGTTGAAACTCCAACTCCAACAAGGCCTGCATCCCCTTTTGCAATGCCGCCACGGGATTGAGTCCCTCGTCGATCCTCCCCCCCTTAGGGATGCGTGTTCCCTCTGGCGCCACGAGTTCGTACAAGACCACGTCGTACCCGGCAAACCGATCGTTGAGCTGTTTGTAGTATTCCTTTTCCCCGACGTGGACCACGCCGATCAAATCGACCGCGAGTTGCCTTCCATCGGACGAAGTCCCCTCGAACCGCGTGATCGACGTCTCCAGGGCCAGCGGTTTGAAATCGGCGTCTTTTCGCACGCGGATGAAACCATCCATGCTGTCCTGGTCGGAAGGCGTTTCCGTCGCTTCCGACGCGTCCTGCGCAAGACAGGACTCCCCCGGTCCCCACGTGAAGATCCCCAAACCCAAGGCCATTCCCAACAGAATACGTTTCATCGGACGTCCTACCACCAAAAAAATGCCGCCACTGCCAATTTCAGCGACGACGATCCAAGCGATTCGTCGAGTCAAGTCTACCGCGATCGATTGCCGGGGGCAATCAACTTGCGGCTCACTCCCCTTCACGACCAAATCCGATTTCCTATTTCGAGCCCGTCGGATCACCAGAAAGTACAAAGACCCGACCTGTTTTCGGGCCGTTCACGGCGCTCCACGCGGATGTGATCAGTAGGTCTCCTTGCCGGTCCCCGTCCACATCTCCCAAACCAACCGAATCGAAGCCGAAAGTGTCCCCCGGTTGCCGGCAAGTCCAGGATCGAAGGAGTTGCCCATCCTTTCCCGAAAACAAATAGACCTTGCCGCCCGACTTGGCTCCCTCCGCGTTCTGCCAGGCACCGACTGCCAGGTCGCCGACCCCGTCCCCGTTGAGATCGCCGGCGTCGGATGGGGACGTTCCCAATCCCTCTCCCGGCCGCGTCCCGGCGATATCGATCAGGATCCGCCCATCGCTCCCGGACAATACAAACACCCGCCCTCCGCCCGGCACCGATTTCGACGAACTGAAATCCGAACAATACACCTCGGGAACACCATCTTGATCGAGATCGCCCGGAAACGACAGAAACATCTGCCCCAAGTCCGCGCCGCTCGCATCACCGCTGAATTTGTAAGCCAGGGCCGGCAGACCGTTTTCAAATCGATACAGATAGATGGTGCCGCGCCGACCCTCCCCGGCGTCTTGAGCGCCCACGGCCAACAAGCGGTGGGTCGCATCGTGGTATCCGGCGACTGCACTTCCGAATTTGTCGCCGCGTCGTTCGCCCTGGAGCACGAACAGCTCCCGACCTGTTTTTCCAGAGTAACAGCGGCACGCACCGGCGCCGGACCCGACGAGCGATGTCACCAAGAAATCGTCGTGAGCGTCGCCATCCAGGTCGCCGATCGAGCCGACTTTGTAGCCGAATTGCCCTTGCGGATCGTTTCCCTGGAGCGAATGGAGTACTGAACCGTCGGCCCCCGACAGGACTTCCGCCACGCCGGCGCCGGCCAACGGCCCCCCCACAATCACATCGGGTTTTCCGTCCGCATTGACGTCACCCGCCCCCGCCGCGCCATTTCCGTACCGCTGACCCGGCTTCCCGCTCCGCGAGAACAACAACGTCCCCTGCCGGGCCGAATACACATACGCTTTGCCCGCGTGATTGCCGTGTCCCGGAGCGGTCGCCACGAAATCGTTCACCAGGTCGCCATCCAGATCACCGACCCGCCGCGCTACCCATCCGAATTCGTCGTTCGCTTGTTCGCCGGAAAACGCGTGAATCACGCGAACAGGCTCCAGAAACAGCTCGGCGCCCTCCAAAACCAACGATCCGCTCTCGCGAAGCTGATCCGCCTGCTTCTTTTGATTTGCCTGGTTCGCCTTAACGGCGGGAGAACCGGTTGGCTCCTGCCCACAGATCGTCGTGGTACCCCAAGCCCAAACCACAACGAAAAAACAACCCGCTGCGCGTCGGATCATGACAGACTACTCCCGAATGGTCGTGTCGCTCCGCCCGAGTCGCGGATCGACTGCCCCGCCAAGTAGTTGCCCGTTGCACGATTCTCTTGTTCTTGGATTCCGGACGAGCAAGCTGCGCTTCGAGATCGGAAAGCGAGTTATTCCGAACCCGGCAAGTTCCGCGGAAAAGGAGGAAAACCACGCGGCGGCAGGCGCAAACCGGTCGACAACTGCCACTCAATCCGCTCTTCTGCATCCGCGTAAAACCGCAACCAGTTCTCCTCGTCCACGACTGGATCGATGCATTGCCACCGCAAATAGTTGCCCGGTATCGACATGTGTTTTTCATGCTCGGGCAATATCGCGCGGCTGATCAGGCAATACAACTGGCGGTCCGATAAATGATCGGTGCATTCCAACGCGATCTGCTTCTCGTACAATCGGTCGATCGTCCACATCAGCAGCTCTGCCAACTCCGGATCGCTCAACGATTGATGAGGCGGCAGCACCAGTTCCGGCTGAAACCACTGGGATATCGGCAAGGTCGGCGCCCGCTCCCACGCCAGGAGACTCGCCAGGTACTCATTCTCGACCCCGGTCGGCAAATCAGCCGATTCCAGGAACTGCAGCGAGTCGTCCACGAACCGTTCGAGTTCGGTTCGCAGCTCCGCGTTGTGCATCAACAGGTCGACGTCTTGCATGCCGTTGCCGATCGTACTCAAGGGACTGTCCTGGCTGTAAGGTGATACCGTTCCAACACGCTGTTTGTTCGAAAGAACTTTAGCCGCTCCTCGCGCGGTCTACAATCAAATTGCTGTGCGTTTCGCGGAATTCTCCAGGCCGGTTCAGCTACAGCAATTAGAAACGTCAGCCCCTCGCCAACCGGTAGATCTTCGCGAAACGCGCACGTCTGCGGCTGACGGTCAAATATCCAGACGTGCCCGAGTCGCGGTGTCGACGGCGGGCCGGGGCGACCATTGCAGCAAAGCGAAACCGAGCAGTGCGATCAGACTTACCGCCAGCAACAACCCGGTCGGCAATTGTGCGTCGCCGGCTCCCAACCATTGGATCTGGGCGATCTGCTGGTGGTAATACGCCAGGCCGATCACCACCCCGTTGTGCAAGACGTGTAAGATCATGCCCGGAATCACCGAGCCGGTCCGCCAGCAGACGTAGGAGAGCAAGATCCCCATCAGCGTCGAGGGGAGCAGCCGATCGATCGAGCTTTCGGAGAGGACGTGGAACAAACCAAAGACAATCCCGGTCGCCACGATCACTTTCCACGGTCGTCGGGCGGTACGCAACAACGCCTGCATGAAGAAACCGCGAAAGTAAAACTCCTCGCAAATCGCCGGGATCAATGCGTGGGTCAGCCAAACCCAGGCAAACGGCACGGTCTGAAGCCGCTCGACGTACTTGGCGCCGCCAGCGACTAGCCGTTGTTGAAGTTCCTGAGCCGCCTCGGTTTGCCCAAACCAATTCAGCACCGTTTGGCTGAACGTCACGATCCCCATCGTCGCCGGCCACAACGCCACACCCATCAGCAAGGCGGCCACCCCCGCCAGCGTCCCAAATCGCTGCAAGCCAAACCCACTGCGCCAGTCGATCCGTTGGTAAACCGCCAAGCCCGCCGGCAAGAGGCCGTAGTAGGCCAGCGTCAGTCCGCCCAACAGCAGCAGCAACAACGGCATTTCCATGTCGCTGAGCCGCGCCAAGAATGTCAGGGAGACGAATTGGGCTGCGAAGATAAACGCCAGGGAGAGCATCGCCAGAAAGGGGGATGCCGTCGCTTGCGGGCTGGCCGGTCGCCGCACGGTATCCTTAAAGCTCTCGTGGCTGCCATACAAGATCGCATCGGTTCCGAAGACTCGCGATGCCAGCATCAGCGCAACCGCGGAATACAACAGGGTGCAGGTGATCACGATCAGGCCAGGACCGAACGCCACCGTCCCTTGAAATATATCGCGAGCCAACAGCACGAAGTTGATCATCGGCACCACCGCCAGCCAACCGGAAATCGAGAGTCCGGGGAGTAAGCTGACGACACTCGGGGCCAACGCCAACAAGATCAACGGGATCAGGTAGGCTTGGGCTTCCTTGAAGCTGCGGGCCAGGCTGGTGACCGCCAACAGCAGCGAGGAGAAAAACGCGGCGTAGAGCAACAACAATCCGAAGACTTGGGCGATCGCCACCCACGACGGGCGATCGGCTTGGAACACCAGCTGTTCCAGCTTGAACGCCCACACCGTCACCAACATCCCAATCAAATTGAGGGTGGCGGTGAGCAAAGCGACGGTCAGGACCGCCACGAACTTGGCGACCAGAATCTGCATCCGCGGAATCGGCGCGGCGATGAGCGCCTCCAGCGTCCCCCGCTCGCGTTCCCCTGCGGTCAAATCGATCGACGGATAGACCGCCCCGGTAATCGTCATCAACACCAGGATCAATGGGATTAAGGTCCCGAAGGACAGCGCTTGGCTCCCTTGTTTGTCCTTGTCCACGAACAGTTTTTCGGAAATCCGCAGGTAGCTGTCGTCCCACAAACCGCGACGCTCCAAGCGGCTTTGGTTGACCGCCTCGAAGTAGTCGCGGAGGTACTTCAATCCGTTGCGCGAATACGAGCTCGCCTGGTTCGCGATGAACTCGACTTCGACCGGCTGCGGTTGCCGTTGGTTCGCTTGCGGCGGGATTCGCACAACGGCGCCGACATCGGCGTCGCCGTGCTCGATCGCGGCGCGGACATCCTGGCCCGCCTGGAATTGGTTCTCGGTGAATCTTGCCATGGCGGGCTGCGTCTGCTGCAGATACGGGCGGAGCAGCGGGACCTCTGCCGCCTCCAACCGCTGAATGTCCTCGATCAGCTGGCTGAACCAGATATTGAATTCCGTTTCCGAGCCGCCTTGGTAGTCGAACATTACTCGGTATTCGATCGGGCGATCGGTGGGCGCTTGCACCGCGCCGGTCAGCAAAAACGAACGGATGATCACGCTCAGCAGAGGGTAGACCAGGAGCGGCATCAACAGCAGGGTCACGACGGTCCGCCGATCGCGCAGCGTCTCGCGCAGTTCTTTGAGTGCCAGGCGGCGAAACCGCCCGACGCCCGCATCCCAACCGGGGCGGGAAGTGCTCATCGGTCCCCCTCCCCGCCGACCGCGGGGCCCGCCATCGCCGCGACACTGGCCGGCATCAATTCGCGGGACGCCCGTAGTAGATCCACGAACATATCGACCAGGTGCTCGCGCCCCGTCTCCTGCTGCAGCTGTCCCAACGAGCCGCTATGCACGATCCGACCCTGGTGCAACAGGGCGAAGCGATGGCAGATCCGTTGCGCTTGATCGAGACTGTGCGTGCAGAGGATGATCGCTTTGTTCCGGGCGCACAGCATCTGGATATAGTCGAAAATAATCTGGCTGCCGATCACATCCAGCCCCAACGTCGGCTCGTCCAGCAACATCACGGGGGGATCGTGGACCAGAGCCCGCGCCAGATTGATCCGTTGCCGCTGCCCGGTGCTGAGCGTGCTGCTGCGTTGGTCTAGAAACGGCCCGATACCCAACAATTCGGACAGCTCGCTGATCCGCTGGCGAATCGCATCCAAGCGAAGACCGTACACATCGCCAAAAAAGGTCAGGATTTCGCGCGGAGTCAGCCACTGATAGGTGCCGGCGTTGGCCGAGACGAATCCGACCCGCTTTTTGACCTCGTCCGGTTTCTGATCGGAACGGAAGCCTTGGATCGCCGCGAACCCGGAGTCGGCTTGGAGCAAACCCAGAATCATCCGCATGGTGGTGGTCTTGCCCGCGCCGTTCGGCCCCAGCAGGCCGAAGACTTCGGCCGGCGCAACGTGAAACGACACATCATCGACAGCGCGAATCGTCTGCGTCCCCGCCTGAAACGACTTTCGTAGGTGCTCCACGTCGATCATAGGTTGGGAGGTAGATAATCCAGGTGGACGTTTCGACGCGCGGTGCGGCGGAACAGTATAATCGGTGCGGCGATCGGCCGTCGACCAAGCCACTGGGTCTTGCTTGCGAATCTCGGATGAATCCTGCTGACTTCCTACCCCGTTTCGGCTGGCGCGAGTTCCGTTCGGGGCAGCAGGAGGTCATTGAGGCGGTGCTCGCCCGCCGCGATTGCCTCAGTATTATGCCGACCGGCGGCGGAAAAAGTCTTTGTTTTCAACTTCCGGCCGTGGCGTTGGGCGGATTGACGGTGGTGGTTTCTCCGTTGATCGCGCTGATGAAAGACCAGGTCGACAACTTGGATCGCCTGGGGATCCCCGCCACGTTTATCAACAGTTCACTCTCGTTCGAAGAACGGGAGCGGCGAACCGCTGCGATGATCCAGGGGGACTATGTCCTGGTCTATGTGGCGCCGGAACGCTTGCGAAGCCCGGCGTTCGTCGAGGCGATTCGCCGAGCCAACCTGCAACTTCTGGCGATCGACGAGGCCCATTGTATCAGCCAATGGGGACACGATTTCCGCCCCGACTATTCGCGACTGGGCAAGGTCCGAGCCAAACTCGGAGGCCCCCCGACTATCGCCTTGACGGCGACCGCGACCCGTTTGGTCCGCGCCGATATCGCGGAAGTCCTTGCGCTCCGCGATCCCCTGACGCTGGTCTCCGGATTTCGCCGCGAAAATCTGCGACTGGCGGTGGAAACCCACAGCTCGAATATCGCCAAGGACCAGCGCCTGCTGGAGTTTCTGACGGCGCATCCAGGCAGTGGGATCGTCTACGCAGCGACTCGCAAAAGTTGCGAACACCTGGTGGAATTGATCGCCCAAGCCAGCGGCCGGACCGCCGCCTTTTACCATGCGGGAATCGAACCGGAACAACGCAAACAAATTCAAGATAGCTTCATGGCGGGCCGCGCCGAAGTCATCGTCGCGACCAACGCCTTCGGCATGGGGATCGACAAGTCCGACGTGCGATTCGTTGTACACTACAATCTGCCGGGCAGCTTGGAAGCCTATTACCAAGAGGCGGGCCGTGCCGGACGCGATGGCCTCCCCGCCGATTGCCTGCTGCTGTTCTCTTACCAGGATCGCTATATCCAGGAGTTCTTCATCGAGAACTCCTATCCCGCACGGGATACCGTCCGTCAGGTCTTCGAGTACCTCCGGTCGATCCCGCACGATCCGATCGAAATGACGTTGCAGGAGATCAAGGAAGCACTCGGGTTGGAAATCGGCACAGAAGGGGTCCGCGTTTGCGAGACGCTGCTGGAAAAGGCGGGTGCGATCGAGCGAATGGACTCGATGCAAAACCAGGCGTCGGTCCGCATCGACTCGAACTTGCCGACGCTCGTCGACTTGCTTCCACGGGAGGCCCGAGTCCAACGGAAAGTCCTCCGCGGCCTGGAGCAATTGGTCGGACCGGCGCGGGGGGAACGTATCTTTTTCAGCCCGCAACGGCTGGCCGCTGGGCTCAATGTATCGAACGATTCGCTGGCCCGCGCGATCCGCGAACTGACCAAACTCGAGGGCTTCGACTACGTCCCACCGTTCCGCGGCCGAGCCGTCCATGTGCTCAAACGCGAGACTCCGTTCGATCAACTGGGAGTCGACTTCGACGAACTCGATCGGCGCAAACGCAACGAATACGAGAAGCTGGAGCAGATGATCGGGTTTGTGCAATCCAAGCGCTGCCGGCAACTGGAAATCCTGGAATACTTCGGCGACCCCCAGCGGCAACGTTGCCAATGTTGCGACAACTGCGGAGTGGGGAACCGGACGATGCCGGCAACCCCGCCGCCAGCCGCCCGAGCCGACGGGCTGGA
>JBGSLW010000163.1:0-7216 GCA_041740495.1 Pirellulaceae bacterium
GCGGTCAAGAGCGGGTCGTCCGCCAACGCGGTGTTGCGGCCGATCAAGACCGCGTCGACTCGGCCACGGATTCGGTGCACCACACCGCGGGATTCTCGGCCGCTGATCCAGCGGCTATCCCCAGTCCCTGTCGCGATGCGACCATCCAAGGTCATCGCCCATTTGGCGATCACCCAGGGGCGGCCGGTCCGAGTCCGCTTGAGGTAAGGCGCATTGAGCCGCTCAGCCGCCGCCTGCGACACGCCGACGTCGACTCGGATTCCTGCGTCGTTCAGACGCTTGATCCCCTGGCCGTTCACTTGCGGATTCGGATCCAACATTCCGACTACCACGCGTTCGACCTGTGCGTCGATCAACGCCGCGGTGCACGGGGGTGTCTTGCCGAAGTGATTGCACGGTTCCAAGTTGACGTAGGCAGTCGCCCCCCGGGCATCCGAGACTTTTCCCAAGGCGTCGGCTTCCGCATGCGGTCCGCCGAACCGTGCATGCCATCCCCGCGACAACTCTTTGCCGTGCCGCACCAGCACGCAGCCCACCAGCGGATTCGGTTCCACGCGCCCTTGTCCCTGTCCCGCCAGGTCGATCGCCAAGTCCATCCAGAATTCGTCGAGTGCGGGCATCTTCCGAGGTCCTCCGTCAATCTGAAGTCAAGTCGCTCTGTTCGTCGTTCTGCGCGTTCGGCTCGAAACCGATGGCCACGGCGTACGCCACGGCCATCGTGCGGCAATGCGAAATACTGATCTGGATGTCGCTGATTCCGCGTTCCTCGCAGACATCCTTCGCCCCGTGATACAACGTAATCGAAGGGCGGCCCGACACGTCGTTGCGGACCTCAATATCGGTCCATTGAATTCCGCCGGCCCAGCCGGTGCCGATCGCTTTAAGAACCGCCTCCTTGGCAGCCCAGCGTCCGGCGTAGTGCTGGTTGGCCGACTTGCGCAACTGGCAATAGCCGATCTCGTAGGTGGTGTACACACGCTGCACGAACAACTCGCCGTGCTTTTCGATCATCAAGGCGATCCGCGGGACTTCGATAATATCTGTACCAATCCCGATGATCGACATACCTACTCGCGTGAGAGAATCGCTCTGCGCTTCCGTTTGCCCAGTTCGCATTGTGATCGACGCCGCGGCGCCCGTCAAAACCTTCGGGACTGCCCGAGATATGAGCCGCCTGGCCAGGAGCCTGTTGAAAAATTAGGCTGGCAACAAGGAGTTATTGCGACGAAGTTCCGGCGCTCACGATTCTACGATGAAAGACCGGGTCGCCGGAACCGCGAAGACATGTTCCGGCCTACCCCACAAGTTTTTCAACAGGACGGCGCCAGCCGGCTGGTTTTTTCGCCGGGCGGCGATGCGGCTAGAAGTGCACGCGCCAATGGATGCCCCCGCGGCGAAAGGGGGGCGGACACGGGTAACACGGAGCCGGTGCATAAAACCCCGGCGGTGGACCAACCCAATGCTCGCGAATAATCGTCGTGCCCCCCGGGGGGCTTACCGGTTGCAACGCGGCCCCCGGCGTTCGGGCTTGTTGCATCGCGTTGATCAACGCGTCGCTGACGCCGCTCTGTTTCAAATGGACCAACTCGTCGACGTTGAGCGATTGAGTCACTCCGTTGGTGCGAATCTGCTCGCTGATCACTTGATCGCTCAACCCGCTCTGCACCATCTGCACAACTTGTTGCGGGCTGACCGCGCGACCCGCGGCCTCTGCGTAATTCGCTTGGCGAACGGCCTGCATCTGAGACTCGGCACGATCGGCTTGATTTCCCACCAGTCCCCCCAAGGAACCGCCGGCCGCCGCTCCGATCGCGGCCCCCTGCAACGACTGGCCCGAATCCGCACCAGCCATCGCGCCGATCGCTGCGCCCGTCAAGCCACCGATCGCGGCTCCCGAGGCGGTGTGGTAGCCGGGCGATTGACATCCAACCGTCGTCGCAATCGCCGTCGCCACGATGCCACGTAGAACCAAGTTTGACCTAGCCGTGCGTTGCATCGAAGACCTTTCCATTTAGGCTTAGATTCGCGGTCCACATTTATTTTTTGGGGGGGCGGGATCCTCGCAGGCAAAGCCGTTTTGGTCAAGGCAATTCGGTTTGACCAACCTACTACGGCCGGTTAAGTTAGAGAATTCAGGCAACTTGACCCGCCAACGCTGATTCCCCATGAGGTGAAGTCGATGTTTCGCGCTTTTCTCAGCTTGTCGATCTTGGCGCTCACCCCGTTCGCGGCGTTGGCCCAAAGCGGATTTTGGTATCCGAATTGTTCGCGCGGCAGCTGTGCCCCTTCGGTAACCGCGGTGCCCAGTTGTCCAGTTTGCCCGACGGCAGCTGATCCGGCGGCGGTGAGTTTTCCTTCGCCGCCTGCGGCCGGGACAGACGCGCCTCTGGTGTTGCCGTCGGATTCCAACGCACCGCCGACGCCAGTCGACTCCGCGTCACTACCGCCCCCCACCCTGCCCTTCCCAACCCCCCCGCCCGCCGCGGGGCAACCCTCCCCTAGCGACCTGACCGGGAGGCCTCAGAATGAAGAACTGGAGACCCTCCGCCGCGACTTGGAGCGATTGCGGATCCGCAACCAAGAACTGGAGGAATCCGTGGGCGCCCTCCGCGATAACCAACGGGATCAAGAAGAGGATATTCAGCGCCAGCTCAAGTCGATTTTCGATTCGGTGGCCAAACTGAAAGCCGATCCGGCGGACGAGCGGATGTCGAAGTCGGTTCGCGAGCTGCAGGATTTGGTCGAGTCGTTACCGAAGTTGATCGATGAAAGCGTCCGGCTGCGGATCGAAGAGTTGTCCCGGCAGCGGGATCGCTCCGACGAATCCAAGAAGGAGGACTTCTAGGTCGCGGCCCGCCAGGTCGTTTCGGCACGGAGCCCCAACCCACTATGACCGATTCGGAGAACGCGCAATCGACGGAAGGGACGTCGCTTTACGTCGGCGTCGATGTGGGCGGAACGTATATCAAATTGGGGTTGGTCGACGGTCGCGGAAATGTGATTGCCCGCGCGAAACTCCCGACCCCCAATCGGCAGCGTCCGGATGGGGCGGTGGCGGATATCGCCCGGTCGTTGCAACGGCTCCTGGAAGAGCTCGGGCGAACGATGACCGATGTGATGGCGATCGGGATCGGTACGCCGGGCCCGCTGGACGTCGCCCGCGGCATGCTGCTGACCCCCAGCAATCTTCCCGGCTGGCACAACTATCCGATGCGGCAGCGGCTGCAGGATGCTTGTCACGGGCGGCCGGTGAGTTTCATGAACGACGCGAACGCCGCAGCCTACGGCGAATTCTGGGTCGGCGAAGGGCATGCCGCGCGGAGTGTGGTTCTTTTGACCTTGGGGACCGGCGTCGGCGGAGGGATCATTCTGGACGACCAAATGTGGACTGGCCACCATGATCATGGTGCGGAGCTGGGACACCTCTGCCTGGATCATTCGCCCTCCGCCCGGCGGTGCAGTTGCGGCGGTCGCGGGCACCTGGAAGCGTATGCCAGCGCCACGGCCGTGGTTCAACGAACCGAAGAGGCCCTGTCCACCGGGGCGAAAAGCTCTTTACAGCAGTTTCTGGCGGACAATGAGCCCCTGACCGCCCTGCGGATTAGCGAACATGCCGTCGCCGGCGACGATTTGGCATTGAAAATAATCCAAGAAACCGCACATTACTTGGGATGGGCGGTCGCTGACTTGGCGCATACCATTGATCCAGAACTGTTTCTGATCGGGGGCGCGATGAATTTCGGCGGGGCCGGATCGCCGTTGGGCCAACGGTTTCTGTCCACCATTCGAGAGACCGCTGCCGGCTTAACTTTTCCCATCATTGCCCAAAATCTGCGGGTCGAATTCGCCAGTTTGCGCGGCGACGCCGGCTGGATCGGCGCCGCCGGGTGGGCCCGCCGATCTGCTGGCCGACTTTGACTCGCACTTTCGACGGCGACTGCGTCGATCCACACGTCGAATCGTCCTCTCTCCTCTCCGCGAGACTGTATGCCCGAAATCGATTGCCGCAACATCCGCAATTTTTGCATTATCGCCCATATCGACCATGGCAAGAGCACGCTCGCCGATCGACTGCTCGAGTACACGGGGACCGTGACTCGCCGCGAAATGCAAGACCAGTTGCTGGACGATATGGATCTGGAACGCCAACGTGGGATCACGATCAAGGCCCGCGCCGTGGCGATGCGGACCATCGTCGATGGCGTCGAGTACGAACTCAACCTGATCGACACCCCCGGCCACGTCGACTTCCATTATGAGGTCTCCCGCTCACTCGCCTGCTGCGAAGGGGCCTTGCTGGTCGTCGATGCGTTTCAAGGCGTCGAAGCACAGACGCTGGCCAACGCTTTCGCCGCAATGGAACAAAACCTGACCATCGTCCCGGTGATTAACAAGATCGACCTGAAACACCAACGGGCTGACGAGGTCGCTCGGGAAATGGAACAGACATTGGCGATCGACCCGGAAGAAATTGTCCGCGTCAGTGCCAAAGCAGGTTTGGGGATCGATCATCTGGTGCGGACCGCAATTTCACGGATTCCCCCCCCCACCGCGGACAAGAACGCGCCCTTGCAGGCGATGGTCTTCGACGCACATTACGACGACTACCGCGGCACCATCATCTACGTCCGATTGATGAACGGCCGCGTGCAAAAGGGACAGAAAATCAAACTGCTCAGCACGGGCCGAGTGTACGAGGTCCAGGAGCTGGGGCAATTTGCCCCAAAACGTGTCCCCTGCGATCAATTGCACGGCGGCCAAGTCGGCTATTTGATTTGCAACATCAAATCGCTGGACGAGGTCAACATCGGAGATACGGTCAGCGTCCCAGGCGACCAGGCGGCCCCGCAGTTGCCCGGCTACAAAAAGCCGAAACGGATGGTTTACTGCGGTTTGTATCCCAGCGACGGTCAGGACTTCGCCGAGCTCCGCGATGCGTTGACCAAACTCTCCCTGAACGATCCCAGTTTCGAGTTCCAGCCCGAGTCGAGTGAAGCGTTGGGGTTCGGGTTCCGCTGCGGATTCCTGGGGTTGCTGCATATGGAGATCATCCAGCAACGGCTGGAACAAGAGTCGGATATCGACCTGGTGCAGACGGCTCCGAATGTCACTTATGAAATCGTGCTGCGGAGCGGTGAGATCAAGGAGATCCATCGTCCCCAAGAGGTGCCCGAGGCGGGGGAAATTGAAGAGTTCCGTCAACCGATCGTCCGCGTGAATTTGATTCAGCCGGAGGAGTATGTCGGGGCGGTGATGAAGCTCTCTGTCGAGCGCCGCGGGATCCAAACGGCCACCGAGTACCTTTCGCCGACCCGTGTGATGTTGACGTATGAGCTCCCCTTGGCCGAAGTGATCTACGACTTGCACGATAAGATCAAGAGTCTGACCCGGGGATACGGGACGATGGACTACGAGTTCATCGGTTACCGGCCGGCCGATCTGGTGCGAGTCGATATTTTGGTGAACGGCAACCGCGTGGACGCCTTGAGCGTGATTTGCAATCGCGGCGACTCCGATCGCCGTGGCCGAGCCGTAGTCAAGAAGCTCAAGGACGAGATCGATCGGCACATGTTCGAGATCGCGGTGCAAGCCGCCATCGGCTCGCGAGTGATCGCGCGGGAAACCGTCAAGGCGATGCGGAAAAACGTGACCGCCAAATGCTACGGCGGCGATATCACGCGCAAACGCAAGCTGTGGGCCAAGCAACGGGAAGGGAAGAAACGAATGAAATCGGTCGGCTCGGTTGATATCCCCCAAAAGGCTTTCATGGCGGTGCTGCAAACCGGGGACAAAGACTAGACGGCCATGCCCATACGCTCTCCCTGTCTTCGGTGGCGGTACACCGCCGTTTCACCCTGCATTTGCCTGTACATCGTTTAACGCCAAGCCGAAGGCGCCGGCTTCCTTGCCTGTACATCGTTTAACGCCAAGCCGGAGGCGCCGGCTCCAACGGCTCCATGCATGGCGCACAGCCGGCGCCTCCGGCTTGGCGTTAAACGCAATACCGTTCAATGAAGTGCATCACGTCGTGTCTGAATTCGACAGGTTGCGCAAGCAATCCTGTTGACGTACCACTTCTTGTAAACCCATGGAAGCAAGTGAGCTTAAATTGAACGGTATTGGCGTGAAACGAATTGCAGCGAAATTGGGATAGACCCCCTCCGCTTGAGGACGGCGACGATGGCAGAATTTCGAGCTCGACCGGCGCTGATTTTGGCCAGCAGCTCGCCGCGGCGTCAGTCCCTGCTCCGCCAGGCGGGTTATCCCTTTGAAGTCATCCCGCCCCATGATCAGGCCGAGTCCGGAGTGCGCGTCGGGGAGTCGATCGAATCGGCGGTCCGACGCTTGGCGCTGGACAAGGCCGCCGACGTCGCAAATCGACTTTCGTCCGGACTGGTGCTGGCCGCGGACACTTTGGTGGAATGCGACGGGGAATTGATCGGTAAGCCGGCGGACCGAGCCGACGCACGCCGGATTCTCCAACAGCTCACCGGAAAAAGCCACCGCGTCTTGACCGGGATTTGTTTGTGGAATGCCGGGACCGCGAGGCACTGGCAGGCGGTTGATGAAACGCTGCTCCAGATGTGCGAGCTCACCGTGGACGACCTGGAAGCGTACCTCGATTCAGGACGCTGGGAAGGCAAAGCCGGCGCCTTCGGCTATCAAGACGGCAACGACTGGGTGCACATCATCCGCGGTAGCGAATCCAACGTCGTCGGCCTGCCGCTGGAACGACTGGAGTCGCTGCTCCAGGAGGTGCAACCGAACGATTAGCACCGATTCACTTTCGCGATCCTCTGCCTCCGAATGTCGTGCAGTTTCCATGTGCGGTCGTGCAGGTTTCAAGTGCGGTCGTGCAGGTTCAATGGTGGTCGTGCAGTTTCAATGGCGGTCGTGTGGGTTTCAATGGCGGTAGTGCAGGTTCCATGTGCGGTAGTGCAGGTTTCATGTGTGGTCGTGTGGGTTTCAATGGCGGTCGTGTAGGTTTCAAGTGTGGTCGTGTAGGTTTCAAGTGGGGTCGTGTAGTTTTCAAGTGCGAAAGATACCGGAGTCAACTTTACTCTCCCCCGTCTTCGGGGGAGAGTCGCCCGCAGGGAAGCGGGCGGTGAGGGGGCCGCAGTTTGCAGGGGCGATGGAGCGGACCCTCGACCCTCCCCGGCCGCCTCCTGCGTCCGACCCTCCCGCGGGCTCATGGCATGGTCAATTTCCCGCGGGA